>JBAXTA010000114.1:0-12568 GCA_037130415.1 Spirochaetota bacterium
TTTTGGAAGTCATATTTGCTATCCTTTTGCAAGGTTGATAGGCAATAATAGCACGGGGTTTCAGACTATGGAAGGGAAAACCGATGGCTGCGCCGATGGGCCTCGAGACATGTGTGATCGGATGATGTGATGCCGCGTAACCGCGCTAGATCCCCTTCATCAGCTCCTCAAGCACCTTCTTCGAGCTGTTGAACACTGCCTCGTGCTGGCTGTTGCCGTGGGCGTCCATCGTCACGACGGCCGGGAAGCGCTCAACTTCGATGACCCAGATGGCCTCGGGCACTCCGAACTCGAGCTTGTAGACGCCGACTACGCGTTTGACCGTCTGGGCGATCAGGGAGGCGGCGCCGCCGATGGCGTGGAGGTAGACTCCGGGCGTTTTCCTGCAGCCCTCGAGGGTCCGGGGACCCATGCCTCCCTTGCCGATGACGCCCCTCAAGCCAAAGTGCTCCATCACGTCGGCCTGGAAGGGCTCTTCGCGGATGGAGGTAGTCGGACCTGCGGCGACAAAGCGGTACTGCTTTGTGTCGAGGCCTGCGACGACGGGGCCGCAGTGGTAGATCATGGAACCCTTCAGTATACCCAGGAGTTCCTCGTGGATGGCCTCGTCGCCGGGACCGGGGGCCCGCGTCTTTTTGATGAAGGTCTCTTCGATCCACTTGTGGGCGGTGTCGCGGCCGGTGACCATGATGCCGGAGACCAGGACGGGTTCGCCTATCGTGAGTTCCCGGATGCTTTCGGCCGAGACGGGGATAGTCAGTTCGCGCATCGTGGCCTCCTTCAGCTGATCGCGTTGTCGCCCGGGCCGGCGCCGGCCGGGCCGGCGCCGGAGATGACCATCCTGCGCCTCCGGTAGGCCCAGCACATGTAACTAATTGTGACGAAATAGGAGGCTGGCAGGCGGTGCATCCCCACGATCTTCGTGTCCAGGAGGGTCGTCCTCCCTCCGAAGCCCATGGGGCCGATGCCCATCATGTTCGCCTCCCGGGTGATCAGCTCCTCGAGCATCGCGATCTCGGGGTCCCTGTGGCGCTCGCCGATGGGAGACAGGAGGGCTGTCTTGGAGGCGAGGTAGCCCGTGCCCCGGTCTCCGCCGATGGCGACGCCCAGGATGCCCGGAGCGCAGCCGAGGCCCTGGGCGCTGTGGATGGCGTCGAGGACGCAGCGATGCACGCCGGCGAGGTCCCGGCCGGCGCCGATGGATTCGTCGGGCAGGGAATACTGGGCGCCGACGTTTTCACAGCCGCCGCCCTTCAGCATGAGGTCGATGACAAGGGTTTCCGAAAGCGAAGTCTGCTCCCCTGAAGCATCCCCGCTCGCGGCGAGCTCTTCGAGGGTCGCAGACTCTTCAAAGTGAATGGTTGGGAACTCCTCCCCTCCGAGGTTGGTGCCGGAGTTCTTTTCTGTGAGGGAATCGACAGCGTTGGGGCGCATGAAGGAGGCCTTGGTTGCCTGCACCATCGCGTTGCGGATCTGCTCCCGCATCTTCCGGGTGCTCCAGCCCTCGGGGTGGCGGACCCGGAAGATGGGCGTGCCGGTGTCCTGGCAGATCGGCGTGCCGTTTTTGCGGGACAGCTCTATGTTGGCGAGGATGGTCTCGAGGGCGCCGCGCGCGGCGGAACCGGGCTCCTCCACGAGGACAGCTTTCCTGAGGCTCGCCTCGACGTCGCCGGGGATGTCGGTTGAGGTCCTCCGGATGAGTTCGAGGACCTTGTCGGTGATGTCAGGCTGCATGCACGCCTCCCCTTCGGAGTTTCACGGAATTGAATGTACCCAGGCTCAGACTGCCCGGTAATAGTACCCGTAACGCAGCGAAGGGGCAAGGAAGTGCGAGACGCGGCTGAGCAGGCTGCGCCAGGATAGGCTGCGCGCTGGGCCTTCAGGAGCCTCTTTCCTGCTCTGCCAGGTTCCTCACCCATTTTTCTTTCTTGAGCCACCAGTGTGCGACCAGGGCTTTGGGGATGTCGGAGATCTTCGCGAGTCCAAAGAGGAGGACGGGACCTATCGTGGTGAGGCTTGCGAGAGCCAGGACAATGGGAATAAAGACGCCGTAGGTCACGCCGACATCGACCCAGATGCCCATGGTCGTATCGCCGCCCGCCCGCGAGAGGGCGAACTGGCCGTTGATGACGGCCCAGAGGGGGAGGTACATCGCGATGACAAAGACGAGGCCGACCGTGACGGCCCGGGCGTCGGCGCTCAGGTTGCCGAAGACCAGGGGGACAATGGCAGTCGAGGAGGCCGCCACGAGTCCTGCCGCCGCCCCGAAGACCGCCGAGCCCGACAGGAGCCAGCGCCCCTTTTTACGGGCCTCCTCGAGTTCCCCCGCACCGAGGGTGGAGCCGACCATGACGCCGGTGGCTGTATGGATGCCCGGGAACACGAGGAAGAAGAGGTTTGCGATTGTCCATCCTGCAGCCATGCCGGCCACGGTCTCGGCGCCGCCCCGGCCATTGTAGATGGCTGTCACGATGGTCTCGGAAACGACCCAGGCGGTCTCCGAGATGAACATTGCAGCGGACTTCGAGAGCATGGAACGGAAGAGGGAGGTGTCGATGGCCAGGATGTTGCGCGGACGGACAGCGAAATCGGGCCTCCGGTAGGCCGCCCAGCCGATGAAGGCGAGGCACTCGACCACGCGGGCCACGACGGTGGCGACCGCTGCCCCCTGGACCTCGAGGCGGGGGAAACCCAGGTTTCCGTAGATAAGCAACCAATTAAGAACTGTCGCCAGGACGGCCGCGACGGAGGAAATGACCAGGGGCGACTTGGTCCGGCCGATGTCGCGGAAGGAGGAGCCGATGGCCATGGAGATGCCGAAGGGGAGGGATCCAAGGCTGGCGAGCCTGAGGAAGCGCGCTCCCTCGGTCACGATGCCGGGATTCCTGCCTGAGCCGCCGAGCATGAAGCCGATGAGGACCTCGGGGAAGACGAGGCAGAGGACGAGGTGGATCGCGGAGAAGCCGAGGGAGAGCATCAGCTTGAAGCGGAAAGCCTGCCGCATGCCTTCCTTGTTGTTGGCGCCCCGGTGCTGGGAGAGGTAGATGCCGCCCGCCATGCAGGCGGTGTTCACGACCACGAGCCAGACGAAGTTCAGCTGGTTGGCCACGTTGACTGCCGCCATTTTTTCGTCGCCGAGGCCCGCCACCATGAAGTTGTCCACGAGGGAGATCATGGCGGTGATGAGCTGCTGGAGCATGACGGGGAGGACGAGCTTGAGGGCATCTCCGTAAAAGCGGAGGGGACCGAAGGCCGGGATCTGCGCTCGCGCGGCGGTCACGCTCAAAAAAGCCCTTCCTTGGCGCAGTAGTCGCAGAAGAAGCACTGGTCCTGCGTCACGCCGGGGAAGCTGTGGCCTTCGCGGCCCAGCCGCGTGCGGAGGGCACCGAGGCCCGTGCCGTAGCAGCTCCGCACCTGGACACTGGCTGCGGCATTTTCCATCAGGGTCGCGAAGGTTGCAGTTGCGATGTTTCCGAGGATGAGGCCTGGGTTTTCATTGGCGTAGCCGCAGCAGGGTGCCACATCTCCGCCTGGGTGCACGAAGAAGAGATTGCCCGGACCCGCGCAGAGGTCGTCCTTGAACCAGCCTTGGGATTTCCAGGCTCCGGCTGCTTCGGGATCGGGGCAGGCTGCGAAGGAGCGGTCGAATCTGATAATGCGGACAAAGAGGGCTTCGGGGAGGTCCTCACCCTCGTCGCCGCGTTCCCTCCATGCCCTGTCGGAGATGGCCGTGACTTCACCTGGGGCCGCGACCGGGAGGCCCTCGCCGTCTTCCAGCGGGCCGTCTTCAAGCGCGACGCCCGGAAGGGTCGCCCCGAGGGCCTCCACGATGTCGGCGAGCTTTGCCTCCCAGGCGGTTTCGTCCCCGGCGCGCACGGAGATGATTTCCACGCAGTCCCTCCGGCCTCGAAGCTCGAAGGCAGTCTCTATGAATTGGACGAGCTTTTCGCTCTCCTGGGGGTGCCAGGAATCGATGCTGAGGCCGTAGGTTCCGTCGAAGCCAGATTCCTCGACTGCCATAAGCGCCGCGCGGAGATCTGAGGGATTCCTGTGCCAGACCCCGTTGGTCATCAGGCGGTCGAAGACCATGCCGTGCCCGACGGCAGCACGCGCGATGCCGGCGATGAAGTCGGGTCGGAGGAAGGGTTCCCCGCCTGAGAAGCCCACGCGGTCGATGCCCGATGCGGCACAGTCGCCCAGGAAGCGGAGTGAGGCACCGAGGTCGAGGAGCTCCGGGACACGAGTCACTCTGCAATGGGCACAATTAAGATTGCATTGCGCCGTCGGAGCGAAGATGACTTCCTCGGGAGTGAAGGAATTCACGCCGGGTCCCGATGGCGACAGCCAGAGCGGGTTGGCCCGCTGGCCGGGGAGGGGACCGCGCGTGCGGGAGCAGGGGCAGCGAGGCGTCGGAGGACTGTGGCGGGCATGGGAGTGACTATAGCTTTTTTGCGCTGTCTTCGGGAACGGGGCAACTGCCGCTACGAGGAAGGGATGAGGGCCAAGCCCCGGCCTCGGAGGGAGCCAAGCTGGGCCAGGGAGAGGCCCGACAGTTCCGCGAGGGTCCCGAGTTCCATGCCCGCAGGGTTTTCAGAGAGTTCACAGAGGGCCGCGCGGGCCTTTGCGGCGGCCTGGGGAGAGGGGAGGGTCTCAGAATCGGGTTGGCCTCGGCGCGACCATGAGATGGTCCTCCCCTCGGCCCCTTGAGCGGATGCAGGCGTGAATGCCTGCGTATGAGCTGCGGGCCTGGCGGCTGGCGCGGCTGCTACGGGCAGGCCCGCAGTCCAGTAGGCGCGGCCACGGGAAGGGAGGGTACTGGCGTCGAGGGCGGCTTCGGCCGCTTCGATGAGGGCTTCGACGCGGACGACGCCATCCATTGGCGGCGTGGCCTTCATACCGGCGGCCTTCGGGGCCGGCTTCCCGACCCTGCCGCCCCTCCCGCGACCGGTCGCCGAAAACCAGGCCTCCGCCGGTTTTTCGAGCTCCTCACCCTCCATCCAGGCGCCGAGAGCCGCGTCGAGGGTTTCTCCGAAACCCTCGTAGGCTTCCTCGCCCTCGAACTCCAGGTCGTTGGCCGCAAAGCTCCCTCCCCGGTCCCGGGGCAGGAGTTCGGGCCTTCCGCCCTCCGCCCATTCCGCGAGCATGCGTGAGTGGCGCGTGAGCACGAAGCGGTGCCAGAAGGCCGAGTCGACGAGGCCCGCCACGAAGAGGCCGCGCACGAAGTCGGCGCTTTCAATTATGTCCTTCTCGTCCTGGCCCGGAAACCCGTAGATCAGGTAGGCGTGCACGAGGACGCCCGAACGCCTGAGGGCCACGAGGGTCGCCACGAGGCCTGCGAGGTCGAAGCCCTTGTCGGTGATCGCCAGGCCCTTTTCGCTGGCCACCTCGATGCCCCCCGACACCGCCACCAGGCCCGAGGCCGCGAGGAGCTCGATGCGGTCGGCGCTCCAGGAGGCGTCAAAGCGCATGTTGCCCCAGAAGTGGAAGGCTGGTTTCCCCAAGGCAGAGCGCTGACGGTTGGCCTGGGCGAAGGCCAGGAGCCGCGCCATCGGCATGGCCTCGTCGACAAAGTGGAGGCCCCTGAGACCCGTGGAAGCCGCCGCCGCATCGAGGGCACAGAGGAGGCCCTCAAGCTCGGCCGCCACGAAGGACTTGACGTAATCGAGCTCGGTGTCGCAGAAGGCGCAGCGTTTCCAGTAGCAGCCCTGGGCGAGTCGGTACTTGAGCCAGGGGCTCTCCGACCAGAGCCGGTGCATGGGATTGGCCGAGTCGATGGGCCTGAGGTACTCGTGGTAGTTGAAATCGATGTAGTCGGGATGGATCTGTCCTAATTCATAGTTTTCGGTCGAGAGCCTTTCCGCTGCGTCGGGGCAGGGCAGGGAGATGCGGAGGGGAAGCGTGCATTCCGTTCCTGCGCAGCCGGCTGGCTTTGCCGCCAGGTCGCCCTCCGGGAAGCCCCAGGACAGGATCCTTCCCTCACGCCTCGTCATTGTTCTGTAGTAGGACGATGTGTCGCCCTCGCCCCCCTTCCTTCCATCCAGGATCGAGGCGAGGCTGCCGAAACCCGCGTCGAAGGACAGGAAGTCGCAGTAGTCGAAAAAGCGAGGGTCCCGGAGGCCGCGGAGCTCGGTGGAGACATAGCCGCCGCCCATCACGATTGTCGTGGATGGCCCGAAGCTCTGGCGGGCTGCTGCCGCGCAGGCCAGGCCCCCCGCGAGGGTGCCCGGGAAGGGCAGGCTGATGAGGAGGAGCTCAGGAGCCTCCCGGGAGCCAAGGCGTTCTGCGAGCCAGGGGCGATAGAGCCTTGCCATGATCCAGGACGAGTTGAGCGATTCAAGGACGGCGCCGAAGTCGTCGCGGCTCCTGCCGAGGCGTTCGCCGTAGTGCACGGTGCCGAAGTCAGCGTCAAGCGCGTGGGTGAGAAGGTCGCCGAGGTCTTCGAGGATCAGTGAGGCGATGAGGGGAGCGTCCTCGGGCCCGGGACGGCGGCCCCGCGATTCGAGGAGGGCTTCGACGCGGGCTCCGCGCGGGAATTCGGCAGCCGAGGCGAGGCGGTGAGCGAAGGCGGGGTCGGCGCCCGAGAGGTAGTCGACGAGGGGCCCGATCCACGCTTCATACTGACTACGATAGGAGAGGTAGCGCGCGATCTCTGCGTCGGGGAGGCCTGCAGGAAGCTCCCCCGCGCTGCGCCGGCGATCCACCTCGGCAAAGACCTCGTGGAGTCCCGCGCGGCTGAAGATGCGCCTGTACAGGGCGATGGAGTGGTCTTCCACGGTGCTGACGATGTCCCGCGAACGGAGATAGGCTGCGAGGTAGTGGATGGCAGGGTAGGCTGCGTTCAGCTGCACGAAGGGCGGCTGGATGACGAGGGCGCGCATCCGGCTAGTATAGCTGATGAGGGGCCTGTGTATAATCGACGCATGAAAGGCGATACCGGTCTCAGCCTCGCGAAGGCCAACGTCGCCGTCGTCCTCTTTGGATTGTCCGGACTCTTCGGCAAGCTCATCGAGCTGTCCCCCCTCCTCATCGTGCTCGGACGCGTGCTCTTCGCCAGCCTCACCCTCGCGCTGGTTGCCCTGGCGACGCGTACGAGCCTGGCTCCAGGTTCACGAAGGACCCTCGCCACCCTGGCTGCCTCGGGCATCCTCCTGGCCTTCCATTGGACGACCTTTTTCCAGTCCATCCAGGTCTCCACGGTGGCGATTGGCCTGGTTTCCTTTGCCACCTTCCCCCTCTTCGTCGTCCTTTTCGAAGGCCTCTTCCTGGGAGAACGCCTCAGGGCGGAAAACCTCCTGATCGCCCTGCTGACCCTGGCGGGGGCAGCGATCGTAGCCTTCGGACCCGGCCTTGGCCGCGGCCTTGGCGTCGGCGGCCCAGGCACCCAGGCAGCGGTGGGGGTGGCCGCTGGTGGACAGGCCGCTGCGGGAGTTGCCCACGCGGGGGTGGCAGGCGCTGGCCTGGCGATGGAAGGCGTGCTCTGGGGCCTGGCATCCGCAGCGAGCTTCGCCCTCCTGGCCATCCTCAACAAGCGGAGCGCGGGGAAGCTGCCGAGCGTCGCGGTCGCCTTCTACCAGGACCTCGCCGCAGCCCTCGTCCTCATCCCGCTGGCCCTCTTGGGCCTGGGCAGTGCCAGCAGCCCCGGCGGGGCCACTGCCGGGGCCACCGGGGCTACCGGGGCAGGCTTTGCCCCAGGCTCCGCCTTCGCCTGGCCGGGATTGCAACAATTGGTACTTCTGGCTGTACTGGGCATCCTCTGCACGGCGCTTGCGCACACGCTCTTCATAGCCAGCCTCCGGGGCATCAGGGCCCGGACCGCTGCCGTGCTTGGCAGCCTCGAACCCCTCTATGGCGCCATCTTTGCCCTCCTCCTCCTCGGTGAGATCCCCTCGCCCTGGACGGCGGCCGGCGGCATCCTCATTGTGGGAGCGGCTGTCTACGAATCCACGCGCTCCCGGGGCCTGAGGGCAGAGGGATAAAGGCTGCGGCTCTCCCGCTGCCCAGCGTGGCCGGGATTTGCTTTCCGGCCGGTCAAGCCTCATCCTGAAAGAGACGCCACCCATGAAATACCGATTCTCGCCCGCGAGCCCCCTTTTCTCCCTCGGTCTGGAACTCAAGGAGACAGGACTCGACCAATCGGCGCTACTGCCGCTGCCCGATGGGGAGCTCCTGGTCTTCGCGAAGGCAGGGCGCTTTGGGTTGGAAGGGGGATCTTCTTCCGGCTACGGTTCCAGGGCCTGCCTTGCGCTCCCCGGGCGCGATCAGCCCTGGCGGCTACATGGAAGGCCTGGAAGCGCTGACCTGGCCGTCCTGGTCTTCGACCGTGATCCGCTGGCGGCCCTCGAGGGTGGCTTTTCCCTCGACACGCTCTCGGAGGGCTGGGCGAGTCCCTGGTCAGGCGGCGCCAGGGCCTTCGAGCTTCCGATCTGGGCGAGAGTGGGCGGAATACTCGGGATCCTCGCTGCCTCGGTCGGACAGCTCGCCTCCGATCCAGGCCCGGCGCCCCGAGGTGAAAGAGGATGGATGCGGAACCGCTTTGCCCTCGAGTTTACCGCCGCAGCCTCCCTCGCCCAGATCCTGGCCCTCGTGCTGGCCTCTCCCGAGATCCCGGAGGAAGACCCAGGCGGGGGACCGAGGACCATCGAGGCCCTCATCGCCTGGATCGATACGCATTATGATGAACATTTTTCCCTCGACGAGGTCGCCGCGGGCTGCGCGCTCAATGTCACGGATTTCTCGAGGCGCTTCAAGGCGGCTGCGGGCCATCCTCTCTTCGAGTACCTCAACCGCAGGCGCATCGCCCGTGCCGCCCTCCTCCTCCGCGACGGCGACCTGCCCGTCATCGAGGTGGCCCTCGCCGTCGGCTACAACAGCCTGACCTTCTTCAACCGCTATTTCCTCCGCCTCATGGGCCAGACCCCCAGCGAATACCGGCGCAGCGTACGATAGCGCCAAGATAGTGCCAAGATAGTGCCAATCAAGGCCAGCACAAACGCAAGATCGTGGAAGGCCTCAACACTCCGGCGATATACAATTGGAGCCAGGAGCCAAGGAGGCCGACATGGATGGCGATGTTCGACAGGGCGGTCTAGAGGACCTTGTGGTACTGACGACCGAAGTGGTCCTGGCACGGACAAGGCTCTCGCCGCGCGCCATGGAAGAGGGACGCAGGGCCGGGACCATGGAGTTCCGCGGAGCTGAGGACGGAAGGGTCCAGCTCGAGGCAGGGGGCGTCGTCATCGGCGAGGGGCGGATCATCAGGAAGGGCGGCAGGGCCTTCTTCAAGGTCCTGCAGCTCATGGATGCTGAGGAAAAGGCAGGCATGGTATGAGGACAGGATCTATAGACGGGGTCCAGGTCGATCTTGAGGTAGTGCTCGGCAGAACAAGCCTCTCCGTGGGTGAACTTGCGACGGTGGGCCCTGGTACCATCATCCAGCTCTCCTCGATGGCCGGCGAGCCGGTGGAGCTCCGCGCGGGGGGGAAGGTTGTCGCCCTCTGCGAGGTTGTCGTCATTGACGAGAATTTCGGAGTCCGAGTCACCGAGGTCTTCGGGACGGGGGGCAGGCCGTGAGCGACGCTCCCCTGGCCCTGGTTCCCGGCAGGGAGATCCTCGGGAAGCGAGCTGGCCTTGATCGCGGGTATCGCGTCAAGAAATATGATTTCAAGCGTCCGGACAAGTTCTCCCGGGAGCAGATCCGGACGGTGGAGATCGTCCACGAGAGCTTTGCCCGCCTTGCCGGAGTCGGCCTCTCGTCCCTCCTCCGGCTGCCCTGCGAATTAAAGGTCGCCCTCGTGGACCAGCTGACCTTCGGCGAGTTCATGGAAACCTTGTCAGCCCCCACGGTCCTCTGCGCCTTTGCAGTCCCGCCCTGGGATGGCAGGGTCCTCTTTCATCTCGACATGGAATTCCGCGAGGCCCTCGTCGAACTCGGTTTCGGCGGGTCTGTCTGCCCCCTCGATCCGGCGCTCACTTCGCGTGACCTTACCGATCTCGAGGCTGCCGCGATCGAGATCCTCGCCGGGCCCCTCCTGGCCAGTTTCGGGACCGCCTGGGAACAGGTCGACAGGCTCACTCCGGCCTTCCGTGCCCTGGAGACCGATCCACGCTTCTGCCAGGTCGTGCCGCCGACGGAGATGATCCTCCTGGTCGGCCTCGATGTCGCCATCGCTGGGCGGACAGCCCGCCTCCACGTCGTAATTCCCTACATCTCCGTCGAGCCGGTCATGCACAAGCTCTCAGCCGAGTATTGGTACACCCTCGCGCGTCCCGATTCGAAGGGAGCGATATCCACCCAGGTGGCCCGGGGCATCGACGCTCCGGCCGAGCTGATCGTCGAGGGCGGGAGGCTCTCCATCACCGGGCTCCGCTTCCTCAAAAAGGGAGCAATTATTCCCATACCCGGTCTTGACGAGGGAGTGGGCCGGCTGCGCGCGGGAGGGCTGGAGACGCTGCGTTTCAGTTTGCCCCCGGGCATCCATCGGGGAAGGTTCACGCTCAATGTCCTCGAGGAGGGGGAGGACCGGGCAGGCTCCCTCTCGGATGGCCCCGCGGATGTCCTGGTCCGGCGTCTCGAGGAGGGCTTTGCCGGGATCGGGAAGGGTTTCGACGGGCTAAAAGAGAGTATCGAAGGAAGCCTCGGCATGCTCGGCACCCGCCTTGCCCATGTCGAAGCCCGGCAGGAGGGTTTCGCCGACCGCCTGGCCTTCGGAGGAGCGGACGAATCCGAGCCTGGCCGGCCCACGGGGGAGTCTGGGCTTTTTGCCTCGCTTTCCACGGCGAAGGCAGAAGCCCTGGCAGCCTTCCTCGCTTCGGAGCGGGCCCAGGCTTCCGCCCTCGTCCTGGCCCGGCTCGACGACAGCCTCGCCGCGCGGGTCCTCGACGAGCTTCCTTCAGCCTATCGGATGGATGTAGTCCGCCGTCTGGCTTCCCTGGGAGCGGTGCTGCCGGGCCTGGCCCAGGAGTTCGAACGCATCCTCGCAAAAAAGCTCGAGGCTTTGGGGCGCGCGGCCCCTGTCTCGGGCGGCCTGTCCAAGATAGTCAGTATGCTGAACATGACGCGGCGCGAGACCGAAAAATCAGTGATCGAAGGGCTCGACCTGGTCGATCCTGCGCTGTCCGAAGAGATCAAGAGACTCCTCTTCGTCTTCGAGGATATCAGCCTCCTCGATGCCCAATCCATCGCCCTCCTCCTTGGAAAGGTCGAGGAGGGCGACATCGCGCTCGGCCTGAAGCCCCTGGTTGCAGCCACCCGCAGCAAGGTGCTCTCGCGCCTCGACCCCGACGCGGCCGGGCGCATCCTTGCGAAGGTCGAGGCCCTCGGCCGCGTCAGGCTTTCCGAATGCGATGCGGCCGGTCAGCGAGTGGTTGCCGCAGTGCGCGCCCTTGAGCTGCAAGGCCTCATCGGCTTCGATTTTCCCGGCATGGAAAACTATCCAGGCGCCACGGGGGCTTAGGAATTCGCATGGCGGAGCCTGGGGAGCAAGCGATTGGGAGGTAGGGGAGGACAGCTCGGAGTCAGCCGGTGGCACCCGGGACGGCCATCGGGCTCCGGGGGCGGTCAGGGTCCGGAATCCCTGTAGGGAGCGTGAAATGGAAGCTGCTTCCCACCCCCTCCTCGCTCTCGACCCAGAGCCTGCCGCCGTGCCGCTCGACAAAGTCCTTACAAATGATCAAGCCAAGTCCACTACTCGCTTCGCCTTCCGTTCCCCTGCGGTTGTTCTGGGCATCGATCCGGAAAAGACCGGCGGCCATTGCGCTGTCCATTCCTATGCCCGTATCGCTGACCGAAAGAGCGACCGAAGCATCGGCAGCCTGTTTCGCCACAATGGCGACTTCCCCACCCTTTCGGGTGAATTTCACCGCATTGCTTGCAAGGTTGCGGAGAATGGACTCGAGCATATATTTGTCGGCGAATACTCCCAGGCCTTCCTGAATGTCGAGCCGGATCCTGACTCCCTTTTTCATGGCCGAGTCCGACACCAGGCCGATGCTCTTTTCTACCAGGCCAATCAGTGGAAAGTGCCTGGGTTCGAAGCTCGTCAATCCCCTTTGCAGGCGCGCCCACTCAAGGAGGTTTTCGAGCAAGCGGTGGAGATTGGAGGCCGATTCGTTCAAGCCCTTCGCGAACCGGCGTATTTCGCCCTGCGACAAATCCGGCAATTGCTCGAACATCAACTGGGTTGCGCCGAGGAATCCGGCGAAGGGACCCCGGAGATCGTGGGCGATGATGGAAAAGAACTTGTCCTTTGTGGCGTTGGACTCACGGAGCTCCTTGCCCTGGAGATAGAGCTTCAGATGCGTGCGGATCCTCGCCTTTACCTCCTCCGCGACGAAGGGTTTGCCGATGTAGTCAACTCCGCCCAAGGCCAGGGCGGTCACGATGTCGTTCGTACCGTCAAGGGCGCTTATGAAGATGACCGGTATGTCTGCAAGACCGGGATCGGCTTTCAATCGGCGGCAGACCTCGTAACCGTCCATGCCTGGCATCATGACATCGAGCAATATCAAGTCCGGCTTTTCCCGGGCCGCCACCTGCAGGGCCAGTTCGCCATGGGGAACCTGGCGGACC
>JBAXTA010000115.1:0-12519 GCA_037130415.1 Spirochaetota bacterium
CAGAGGTAGGAGATGCCCTCCTGCTTGAGCGACATGCCCGGACTCGAGGAGCTCGTCATCACGCGTGCCCCCGTGGCGGCCGCCCCATAGACCATGCTGATGGCCGCCGTCTCGCTCTCGGCCTGGAGGAATACCAGGTGGCGTTCGAGCATGTGCTTCGCCATATAGGCGGGAATTTCGCTCTGGGGCGTGATCGGATAGCAGAAATAGGCGGCACAGCCTGCGCGGAGCGCGCCCTCGGCCATGGCCTCGTTCCCCTTCATGAGCAGTTTTTCGGCTTTCTCAGGCATCGCTTCCCCCCTGGAGTTTGAATACCGTAATCGCAACGTCGGGGCAGACCAGGAAGCAATTGCCACAGGCTATGCACTTTTCCTCGGCAACCTGCTTCGATGGATAATAGCCCCACGAGTTGGGGGAATCCGAAGGTGCAAGCACCTTCGTCGGGCAGGCGCGCACGCAGAGGTGGCAACCCTTGCATCGCTCCCTGTCGATTTCGACTCTTCCCTTGAATGCCATACCCACTCCTTCAGCTTGCCAGTGCGGCAAGGGCAATCGATGCCAGCTTGGTGTCGGCTGAATCGGACCGGCTTGTCAATATCATGGGCTTCGCTGCACCCATGACGATGGCTGCTCCCCGGGCTCCCCCGAGGTCCATGAGGCTCTTGTAGAGGATGTTTCCCGCTTCGATGTCGGGAGCCACCAGGATGTCCGCGTCGCCCGCTACCTCGGACTCTATCCCTTTGAGGCGCGCGCTTGCAGCATTCACCGCGTTGTCGAGGGCCAGCGGCCCGTCGATGAGGCAGCCCCTGATCTGCCCGCGCCTGTTCATGACCGTGATGATCGCCGCCTCGGCCGTGCAGGGCATTTTCCCGGCGTTGACCTTTTCGACCGCCGCCAGGAGGGCCACCTTGGGCATCCCGATGCCGAGGGCGCGCGCAGCGCCTACGGCGTTCAGCACTATGTCGATCTTTGCGTTGAGGTCGGGGGCTATGTTGATCGCCGCATCGGTGACGATGAGAAGTTTGTGGTAGTGCGCCGTCTCGAGGACTGCAACATGGCTCATGAGCCTTCCTGAATTGATGCCGCTCTCCCTGTCGAGGGCCGCCTTGAGCAGGATCGAGCTGTCCAGGAGGCCCTTCATGAGGGCGTCGGCCGAGCCCTCGCGCACAAGCCTGACGGCCTTCGCTGCGGCCTCAGAAAAGTCCTTTGCCTCGTGGCGGGCAAAGCCCGAGACGTCGATGCCAAGTCCGGCGGCCAGCGCGTCGATGGCTGCCAGGTCCCCGACAAGGATGGGCTCTGCAAGGCCTGCCTGCCAGGCAGCATACACCGCCTCGAGGGCTGAGCCCTCCTGGGCGGCTGCCACCGCGATCCGCTTCCTGCCCAGGAGCCTGGCCGCCTCGATCAGTCCGGCGAGCGTACGAATTGATTCCTTCATCGATACTCCATGATCCGGCACTCGCCCTTGACGGCCTGGGTGCCTGCCAGGGCCAGCGCTTCAAGCTCGCCCTCGCCCGGATAGACGGTCATCGGAGCGATGAACGAACACATCTCCGAGATGCCTTCCACGATCGCCTTGCTGTGGGCTATGCCGCCGGTCAGAATGACTGCGTCCACCCGGCCGCGCGCGGCAGCAGCCAGCGCCCCTATGGACTTTCCGACCGTGTAGATGAAGGCCTTGAAGTAGAGGCTGCCCACGGGATCGCCGATGCGGTAGGCATCTTCTACCATGCGCATGTCGTTGGTGCCCATCAGCGAGACCATGCCGCCCTTTCCGGTTAGCATCTTCATGACCTCCGCCTCGCTGTAGGTACCCGAATAGCAGAGCTTCACGAGGTCGGCTGCCGGAAGGGTTCCTGCACGCTCCGGTGTGATGGGACCTTCGCCGTTCAGGCCATTGTTGACATCGACGACGCGGCTATTGCGGTGGAGGCCGACGGTGACGCCGCCGCCCATGTGGGCAACGATGAGGGTGGAGGCCTCGTAGTCGCGGCCCTTCTCGCGGCACCAGCGACGGGCCACTGCCTTCTGGTTGAGCGCGTGGAAGATGGATTTTCGCTTGAATAGCCTGTGTCCGGTTATCCGTGCGACCTCGTCGAGCTCGTCGACGATGACCGGATCGGCGGTGAAGGCCGGGATGCCGACCTCTTTGCCAAGGTCGGCTGCTATAAGCGCACCGAGGTTGGAGGCGTGTTCGCCGTAGCGCGCCGACAGGAGATCTTCCCTCATGGGGTCGTTGATTGCGTAGACCCCGCTCGGTATCGGCTTGAGCAAGCCACCCCTGCCGACCACGGCTGAAAGTCGGGTCACGGAAAAGCCGCGCCGCTCGAGGACCGCCCGAATGTGTTGCTCACGAAACCCGTGCTGGGCCGCTATGGTCGGGAAGCGCCCGATCTCGTCGCTGCCATGGATGACATTCTCGGAAAACAGTTCTTCGCTGTCCTCGTATACTGCGATCTTTGTCGATGTGGATCCTGGATTGATGACAAGGACCGTAATCGGCACGACAAACTCCTTGGAATCATGAGCGATCTCTACCGCTCATGGTCAATCATAGCACTTCTCGTTTCGAAGGCAAGCGAAAATTGCAATAGTTGAAAGGCTGTTTCGATTATTGAAACTCTACTTTGAAAGGGTCCGGAGTATGTAGACCTGGATGTAGAGCTCAAGGGCGGCATGATTCTTCATTTTGAGGAGGGTCGGCGTGTTGGCCAGGTTGGTTGCCATGCCTTTGACCCGCTCAAGGCTGAATGACGTGGGCTTCATGGTTCGGAGGGTCCTGCGAAGGTAATCCCGGACGAGACTGTTGACATCTTCGGTGAGGTTTGTCTTCGCGTCGTTGCTGAGCATGGTGTTCCAGCGGCCCTCGAGTTCGTGGAGATACTCCTCCATGCTCATTTCGGAGGGAAGAACGCGTTTGGCGATCTCCTTGGCTGCCTTGGCAAAGTCCTGCTTTTTGTCCTTGGCAGCGGAGGGGGGAGTGGCTTCCTCCGTGACTTTTTTCACCGGCTGGTTTTTCCCCTTCGCAGTCTTGACCTTCTTCCTGAGGAAGAGGCTGGCGATGGCCTTGAGGATGGGAATCGAATACCAGAAGGGCAGGAGCATCCTCGCATCGACAGTCATTGTCTTGCGGGGCAGGTCCAGAAGCTCGTCGATGGGCGAGAGTTCGCCACGGCTGAAGAACCTGTCGATCTCTGTCGAAGTCTGGCCGCCATTTGTCAGCTCGTCGCGCACGAGGGAAAGGAGTCGGTCCTTGAGCAGGGCGTCGAGGAGGGGTTGCCGCTCCTCGAGGAGGGCGGTCAGCTCGCGGCGGTAGGTCTTGTCGTCATCCATGGCCGGCAAGCTGCCAAAGTTCTCGAGTATCTGCTTCCACTTGGTGATGATCCTCGACTTGATGTCCGGCCGTGCCTCGCCGACCAGCCGTAGCACCAGCTGGAAGAGGCGGTCCTTGGCAATGTACGACCTCCGGCCCTTTCCCGTTGCGATGATGAGGTACTCGGGGAGTAGCCCGGCCTTGGCTGCGGTCGTGGCCTCCTTGAGCCAGGCTTCGAGCTCCTCGCGCGAGAATTTCCCCAGGAGTGGACCTCCCTTGCTGTCCTTGAAGTCGAGGACCTCGTCAAAGGAGAAGTAATAGGGTGGTTTCCGGAGGCCCGTTTCGAGGGCCTTGAAGGCCAACTCGAGGTCGATGATGCGCTGGGCCTTGCCCTTGTACCAATTGGAAAAGATTTCACAGATTACGATGGCCTGGTAGATTGAGGTGTCTTCGGCGCTCGGGTCGGTCTTCTTGTCAAGGTCCTTTTTCATATGGCTCGACAGGTAGGCCCAGAAGGAGAAGGTAAAGTCGCTCGACGATCGCTTGAGCTCCTCGATGGCGTCATAGGGCCTTATCATCACAAGGCCGAACGCGTCCTTGAGGATCTGCTCCTTGGACCCGAAGGCGTAGAGGAGCTTGTTGTAGAGGTATTCCTTGTTCCCACCCCGCCGGAGGTACTGCCTGACCTTGAGCACCGCATATTCAGTGAGCTTGTTCGGTACGAAGGAAGAGGGAATGACAAAGGGCCTGAGCCCTTCCGAGAAGACCAGTCGATACAGGGGAACCTGGCGTTCCTGCACTGCCTCGGTGAGGAGGGTGAGGTCAGTCTCGAGGGAAACCGCCTGGATCCATTCGCTTGGGACGATTATCTTGAGGGAATCCTCGTCAGGAAAGGGGACCTCCGGATTCTCGTCCATCCGCTTGTACTCTTGCATGAATATCGAGGCGAAGTGCTCGGGCAAAAAGACCTTGGAGATCTCGTTGCCCACCATTTCCAGGGAGAGCTTTTTCTCCTTTGCAGCCTTGAGGAGGCGGGGAATGAGAACCATATCCGGATTGATTCCCAGGTCGCGGAATATGGGGCTCGTCTGGTCAGCCTGTCGCGACTGGCGCTGCACGGCCTGCGCAAATGCCCGATAATCGACCTCCGAGAGTTTGTTGCGGTTTGCGAAAGCCCGCAACATCTGGGGAACGTCGATATCATGCGCCATGGCTAGATCCATCGTAGCCTCCGGCCCAAGGCAAGGGCAAGAGGAAAAGAAAAGGCCGCTTCAAAGAAGCGGCCCATCCATCGCGAACCTCGCAGAGGAGATCCGCGCCGAAGATCGCGGCGCATTACCTGGTCTTGTGCCTGTTCTTTCTCTTCTTCTTCTTGCGCTTGTGCGTCGCAATCTTCTTGAGCTTTCGTTTTCGTCCGCAGGGCAATTGCTCTCTCCTTGACGGCGATCCAGATTCGATGAGGTCCGCGCCCCATCCCGGCTAAGTTTCGTATTCTGCATGGCGTTTTCCTCCTAGTCAAGGGGCGCCCCGGGGTTTGGGGAAGGCCTCGCGGCCTTGCAAAGCCCGAAAGCTTGGTTTATAACCGAATGTGAGTCTCGCTGGGCGCGTAGGAATTCCTGTAGCCCGGTGCGGAAAAGGAGCTACGAAGACCATGATCGCCAAGTCCGACATGCCGAATATCAATGATAAGCGCCCCGAAGGGTTGAAGTCTGATGGATTGCCCTATCGAGTACTTATCGTCGATGATTCGATGTTTATCGCCAAGCAATTGGGCCAGATCCTGACGTCAGAGGGCTTCGAGGTGGTGGGCACGGCAGGCGATGGCCTGGCCGGTCTCGAAAAATACAAGGAACTCTGCCCGAACGTCGATCTGGTTACCATGGATATCACCATGCCCAAGATGGACGGCGTTACTGCCCTCGAGAAGATCCTTGAGTTCGACAAGAATGCATGCATCGTGATGGTCAGCGCCCTTGGCAAGGAGGATGTCGTCAAGAAATCCCTCCTCCTGGGAGCCAAGAGCTATATCGTCAAGCCCCTCGACCGCAAGAAGGTCCTCGAGCGGATCCTCTCCATCGTCAAGAAATAAGGTAAGGGCCAGGCTGCCGCCTGGATTGGCTGTCATGCAAAACGCCGACCGGCACAAGCCCGGGCGGCGTTTTGGTTCTTTTCACGCTCGAGATCAGTTTTTCCCGAGGCGCTTCAGGATGTCATCGACCCTGGCCTTGTATCGGTCTGGGTTGGCAGTCGAGGCCAAGGAGAGAAAGGCAGCACCCTCGTCGTTGAGGCCGCGCGCTATTGAGTTGAGTCCGAGGGCATAGTTCACCGTCGGTTTGTCGCAGCCCAGGGCAAGTGCCTGCTTGTAGAAGGCATCAGCCTGTTGGTATTGAGACTTCGAATACGCGATGAGACCCTGGTAATAGGGCACCACGAAGGCATTGGGTTCCAGGCGCGCAGCTTCGGCAAAGTTCGTGTCAGCCCGGTCATATTCCTTTTTGTTATACTGCTCAGTACCAAGGGCGACGAGTTCAGGGTAGGTTTTTCGGGAGTCGATGTACTCGCCAAAGGCCTTTTCCAAAGCATCAAGGCCATACCAGGCCCCGACGCGGCGGGCAAAGGCTCCCTGGTTGTCGGCGAGGCTCGAGGTGGGTCCGAGGGTTGCTATGGTTTCCCAGAGGAGTCGGGAGTAGTCACCTTCCATGTCGTTGACCAGGAAGGAGACAAAGGCCCAGGCCTCGGGGTAGAAAACTTCGACAGCTGCGCGTGCATCCTCTGGATTCGCCTCAAAGAGGCGGTCGAGTTTGATCAGGGTATTCTTGGATTTGAGGGCCTTGACTGTCTCGAGCCAGGCTAGATTTTCGGTAAAGCTGCTCTCGGCCCCGGCTTCCTTCCATCGCACGGTCTCGAAGCAGACCGCGAAACCGTCCCGGAGCCACAAGGGTGGATCCTGGATGAAGGCCTTCAAGTATTGCACAAAGGCCTGGTGGGCCAGGCTCGCGGAGAACTCAGGCTCGGGCTTGGAATAAAGCAGGAGTTCACGCTTCAGTGCGCTTGGGTAATGGATATAGACGAAGTCGCCCCTGGTCTCGCCCGCTGACTTCAGGAGGTAGGCGTCGAAATCTGCCTTGCTGGCGAACTCGCGGACGATGAGCTTCCCTTGCAGGTGGCCCTCGTCGAAGCGGAACACGCGGGCGAACAGGGAAAAGAGACCTTCGAGTCGCGTGAGGAGCTTGGCACTCCGCTCGGCTCCAAGGGTTGAGGTGACCAGATAGTGCTTTCCTTCGGCGGGACCTGCGGCTGCTGCTGCCGGTGTCGCGGCTGGCGACGCGACCGGGGAAGTGACTGCCTGGGTTCCTGCCGGCGTCGTCGCCTGACCGGAAGGAGCGGACACTCCCTGGGCTCCCGCGAGCAAGGCTGCGATGGTGAGCAAGGCGAGCGCTGAAAATATCCTCTTCATGATTCCCCCATGCGGAGTCTGTGTATTCCATAGTAGGAGTGTCGTGCGGGACTGTCAAACGCCAGCTCGCGACTTCCCGCAAGCTGCCTCATTTGGAGGGCGAGAAGCGATCGATAATTATCGTTACTTCCTCGATGAGTATCCCGGTAAAGCGTTCGAGGTTTTCGATGACATATTCCTGGAGGGCCCGCGCGTTGCTGGCGATGCGCGCCCCGAAGGGCACCTCAAGGACGATGGTGAGGCGGTAGCCCTGTGAGTCGGTGCGGATGTTGAGCTTGCGCACGTGGAGGGTCTTGTCAAACTCGTCGACGCAGTGGATGACCATCTGGGAGAGGGCGGCTTCGGAGATCACGACGCGGCCGCGTTTGGCGTACTCGGGCCGCACCACGGATTTCTCATAGAGCTTGGGCCTGGCAGGCGCTGTGCCAAAGCTCCGCCTGAGGAAGACCCGGATGGAATCGTAGAAGATGGTCGGATAGGCCTTGCGTATCTCGAGGGCCGGTACCGGGATGACATGCTTTCCCTCGACCTGGCGCGAGCGGACAGCCTTTTCGATATCCACCTTCGAGGCGATGTCCTCGATCTTGATGATCTTGCCAGGGTGGGGGATCTGGAGGCGCTCGCAGATCTTCCTGACCATTCGGTCGCTCGTCCCGATTACGAGGATCTTCCGGAAGCGCTCGTGGTCAAGCGCCCTCGCTACATCATCCCTGTGGGCCTTTTCATGAAAGAGGGCGGTCTTGACCGCAGTCATGTAGACCTGCTCCTTCTTTGCCGATTTCCCGGCAATGATGGCATCCCCACCAATGAGAAGACCGTCATCTATGATCATCTCGATACCGTATTTCTGGGCAACCAGCTTGGCCCTGAAACTCTTGCCGGTGCCGCTTTCGCCGACAAGGGCATAGACCCTCACGCCTTTGAGGGCCCACATGGCTTCCCTGATGAACCTGAACATGTGGGCACACTATACCCGGCCGGGGGGCAAGGGACAACCGGAGCGGCTCTGTCCAGTTACCGCTTTTCGCTAAAATACCGCCTCTGGCTTCCGATACTCCAAAGTGAAGGAGTACCCGGAATGGCCCACGAGAAGCTTGAAAGCCTGATGACTGCGATGGAACGGGAGGCGGAAGCCTTCGACAGCTGCATCGAAGCGCAGCGGAAGTTCGCCCAGGCACTCGAAAGCCGGGATTGGCCGGCGCTTACGAGGGCGATGGAAGCCCTCGAGGAGCGGTCCAGGGAAATCAGCAGGGTAGAAGCAGACCGCGTCACCGCGGAGTCCTTCATGCGACTCGACCTTTGCCTCGCGCGCGAAGGCATCCAGGAGATTGCGATGGCAATTCCCGAACCCCAGCGGACGAGGCTCACGGATCTCCACCGGAGGCTCAGGATCTCGGCCATGCGGGTACGCCTCGAAAACGGCAGCCTCGGCGACTATGCGGCAGCAAGCCGCAGTCTGCTTGGAACCGTGCTTGAAGAACTCTTCCCCGAGAAAAAAGGGAACATCTACGGAAAGTCGGGCAGGGTCGTCCACCCGGGACACGACGCGATCCTTGTGAACACCGCCCTGTAGGCGGACGGACCATAGGAGCAGGACATGCAATCGGCATTCACAGGCATTGAAATTGCCAAGCGCGGCATCGGCGCCCACAACCAGGGCCTTCTCACCATCGGCCACAACCTTACCAATGCATCAACCGAAGGCTACTCGCGGCAGCGGGTCGATCTTTCGGCGGCCACGCCTCTTTATGCCCCCGAGGCAAACCGTGAAAACACTCCCGGCCAGATCGGGCAGGGTGTCACCGTCGACCGCATCGAACGGATCCGCGACGGGCTCCTGGACGGTCGGATCATCGGCGAGTCGGGCTTCGAGGGTTACTGGAGCACCCGCGACAAGAACCTCCTCGCCCTTGAGGACATCCACAACGAGCCCACCGACTCCTCTGTCAGGACCCTGATGGACAAGTTCTGGGGATCCTGGCAGGAGCTTGCGCAGCGTCCCGAGGACAGCTCCGCGCGCGAGGCGGTCGTTTCCCGCGGAGAGGCCCTCGCAGAGGGCATGCGCGACCGCTACCGGCGCCTCACCGATCTCCGCTCCGCCATCGATGGCGACCTCAGGGGGACGGTCGAGCAGGTCAACGGCATCGCCCGGGAAATCGCGACCGTGAACGCCGAGATCGTCAAGTCACAGGCCATGGGCGACAATCCCAACGACCTCATGGACCGGCGCGACCTTTTGGCGGAAAAACTCGCAAAACTCGTGCCGGTCAGCGTTGACAGGCGCGATGGCGACGAATACATGCTCCATGTGGATGGTCTTGTCATTGTGCAGGGGGGGAAGTCCCGCGACCTGGCCCTCTCCGGGGCCGACGAGAACGGCTTTGCCCATCCGGTGTGGAAGGAAACTGGCCTGGCCTTCAGCGCGAAGGGGGGGACCCTTGGCGCACTTGTGGAACTCCGCGACGGCGATGTGAAAAAGGAAGTACAGACCCTCGATACCCTGGCGCTCTCGTTTTCGGACCTCGTGAACGAGACCCACCGCGCAGCCTATGGCCTCAACGGCAAGACGGGCCTGGACTTTTTCTCCGAGTTCCCCGCAGTCAATGATATCGCGGGCAATTATGACAGGAACGGCGACGGAAAATTCGATTCGACCATGCTCTACCGCATGTCGGGGAGCAATTCCCTCGACGGGCAGGCCCTCGTGGGCCTTGCCGGAACCCTCACCCTGTCTGGCAAGGACGGTCCGGTATCCCTGCGCTACAACCCGACGGACACCGTCGCCGACGTCGTCAGCCGCATCAACCACTCTGGAGCCGAGGTGACAGCCCGTCTCGACCGGACCGGCCGCCTCGAACTCCGCGGCACAGTTGCTTCCGGGGCGGCCGCAGGCGGGGTCGATAACCCGGATTTCGTCATCCGCCACGTCGAGGACTCAGGCCGCTTCCTGGCCGGTTACGCGGGCCTGCTCAAGGCGAGCGGCCCGGCTGGCGCCTTCGACTGGGGCGGCGCGGACGCGGCCAACGCCCTGTCCGTCGGAGCTAAAGATTTTGCGGTCGCGCCACTTTCGCATCCTGCGGGCTGGCTCGAGGTGAGCGCTGCCATCAAATCTGACCCTGGCTCCATCGCCGCCGGCTTCGGCGAGAACGGCAAGCCCGCTGCGCCTGGTGATGGTTCGGCGGCCCTTGCGATGGCTTCGCTCCGCACGAAGGCTGTCATGGTCGGCAGCCAGCGAACCTTCGACGACCACTTCGCCGAGGCGGTTTCCCGCGTCGGCCTCGAGGGCGAGCGGGCGCAGCGCGCCATGCAGAGCCACGACCGCATCGGCAAGGACCTCCGCGACCTCCGCCAGTCCATATCCGGCGTCAACATGGACGAGGAACTCGCGGAGATGATCAAGTTCCAGCATGGCTACGCCGCCTCGGCGAAATTCATGACTGTCATGAACGAGATGCTCGATACGATCATCAACAAGATGACCTGATGAAAATGACCAATTGGCTGTATCGCCGGGGGGCACGATGAGACGGGTAAGTTCCGACCTTATGAACAACGACATGCAGTTCTGGCTTCGCCGGAACGAGCGGGACATGGCCAGCCTCGAGACGAGGATGGCCACGCAGCAGAAAATCGAAAAGCTCCGCGACGATCCCCTCGGGGCTGCGCGCGCGGTACGCTACGACTCGGTGGTAGAGCGCCTCAAGCGCTACGAGACCAACACCCAGGCGGCCGCCGATCAGACAAAGGTGACCGAAGGCTATGTGCGGAGCGCCGTCGATGTGATGCAGCGCATCCGCGAGCTGGCGGTCCAGGGCGCCAATGGTACCTACACCAACGATGACCGCAAGGCCATGGGAGTCGAGGTGGACCAGCTCCTCAATGAACTGGTTTCCCTGGCCAATTCCCGTTCGCCCGACGGGACCTTCCTCTTTGCCGGCGATGCCTCGAGGACCGAGCCGTATCGCGCGGTCATGGGCACGGCCGTCGGCACTGGTACCGAGGCGGTCACCGGCGTGCAATACCAGGGGGGCTACAACGGAGCTCGCTCCGAGGTCTCCGAGGGCACCACCATCGCCCTGCGGCAGCCCGGCACCGATATCTTCTGGGCCGAGCGGCAGCAGGTGGCCTCGGGCTTTGACGCCCGCGACTGGCGCGCCGGGTCCGACAGCTCGATTGCGGTCGATGGCATAAAGGTGGATATCAAGGCCGGAGATACGGTGCAGGCCCTCGTGGCGAAGATCAACGAGTCCGGGGCTGCGGTGCGCGCGAGCATCGACCCCAGGAGATTCTCGCTGATGCTCGAGGCTACGGTTCCTCACCAGATGCGCCTCGAAGACCTGGCGGGCCCTGCAGGCAGCGCCGGCGCAGACGGAACTACTGCTGCAGCCTTTGACGGAAGGGCCACGGAAAGGTCGGGGCCCCTGTCCCAGCTCGGCGTCATCGCCCCTGGTGGCCGCGTTCCCGACAACCTCGCAGCCTCGGCGCGCTCGAGTGGTGGCTCGCTATTCGATGTTGTCATCCGGCTGCGCGATTCGCTCAACAGGGGCGATGTCCTTGAAACCGGTGGCCTCGCCCTCGCAGGCGTCGATTCCGGTCTGGAGAACCTCACCCGGCGTGCTACGGAGATTGGCGCGAGGAGCGAACGTCTCGATTTCATCGCCTCGCGGCTCAACAAGGAGATCCCGGATGCGACCCGCCTCCTGTCAGCCGAGACCGATCTCGACCTTACCAAGGCGGTGACCGACTACCGCATGCTCGACTACGCCCACAAGGCGAGCCTTGGCTTCGCTGGGCGCATGTTCCCGCAGACCCTCCTCGATTTCCTTCGGTAGGCGCTGCATGGGCTGGGACGGAGGGGAAGCGTTGAACGAAACATTACGAGAGGGGACATTGAAATGCGCGTGAATTCCAAGGCCTATGGCGAGATAGAAGTCGATGAGCGACAGCTCGTCACCTTTCCCGCAGGATTGCCGGGCTTTGCAAAATTCACCCGGTGGGCACTCCTGGACGCGAAGCAGAAACCCTTCTATTACCTTCAGTCCCTGGAGTTGCCTGAACTGGCCTTCGCCCTCATCGACCCCTTCCTGTTCCGTCCCGACTACTCCCTCGACCTTCCCGATGAACTGTTGTCTGAGTTCGGCATCGACGACCCCGTGGATGCCATTGTCTTTGCCATCGTTACCGTACCGCAGGACGGCAGTCCGATCACCGCCAACCTCCTTGGTCCCCTCGTCATATCGAGGGCGAGCCGCACCGGCATGCAGGCAGTCCTCGGGGACACGCGCTGGCAGGTCAAGCACGACATCATGGCCGAACTCGCAGCCTCGAAGAGTGCTTCCTGATGCTGATACTATCGCGCCGCGTCAACGAGAAGATCGTCATCGGCGATGATATCGTCATCTCCGTGGTCGAGGTGCGAGGTGACCTCGTGAAGATCGGCATCGAGGCGCCAAGGAAGGTAAAGGTCTACCGCCAGGAAGTCTACGACGCGATCATGATGGAGAACACCGCCGCAGTCGCCGGTGCGGTGGCACTGCCGGACCTGCCGCTGTAGGATTTTCGGCCAGCCGCCTTCGGGATACCCGCGCCAACGCATACATGGACACCTATGAGGACATGCTCAAGAGTTCATACGAGAGGGAGTGTGTTCGCGTGGCGCTGTGCTCCGGCCTCGCTGCCCCAGCCTGGGGCCGCCGGCTGGGGCCGCCGGCTGGGGCCGCCGGCTGGGGCCGCCGGCTGGGGCCGCCGGCTG
>JBAXTA010000116.1:0-12439 GCA_037130415.1 Spirochaetota bacterium
GTCAGTCCTACAGTCTTCAAGCCAGATCCTGCAGCTTAGCATCCGCGGTCTAATTTATTTAACAGAAACCAAATATATGCCATGTTTGCAAAACGGACTTGCTGAGTTATAATTGCAAACATGCACTTTCCCCGCCTCTTTGCTGCCCGGTTGGTCGCGGCAAGCGCCTTTTCACCTGTTCTTGTCCTGACCGGTCCCCGGCAATCGGGAAAGACAACGCTCCTGAAAAGCTGCTTCCCCGACCATCGATATGTAAGCCTAGATCTCCCGAGCGTCGCGGAGATGGCCGAGCGCGATCCATCTGCCTTTTTCGCTGTGCATCCTGGGCCGCTGCTAATCGATGAAATTCAGTATGCACCAGGCCTCTTTCGCCACATCAAAGCAGCCGTCGACGCCGACCGCGACTCGATGGGGCGATTCATCCTGACAGGGAGTCAGAGTTTCACCCTTATGCAAGGCATTTCTGACAGTCTGGCCGGACGATGCGTCTGGTTCGAGCTCGAGAATCTGGCCTTGGCCGAAATCCGCGATCCAGGCGACTCCGCTTCCCGGTTTCTGCTGGGTGATGCGCCTGATTGGCCATCCCTCATGGTCCGTGGGCAGTATCCTGAGCTCTGGAAGCGTCTTGATCTGCCCCATGGCGACTATTTCGCAGCGTATATCGCCACATATCTGGAACGAGATGTCAGGCAGATCCTTCGCGTAACGAGCCTCCGGGATTTCGAGCGCTTCATGCGGCTCCTGGCCGCCCGTTCAGGCCAGCTTCTCAATAAGGCCGAGCTCGCCAAGGATGTCGGAGTATCGCCACGGGCCATCGCCGACTGGATAGCCGTCCTTGAAGCCTCGGGCCAGATCGTCCTCCTCGAGCCTTGGTTCCGCAATTTCGGCAAGCGCATCGTGAAGTCCCCAAAGCTGTACTTCCGTGATTCAGGTCTCCTGTGCTGGATGCTCGGACTCGATGCGCGGACCCTGCCATCGTCGCCGTTCATCGGCGCGGTCTGGGAGGGCTTTGTCTTCGCGGAACTCAGGAAGCTGGCCGCTGTCGATTCCGCGCGGCCGCACTTCTGGTTCTACCGCGACCAGGCCAGCCGCGAGATCGACCTGGTCATCGAGGTAGGTGGACGCCTCAACTTCGTGGAAACTAAATGGACCGAGAGCCCTGCACCCCGCGATTATCTCACAATTACTAAAATAGCCGTAGAACTCGCTGCCTCTGGCGCAGCGGAGGGGCCGGGTCGACACTGGCTGGTTTCGCGGAGTCCCGCACGAGGTGAAATGGCAGCTGGAATCTGGGCAACCGATCCCCTGGGCGCCGCCAGTCTTCTAGAGCCACTTCGATAAGCCCCCCCGCCCTGAGGGGAGCGAAGGCTTCTGATCACGTCGCCGTGGATTTCGCGCTCAAGAATCCGCGCAACTCAGGAAGGCGGAATATGCCATGGACAGCAGCCGCATCTCAATTGCTGGGTGCTGCACAACCGCAGGATCCGCCGATTATGAGTTCGCCAGGGATTATGGTCTCCCGCGGAAAGTCCGTCTCCTTCCTGTCGATCAGGGAAAGAAGCATGCTCGCTGCAGCCGCTCCAATGTCCGCTTCGATCTTGCCCAAGGTCGTAGGCCGGGGAGAAAGCGCGTCGATGACGTCGGGATGCTCGAAGGACGCGACCGCTATATCCTCGGGGATAACCAGACCGAGTTCATGGATGGCTTTGTAGCCGCCCAGGAGGAGGGGCGAGCTTGCGAATATCAGGGCCGCAGGACGAATCCCTTCGCCTGTCCCGAGCAACTCCAGGGTGGCATCGAAGCCCCCCCGAATCCCCCAGTCTCCGCTCCGGATGAGGGAATCGTCAAAGGATAGACCTGCTTTTCCGAGGGCCTCGCGAAAGCCCACGAAGCGCTCGCGCGCGGAGGACTCCTCGATGGGTCCGCTGATGAATCCGACGCGGCTGTGGCCGTGCCCCAGCATGTGGGTCGTGAGAAGCGCGGAGTTGCGTTCGTTGTCCTGCAGGACATAGTTGCGCGGAGGGCCGCTCAGGCGATTGTCGATCAGGATCAAGGGGGTATCGGCGAGATTCGGCACCCCGTCGAGATACTCGCCCGAGTTTCCGACTGGCGCGAGTATGATGCCGTCGATGCTTTTCGCCAGGAGAGACCGGATCGATGCGATCTCGTTTTCCCTGGAATTCGAGGTGAAGCAGATGAGGGTCGTATACCCCTGCGCGCGGAAAAAGGCATCCACTCCCATGCCGATCTCGCCAAAAAAACCGTTCGTGATATCCGGAACGATAAAGCCGATGGTCCTGGTGCGCTGGCTGCGGAGACTCTGCGCAGCCCAGTTGGGAGTGAAGGATCGCTTCCTGACCACTTCCATGATGGCAGCCTTGGTTTCAGCCTTGATATCCGGATGGTCATGGATCGCACGAGAGACGGTTTTGATCGAAAAGCCCGTCTCCATTGCAAGGTCCTTGAGCGTCGTCATGGTGCGGTTCTCCTTTTCTGCACGGGGCTGGCTGCGGTGATCACGGCAACGCAGAAGAATATGCTCGCCAGTAATCCCAAATAGTATCCCGCAGATCCTTTTGCGAGAAGGAGGCTTCCCATACGGGGTCCCAGTGCCGCGCCCAGGCTGCCGAATTCCTCCTATTTTTCTTGACAGGACAGGGAAAGCACTCGAATATAGCCATCGTTGTCGACAACGATGGCAATTGTCAAGCACAGGCACGAGAAGATGGATCAAGGCTGAAGAAGAAAGCAGTTGGTGCCCTGGAAAGGTAGGGCGACACTGGATTCAAGACTGTTGCCAAGGAGAATCAGCGATGCTGGATGGAATTGGAAGGAAGGTATGGATCTTCCCTGACGCGGATCTACCGCCTCCAGGTGACTTCCCCTTGAAGGGGCACGAATCGGTCATCGTTCTCAACATGGGAACGGAAGAAGCACAGGTCGTCGTGCCACTGGAAACGCAATACGCGATAAGGGTCGATTCGAGTGTCCCCGTTGTCGCGCAGTATGGCCGCCTCGATTCGCGCCAGGCCAACCTTGCGTATTACACGACCTTGGGATACCCGGTCTGAAGCTGGATCTGAGCTAAGGTAAAACGACGAGGCTGGCCTGTCGTGATGCGCTTTTCACGAAATACCGGAATTATCTTGACAAAGCTGGGGACTAAAATATGGTGGTAAACGTTGCCGACAACGTTGGCAATATATCGACTGGCAGCTACTAAATGGAGGTGGCTATGAAACGGTTCGGAGCGATGATTCTGGCGATGGTGCTTCTATCGTCAATGAGCACGTGGGCGCAGGCCAAACAGACTCTCATAGGTGTAAGCATCATGGAGTTGACGGCCTATACCTGGTATCTTGGGGTCATCGATGGCTGCAAGAAGTGGGCAACAGATCATCCGGCTGCCAATTTCGTGTTCCAATTCGAGGACTCCCATTCAGATGTCCAAACCATGCTGAACAATGTCGAAAGCCTTCTCGCGGCCGATGCAAAAGGCATCATCCTGTTTCCGGCCGATGCATCCTCGGCGATACCGACAATCAAGCAGAATGTGGCGAAGGGAATCCCCTTCGTCATCGGCGACTACAAGCAACAGCCCTCGAAGCCATCCGATGCGGTATGGGCGACCTTCGTGGGACATGACATGAAGGCATTGGGCGTGATCGCCGGCAAGATCGCCGTAACCTATCTGAAGACCTTGGGCAAGACCAACCCGGTGTGCCTGTTCGTGTCGCGGCCGACATCGGGTCAGGTCTCGGCGGACAGGTTCAACGGTTTCAAGGAAACGATCCTGGCCAGTTTCCCCAAGGCGAGGATCATCGAAGAGGGCGACTCGGGCGCTGGTAGCCGGGCCTCCTCGCAGGACCTCGTCGAGAACGTCCTCCAGAGAGAAGGCGTGATCGATGTCGTCAGCGGCCATAACGACGCCGAAGTCGTCGGCGCCTACAACGCAGCCGTCTCGCAGAAGCGCACTGCCATGAAATTCATTGGCATTGCAGGCGACAAGGATGTCCTTACCTTCATATCCAAGGGCAATCCGGCATGGATAGGCGAAGTCCTGCAGGATCCGGTCGTCCTGGGCTACCAGGCAACGGATGCCATCTACAGGTCACTCGTAAAGGGAGAAAAGCTTCCTCCGACCTACAATCTGCCTCAGCCCGAGGGAATCACCCCTGCCAATATCAAGAATTACAATTGGCAGACATGGTCGTGGCTCTAGGCAGGGGCAGGTCCCTGCTTGGGTAGTTGATGATATTGTGGGTGAGGAGCCTTTCCTCGCCCACCTTATCATTGTACTAATTGTAATATCTATCATTCCTTGGTTGGCGGTTCCGGCAGTCGGAAAAGATGGAGGCGATCAGCATGACCAGCGGTTCCCGGGTGGATGGCGGCGTTCGGGGCGAAAATGCGCCCTTGATTCAGCTCAAGAACTGCAGGATGGAATTTCCGGGCGTGGTGGCCTTGGACGATGTGAGTTTCACCCTCCTGTCTGGCGAGTGCCATGGCCTGGTTGGCGAGAATGGCGCCGGCAAGTCGACCCTGTCCAAATGCATCATCGGCGAAAACCACATGACAGAAGGCGAACTGTATGTGGAAGGAAAAAAGATACGAATCCATAGTTATTCTGTAAAGGACTCCCAGAGGCTTGGAATTCAGGCCGTTCACCAGGAATTCCAGCTGATGAACGATATGACGGGCCTCGAGAACATCTTCATCGGCCATTATCAGACCAGGTACGGGATAATCAATTGGAGGGCCCTCGGCAGGAAGGCCGCTGAGCTCCTGGACTTTCTGCAGTGCGAAGTGAACCTTAATGTTCCCGTAAAATACCTGCGCACGGCAGAAAAGCAGATCGTGCAGCTCGCAAAGGCAGTGCTGTCCGAATCGAAGGTCCTGATATTGGATGAGCTGACTGCCGTGCTCCAGGAAAAGGACATCCTGAACATCTACAGGATCATCGGAATCCTGAAAGAGAGGGGGATGGGCGTCATCTATATTTCCCACCGACTCAACGAGATATTCGAATGTTGCGATTCCTACACCGTACTCTGCGACGGTCGCCAGATGAACAACGGGCGCGTGACTGACATCGACAAACCGAAGCTCATCAAGATGATCATCGGCCGTGAGCTGACGCAGGCATTCCCCCCCATCAACGAGGCATTCGGGGACACGATGCTGGAAGTCAGGGGACTTTCGGCGCAGAAGGCGTTCAGGGATATTTCGTTCAGCGTGCGCTCGGGCGAGGTCATAGGGCTTGCAGGCTTGTTGGGCGCAGGCAAGACCGAGCTTGTGCATGCCATCTTCGGGAATCACAGGACCGTGGCTGGCACGATCCACATCAAGGGCAAAGAGACAAGGATAAAGAACCCCCAGCAGGCAAAAAAACTGGGGATAGGGCTGATTCCCGACGAGCGAAGGACCCTGGGGCTGAACATGCTGTTCGATATCAAGGACAACACGGTCCTTCCATCCATGGAAAAATTCAGGAAATTCAAGTTCTTCCAGGATCATGCTGCGGAAGCCAAGGCAGCCTTCGAGATAAATGAAAAACTGGAATTGAGCTACTACTCCCTGTGGCAGAACGTGAAGAACCTTTCCGGTGGCAATCAGCAGAAAATCATCATCGCCAAGTGGATGCTCCGGAATTCGGAGATAATCCTTCTCGACGAGCCGACCAGAGGCATCGATGTCGGCGCCAAGTTCGAGATCTACAAGCTGATCAACGAGTTCACAAAACAAGGCAAGTGCGTAGTTCTCGTGTCTCCGGAGCTGGAGGAGCTGATGGGACTCTGCAACAGGATCTACATCATGTTCGAAGGCTCGATCATGGATGTTGTCGAAGGGGAGAGAAGGACGCAAGAGGTCATCATCCACAGTCTGCTAGGGGTGAGTTAACATGAGTGACATTGGCGGAAAGACGAAACGCTCCGGCGGAGTTTGGAAGGTCTTTCTCAGGGACTGGATAATATTAATACTGCTTCTCGTACTGGTCCTGCTCTGCAGCGTGTTCCTTGAAAAATTCAGGACCACCAACAACATCATGAACATCCTTCGCCAGGCATCCTTTACGGCGATCATCGCCATGGGCGAATTCTTCGCGATATTGACCGGACAGATGGACATGTCCGTATCTTCGGTCATCGGGATGGTATCCATCTTCTTCGCGGGCTTTGTGGTCAAGCTCGGACTGCCGGTCTGGGTGGCCATCGTCCTGGTGCTGGCAATGGCTGTGGTGATCGGCCTGATCAACGGACTTCTTGTTGTTTACGGCAAGATGCCGTCCTTCATAGCGACCCTGGTCGTGATGAATGTAGTGAGAGGTGTCAATTACCTGTATTCCAGGGGGCTTCCCATATCCGGCCTGCCCGAAGGCTTCAATTTCCTGGGTTCCGGCTATGTCGGCATCGTACCGTTCCCTGTCATCCTGATGTTTTTCGTCGCGCTCGTCCTCTATGTCGTCACGGCGCACACTTCACCCGGACGGAGTTTCTATGCCGTTGGCGGCAACCTTGAGGCGAGCAAGCTTTCAGGCATAAACGTGAACTACATAGGCGTTCTTGCCTTCGTGTTCAGCGCGGTCCTTACGGGGGTCGGCGCACTGGGTCTGACCGCGAAAACGCTCGCGGGAAACGTAACCCTGGGCGATGATCTGCTGTTCGACGTCATGACCATTGTCGTGTTGGGTGGTACGTCGCTGATGGGAGGACGCGGGCGGATCTTCGGCGTCGTCATCGGCGCACTGTTCCTGCAGGTGATCGGCAACGCGATGGTGCTTCTCAGCATCAACACATACTGGCAGTGGGTGGTCAAAGGCGCCATCCTGATCATCGTAGTTCTTATCGATTCAAATACCAAGAGAGATGTGATTACGGCAAAGGGCAAGACCCCACAAAAGCACCCTGAGGAGGGATGACCATGCACGGAGACATTCGCATACCAGACAGCGAGTACAAAGAGCGGGTCCGCCGAGCGGCGGAAATCCTGGTCCGCGAGCAGCTCGACGCCCTGATTGTGAACGGTAGCGAGGCCGATTACGCAAACACAAGGTACTTCTCGGGATTCTGGCCCCTGTTCGAGCGCTGCGGCGTGGCGATCAGCGCGGCCGGGGCGGCAGCCCTGATGGTTGGCCCCGAGAGCAGGGCTTTCGGCGGAGACCGGAACAAGCTCGACAAGCTCTACGTGCTCAAGGACTATCGCGAGAGCGCCGACCCCGCTTATCCGGAGCTCAAGGTGGATAACTTCAGCGACGTGCTCAAGGGCCTTGGCGTTACTGGAGCCAGGCTCCGGATCGGCGTCGCGAGCTACCTCGACACATCCGTCGTGATCATGGAAGGGATCAAAACCGCCTTCCCCGCGGCCGAAATTGTGAGGGCAGACCAGATCATGGTCGAGCTTAGGCAGATCAAGTCAGAGAGCGAGATTGCCTGTCTGAAGGAAGGCTATCGCCTCGCGGAGCTCGCAAGCCAGCAGGTCATCAAGGAGATCAGGCCCGGCATGACCGAGCTGCAGATGGTCGGCGTCGCCCAGCGGGTTATCTACGAGAACGGTGCCGAGTACGAAGGCCTCCCCATGTACGTGTTTTCCGAGGCTTCGACGAGGCACGCGATATCCCGCTCCTCCTATCGCAAGTTCGAGAAGGGCGACATTGTCCAGCTCAACCTCTCGGCCAAGATCGACGGCTACTCGGCCTCGATAGGCTATCCCCTGGTTCTCGGCAAGCTCACGGGCAAGCGCCGCGAGATCGTCCTCTTCTGCCTCGAAGCGCACAACTGGACGGAGCGGCAACTCAAGGCTGGCGTCATCGCTGCCGATGTCGCAAAGGAATTCTACAAATTCTACCTGGACAAGGGCTACAAGGACAACTTCGTCTACGGTCCCCTCCACGGTACTGGCCTCATCGAGGTCGAGGCGCCCTGGGCCGAGACTATCTCGAACTATCCCTTCAAGCCGAACATGACCTTCCAGATAGATACCTTTATCGCAACTGACAGTTTCGGCGTGCGCTGGGAGAAAGGTATCGCGATCAAAGAGGGCGGCGTAGAAGTCCTGTCAGCGCCCATCGGCAAGCTCTACGAGCTGGAATTCTGACAGGCATCGGGGGAGCGGCCATGAGACCTGTTTATGCCCTCTTAGGCATCGATATGGAGACAGACGTTGGCAGCTTCACTCCCTTCTACGAGGGAGTGAGGCAGGGAACGCCCCTCCTCCTCGATCTTTTCAAGAAGAAGGGAGTGAGCGGCACCTTCTTCTTCACCGGTGACTGCGCGGTGGAAAACCCGGAGGTAGCGCGGATGGTGGCGGCGAGTGGCAACGAAGTCGGATGCCATTCGCTGTTCCACGAAACCATCGGGGACGAGTTGTTCCCGATACCCGGCGTGAAGGCCTTGCTTCCCCACGAAGTCAAGCCCCGGCTGGCCCTGTGCAAGGAGTGGGTTGAAAAGGCTGCAGGCGTCGAGACAAGTTCTTTCCGTTGCCCAAGGCTTTGGGGCTCGACAACGGTCGTCAACGCCCTCGAGGAACTGGGATTCACCTGTGACGTGACGTATCCGATGTACTTCTATCGCAAACAGTTCGCACCCTACCATCCCGACCGCAAGGACTGGACGCAAAAGGGAGACAGCACCCTGCTTGAAATCCCGAACTTCGCTGACATGACGATGGAAAGCAAGGATCCAGGCCTCGAACGCGACCGCGACCAGTGGCCGCTGTTCAGGACAGAAGGTGCTGGTCAGCTCCTCAAGAAGACAAAGGGGTTCATCCAGTTTTGCGATGACAGGGGCATTCCTCCAGTGCTCGCGTACTACATCCATCCCTGGGAGTTCTGGCCAATGGAGACAAGCTACCACTTCGGTGAAGCTACGGTCATCCCCGACGAGTTCATAACCCGGAACTGCGGCGAGGTGGCGCTTCGCGAACTCGGCAATGTGATCGACGGACTCAAGGAAATGGGAGCCACTTTCCTGACAGCGCAGGAGCTGACCGGAGTCTTTGCATGAAGGATACGCGCCAGGATTGCGACATGACTGGTTATTGTTGGCCTGAAAGCGAGGAACGACCATGCTGAAGTTGTTGCCCGAACCAAAAAGAGTGAAAGAAGGCACGGGATGCACAAAACTCTTTTCGGGTATATCCTTTGCATTCGAGGGGCCCTCCGATCGCCAGCAAGAAGATTTCCTTGAAATAGTGCGGATGAGGTTCTGGAACCGCAGGGACCTGCGGATATCCGCGGAAGAGACGCGGGAGGACAGCATACCTATCGCTTTCATCCAGGGCCTTGCCGGAATCGATGCAGACAACAGCGACCTGTTCCTGAAGCAGGGCTACCAGCTGATAATCGGGGCTGACAGGATCGTCGCAAGATACGGAGAAAAAGCAGGGTTCATCAATGCGGTCACTACGGTAAAACAGCTGCTTATCAGGAAGGAGGGTGGATTTTCCCTCCCGCTCTGTGAAATCACCGATTGGCCTTCGGTGGAACACCGTGCCGTTGCGCCTACCTTCTCGTGGTACGCAGGATATGGCAGGCTCGGCTTCGACATGCAGCTGTGGGGCTACGATGAGTGGCTGGAGTACATGAACGTCTGTATTGACAGCAAGATCAACCAGATGAACATGGTCATGTACGGGTACTGGCCCTTCGAGCTCGAGAGATACCCTGAAACCGTATTCCGGGATGTGCCGGTGCAGATCTGGAACAAGGAAAACCAGAGATGGCTGAAGCTGCGCTACTCACACCCGAACATCGAGGATGATTTCCTGGCCGACTTGATCGCCATGGCGCACACTCTGGATTTCAGGATCTTCGCCTATGTCGGACTCAACTCCTACAACGGCGCCTACAGCATCAAGCATCCGGAAAAACGCATGATGAAGCCTGCCGGGTCGGGCTTCATGAACGATTTCGACTCGTTGTGCCTGAGCGACGAGGGGAACATCGAATACATCCTTGCGAGCATGGGAAGGATGGCTGAAATCGGCTTCGATGGCTTCACCCTCGAGGAGAGCGAGGAAGGGTTCTGGTTCTGCGAATGCGAGCGCTGCAAGGCGCGCTGGGGGAAGCTCTCAAGCTCCCCGGTGGAAGCCAAGCACAAGGCCAACATGTGGCTTCTGAACCAGATCTACATGGAGATTCGAAGGATGAATTCCAGCGCGGTGATAGGCATCCGCGCCTACCGGCAGCCGCCCCTGGAGAAGGATCCCGCATTCCTTGATGAATGCGTCGCAAGCATGCCCAAGGACATTGTCCTGTTCTGGGCGCCTGCCCTCTACGTTCCACCTACGGAGTTCAGGAAATGGATCGCCGCCTTCGGGAAAGAACGCATTTGGGGTAGGGACACGGAGGCTAACGCCATCACCTCGACGATGGGCCGACTGTTCAGGATCTTCGAGTCCAACATGATCCGGTATGAGGACGAGCCCAACGTGCAGGTCATCGAGCGCGACATTGAGCAGCACATCACGAGCGCGGAGGAGGGTGTCGCCGGGGTGAATGGCTTCATGTTCGAATGGTACGGATTGTTCATGTTCCAATGGGCGCACGCCAACTATGGCTGGGGATCCCAAATGGACAAGAACGCATTCTTCGACATGGCCTGCGAAATCGCCTTCGGCAAGGAACTCGGGGAAAGGGTTCTCGTCGTCCTCCAGAACATACTCACCATCCACGAGAGCCAGATGCCCCTCTACACCACACCTTTCCCATTCCAGAAGAACAGGATCACGAAAGCGGATATTCCGATGATCATGCAGGCGCGCCTGCGCCATCCCGGTCTCCTGGAGGAGATCCACCGCATCCAGCAGGAAATCGGAAATGACTCACAACTCGTCCACTACATCCCGCATTTCGCCAGGATCGAGAACGCACAGCGGAGAAACGCGGTGATCTACGAAATGGTCCTCGCCTCGCTGGAATATGAGGACGCCAGCTCGCAGGAAGACAAGGCGCGGTGGCTTGACGAGATCCTTAGCCTCAACGAGAAGGACTTCGACCTCGTTAAAGACATGTTTTTCGACATCAATCCAGTGAGCGAGACCGGTGTCAAAAGCTGCATGTACCCCTATCACGAGATCAAACGCATCATCCACAATATCAGGCATCCGGAGAGCCCCGATAATGGCGTCATATGTTCCGGCATAGAGGCCCTTGGGTGGCTGTGGCTATGAGGGAAGCAGATAACTAGTATCGTCAGCGCAGAGCGAGGTAGCACAATGGTCATCTCACTAGATCCATCCATGTTCAAGGAGCAGGAAAGGGAATTGCTCAAGTCCCCGGACTTCTCCGTCAGCCTGTTTCGATACCGGTCGGGCGTCGAGGCTGCCAGGATCAAGGCAGGGCGCGGTGAGTTTGTCTGGCTTCCCTATCTGGGACAGCAGATATGGGATTGGAGTGTCGATGGGAAAAGCCAGAAATTCGACGGCTTCGTGAAGGAGCCCGCATATGGCCGGAATTTCCTTCAGAACTATGGAGGCTTCCTGATCCATTGCGGAATGACCGCCATGGGCAATCCCGGCGAAGGTGACACGCATCCCCAGCATGGCGAAATTCCCGTCGCTCGCTTCGATGAAGCATGGATCGAAGTGACGGAAGAAAATGGGGCGCTGCGGTTGAAAGGACGTCTCCACTGGCACGTCCCCTTTGTCTCCGAGTATAGCTGCGTTGCGGGTTTGCGGATTCTGGCCCATGGCCTGTCGATGGATGCAGAGCTCCTCCTGGAGAATCCGACAGCGCAGGCCATGGAGTACATGTATCTCGCCCATGTCAACTTTCCCTTCAAAGGTGCGGAAAGAATCCTGTCTACTACTACCTTTGATCAGACGCATGTCCGTATCCGAAATGAACCGATGCCTGGCTTGTCGGCGCAGCCCGAAGCGATCAAGTTGATAGGGCAGGCAGATCCCTATGACCCGGAATTGGTAGCAATCGTGAACGACATGGATGCATTGGGGGGAAACATAGGCTCGGCCCTGGTCTGCACCGACGGCACAATCCGATGGGTATGCCAGGAAGGCCCTTCCCTGGATCACCACGTAGTCTGGATCACCCATAACGAGGATCGCGGTGCGTGCGGATTCCACTTGCCTTCCACCGGCGGTCCTGACGGATACCGGAGCGAAAAAGCGCGGGGGACGGTGAAGCAGCTGTCGGCCAGAGGCAGTGTCACCATGAAGTATTCCTGTGGCTATGGCGACAGCCGGGCTGCCCTGCCCTTCGTCTGTACCACCTGAGGCAGGCAGAAGCAATGCTGCCTATTCCTGCTGTTCTTCCTCTTTCTCCGCGCTCGTCGCGACGGCAAGAAGAGCTGGTTGATTTCAGCAAGGAACCATGCCAGTCGAAAGGTCGGCCTGATCGTTGACGGCGGTGTTGACTGGATGCAACCCCATCAGGCACAAAGCGGGTTGGCGAAGCCCTTGCGTGCCCCCAGGCATCCGGGTA
>JBAXTA010000117.1:0-12324 GCA_037130415.1 Spirochaetota bacterium
CCGATCCAGGTGACTGCCACCGGGATGGTCCCCCGTGAACTGAAGGCCGAGTTCGGCGACCGCCTCTGCTTTTCAGGCGGCGTGGACGAGCAGGACCTCCTCCCTCGCGGTAGCCCGGAGCAGGTAGCTGACAGCGTGCGAGAGCTGATCGAGGTCATGGCGCCGGGGGGCGGTTTCTTCCTCGGTTCGACGCACAACTTCCAGGCGGATATCCCCACCGCCAATATCGTCGCGATGTACAAGGCGGCGCGGGAGTTCTGAGGCTGCCCCGCTACTCCACAATCTCGAGCTCGACACCCTTCCAGCGCGCCAGGCCCTTGTCCGCACTGACGAGCACGGCGTCATGCCGGATCGCCAGCGCAGCCAGGAAGGCATCGGGGATCTGATTCCCCGTGGCGCCTTCCACCAGGCAGAGATGCTTGAAGATGCCGTAGGTCATGGCATCGGCTTCGGCGAAGTGCGAGGCGGGGTGGGCCTCAAGCCAATCGACAAAGGCCCAGGCTTCCCGGTAGTCCGAGGGCTGCACAAAGATACGGGGGTTGGTGACGAGGCGCAGGAAGGACGAGGCCACGTTCGGGCAGAAGATAAAGGCCTCGCGGGTATCGAGGAAGGCTTCAAAGCGTGGGCGGGCCGTCCGGTGCAGCGGACTGTCTGACCGGAAGGCATAGACCCAGAGATTGACATCCCAGAGCCTCAACGGTAGGCCTCACCACCATCTTCTGCTACCTCAAGCTGATCCCAGCTAAGGCCAGCCCTCAGCCCGCCCCCAGCGACCGAAAGAGGCAGGATACCGATAGCCTTGTCCTTTTCCAGCCTGGATTTAAGCCCCTGAATGATGAGTTCGGTCAGGGTAGTCGCTTCCGCAAGGGCACGGCGCTTGGCCTCGCGGACGACGGGATCGGGTAGATTCAAGGTAGTCTTCATGCATACATATGTATCACGATACAGATAGAAGTCAAGCTGCTTAATAAAAAACCGCCCCAAACGGAGCGGTATTCCTGGCCGGATCGCTGTCGGATCACTCAAGGTTCATTTCCCGGCTTTGAGCACCGTCACGCAGTTCGTCACCCCTGAGCCACCCACGTTGAATACGACCCCAATCGAGGGCGCCTTGGCCGGAGCTGCTCCGATGGGCACTCCAGTAAGCTGCTTGTGGATGAGGGCGTGCATGGATACTCCGGTGGCGCCGACAGGATGCCCCTTGGCCTTGAGTCCGCCTGAAAGGTTCACCGAGGGCCGGTCCTCCCGGCCAAAACGGCCCTTCGCGTAGTCTTCGCCAGAGTGGCCGTCGGCCGAGAAGCCAAGGGCCTCCGTGGAGAGGATCTGGTTGATGGTAAAGCAATCGTGTACTTCGGCCAGGTCGATGTCGCCAGGTGTGACCTTCGCCTCGGCAAAGGCCTTCTGAACCGCGAGCTTGCCCGCAGTCAGTTCGTACATGTTGGGCCGGACATGGATGGCCATGCGCTCGCCGACCTGGGCAAAGCCCGCTATCTCTGAGTATTTCTTGCCGGAAGCCTTCGCGTCATCAAGGCGCATGAGCACCACGGCAGCGGCTCCGTCGGAGATGAGGGAGCAGTCATGGAGGCGGAGGGGCTCGGCGATCATGGGGTTCTTCTCTTCAGGCAAACCCAGGATGGCATCGGCTGTTACCAATTGGAGCTTGTCGGAGGGGCCACCCTTCCCGAAGTGGGCAAGCGGATTGTCGAGGCCGTTCTTATAGCCGAGGGCCGCAACGGATGCGAGCTGGCGCCTGAGTTTCTCCTCGGAGATGCCATAATGCTTCGCATAGCCCTTGGCATACTCGGCGAAAAGCGCAGGAAAGGTCATGCCTGCAAGCCCTTCGGTGGGCCAGTGCGAGCAGGTGGCCAAGGCGTGCGTGACACCCTTGGTATCGAGGAGATTCATCTTTTCGACACCGAGCACGAGGGCAACCCGGGCGCGACCCGATTCGAGGGCGTAGATGGCCTGATACAGGGCAACAGAACCTGAGGCGCAGGCGTCTTCGACCCGGCTGAAGGGCTTGAAGCGGAGGCCGACAGGGTCGATTTCGGCAGCCATGGCGGCGATGTGCTCCTGGTTGGCGAAAAGACCTGGGGCGCAGCTGCCTACCCATACGCCATCGACATCCTTGGCTTCGATACCCGCATCGGCCAAGGCTGCCTTGCCGGCCTCGTTTATCAGTTCGTAGATGGAAACAAGGTCAGTCACCTCGCCGGTTTCCTTGTTTTTCTTGACCAGGTTTCCGAACTTTGTATTGCTGGCGCCAATAATTGCAGTTTTGCCCATGACGAGCCTCCCCTGGCGTGAGATATGAATCAACTCTCAATCCCCGGGAAAGAATATACTGCTTTAGCCATTCCCGCAAGAGGAAAGCCTGGCGATCAGGCACGGGCCTTCTCCACCATCCGGCGCACAGCCCAGGTAGCCACGTCGTTCGCGTAGGATCCGCGCCCGAAGCCCACGTCGTAGCCAAGCTCCACCGCGAGCTTGTTCGAGATCCTCGGCCCTCCTGCGACGCAGACATAGCGGGAACGCTCGCCCCGAGCTTCGAGCAATTCAACCAACTCTGTCATGTTTGCGATATGGACGTCCTTCTGCGTGACGACCTGCGACACAAGGAGGACGTCCGCCTTCACCTTGGCCGCGAATTCCACAAGCTTTTCGTTCGGAACCTGGGCTCCAAGATTGTAGGTCTCCAGCATGGGATAGCGCTCGAGTCCGTAGTGATGGTTGAAACCCTTCATGTTCATGATCGCGTCGATCCCCACCGTATGGGCATCGAAGCCCGTGCAGGCGCCGACAACAACCACCTTGCGCCCGATGTTGGCGCGGATGTAGTCGTTGACCTCATCCATCGACAACGAAGCCCCCCCGCCGGCTGCGTCTGGCACCACTGCGTCGAAATCGATGCCCGTACCAGCCTTCGCGTAGGCAACGAAGAAGGTGAACTCGTCAGACATTGCTGCTGAATGCGCAACCTCGCAGTCGTGAAAGCCCCAGGAACCCACGAGTAACCTTGCAGCCTCCAGGGCCTTGGGTCCGTCGGGCACCGGGAGGGTAAAGGATAGCTGGACCTTGCCATCGTCGAGGGTGTCTCCATAGGGTCGTACTATTTGTGCCATATTTCTACTCCTTCCCGCCGGATCCCCGGGATGGGCCAACCAGGCCAAGGCCCTTGCGCAGGCCGTCCTCGACAGGGTTCCAGTAGTCGGCCCCCTTTTCCATAAGCCCGTCAAGGCCCTTGCCCCCGTCCCGGGGGCGCTTCACCCCGGCGAACTGGCCCGCGGCGATGGCGTCGAGGAGGCCCTGGCGCTCGACCTCGCCAAGGAAGGCGACTGTCTGCCCGAGGACTTCGTGTGCCCTCTTCACTATTATGCCATCCTTCCTGAACTCGATCTCGTCAGCCAGCGAGGAGATGCTTCCCATCACGTAGCGGGCATTCTCCACGGCGATGAAGCGATCCATCATGAAGGGCGTATGGATGGCCTAGGTAAGCATGCCAAGGAGGTGGATTCCCTGACCCGTGGCCTTCGACACGAAGTTGAACAGCGTATCCATCGCAAGGCCCTTGAAGATGTCGCCGGACATGAATTTGGTAGGAGGCATGTACTTGAGTGGGTGATCGGGAAATATCTCCCTGGCCATCTGGGCCTGCGCGAATTCGAGGAGAAAGCCGTCCTTCAGTGTCGGGTCCATCTCGAAGGCATGGCCGAGGCCCATCTGCCTGGCGGGAAGTCCCGCTGCGTAGGCAAGGCGCTCGTTGAGGAACTGGCTAGCCAGGACCGTGTGCGCGCTCTCTACCGCGTCGCTGGTGGTCAGGTAGTTGTCCTCTCCGGTGTTGATGACTATACCTGCCCAGGCATTGATCATGCGGCTGAAATTCTGGTCCACGAAGGTCCTATAGGGATTGATGTCGCGGAAGAGGATGCCGTACATCGAGTCATTGAGCATCATGTCGAGGCGTTCGAGGGCGCCCATGGCGGCTATCTCCGGCATGCAGAGGCCCGAGGCGTAGTTGGTCAGCCAGATGTAGCGGCCTTCCTTCTCCGAAACAGCGTCAAGGGCGGCACGCATGATACGGAAATTTTCCTGCGTCGCGTAGGTACCGCCGAAGCCCTCGGTGGTCGCCCCGTAGGGCACGTAATCAAGAAGGCTCTGCGCGGTGGTGCGGATGACTGCGATGACGTCAGCACCCTGTGATGCCGCGGCCCTGGCCTGCTTGACATCCTCGTGGATGTTGCCAGTTGCAACGATCAGGTAAAGGAGGGGATCGTTGTTCTTTCCCTTCCAGCGCTCCATCATCGAGTCGCGCTTCGCACGCTTGGCCGCCACGAGATCGAGGCCCGCCTTGGCGAGCTCGAGGCCGCGCATCCTGATGGCCCCCTCGTCCCCGAGGGGAAGGTCGCCGATGCGAAGGCCCGCTGCCACCTTCGCATTGAGACCCGCGGAGCTTTCACCCGACCGCATGAGCGCGTTGACATACCAGCGAAGCGCCCCGCCGGGAAGGCGGCCGGAGTTCCCCAGCTGGTCGACGATGAGGTTCGGCACCGGAACGCCATCGGGATCGGCTCCATCGGCGCCGACCAGCCTGAGGGTCGCCCGTTCGACAGTGACCGTCGTGTTGCGCCCGACGAACTCGAGCACTGGCCCGGCGATCTGCCTCGAGAGTTGCCTGGCCTCCGCGATCTTCTCCCCTGATAGTCCCAACTTGTTCTTCATTTCCGGCATTGCCCCTGTCCTTGCCGCCCCGGGCGGGCGAGTCGATGATAGTCCCCGGCCCGCGCGACGATGCGAGGATCCAGGCCCAGGAGTTCGGCGATGGCGATGGCGTCCGACGCCCCGTCCTCACCCGAATCCTCGATCAATTCATATCTCATGAGGGCATTCACCCGCCCGACGAGGTCTCCACCACCCCTGCCCTCCGCTACCGCGCGCAGAGCTGCCCCGCGGTCGAGGCCGCTCATCCTGAGCATGCGTACGCCTTCGAGGCGCGCGACCCCCCTGAAATGCGTCGAGAACAGGCACTTCATTCCAGCCCGGGCGGCGACATGCTCGAGGATGGCCGAAAGGAGGGCTTCGGCCTCGCCCGAGCTCGTAGTCCGCGCGAACTCGTCGAAGGCCAGGAGGGCACCTGGCCTGGCCAGCTCGTTGGCCTCGACAAAGGAACGGATCTCGCGGCCAAAACCAGAGAGACCGCCCGCGTCCGAAGCCCCGCCGCTGACTTCTCCAAGGTAGTGGATGAGGGGATAGACCGGGCCGCTCCACGAACGGGCAGGCAGGTGAAACCCCGACTGCGCGAGGATCTGGAGGAAGAGGACAGTCTCCAGCACCACGGTCTTCCCCCCCATGTTGGAGCCGAAGACGAGGGCGGCGCGCTCAGGAAGGGAAAGATCCAACGCTGAATATCTCTGGCCCCCTTGGCCACACTCGCGTTCCAGGGGGATGAGGCGGCCAGAGGCGATCGAGAGGTCCTCGCCTGCAATGAATCGCGGCCGTACGAAGCTGCCGCCTGGAACAAGGGCAGCGCGCGCGCGCGCGAGGTCGAGTACGGCAAGGCAGCGGACGCAGCGTCCGAGAGACTCCGCCTCGGCAGCCGTGGCGGCCGAGATCCGGAGAAGAACCTCCGCTTCCACCTCACGCTCGCGGGCCAAAAGGAGGGCCTGCCTGTCACCGAGGTCCAGCATCGCAGCGTCGGCGCGTGGCCTCACCTGGTGCGAAAGCCCATCCCAGGGAGATGCTTCGAGGAGTCCCGCAGCCATCCCGGCGCTGACCCTGGCGTCACCGACAGGCAGGACGATGAAGTCCCGCCCTCCAAAAGTCAGGCCCGTCGATTCAAGGAGGGCGACATCCAGGGACTCACGTGCCTCGGCTGACTCTTCCTCGATGGCAGCGATGGCTGAGCGCAAGGGTGGCAGGCGGTCATCGAAGGCCCCCCCTATGGCAAAGGTCTCGCCCTCCCCCCCTCCCGCATCGAGGAGGGAGCGGAGGGCCATGGGCGCTTCGGCCATGCCGAAGGCCAAGAGGGCTCCCTCATCGAGGAGGGACATGATACCCGAATAATTGTAAAGAAATTTTCTGATTGCCTGGATCTCTACAAGGTCGAGGGGACACTCGAGCCCCCCGGGGCTCTCAGGCAGGCGCACTGCACGGCCCAGATGCCAGGCGATCCGGTCGAGCGCAGCCTCCCTGCCAGCAGCGCGCAGGCGCCCATCGAAGGCCATCCAGGCTTCGCTTTTATCGAGGATGGCCTCGATCGAGGCAGCGTCCCCGTACACGACCCTGGCCTCGCGATGATCCCGTCCCCAGGGCGTGAGCGGTTTCCATAAGGCAAGGAAATCGTCGACCCTCGAGAAGGCCCGCGCCGGCAAAGTGGCGACAGGGGGCAGGAAGCCCGGCACGGAACCCATCCGGGTGTCTTGCATGGCCGGCTCAGGCAGCATCCGGAACCTCGTAGGGGCTTGCAAAAAGCAGGTCTTCGGGAATGGAATTACCAATTGCATCGAGAACAACCCCGGCTTCGATGCCCCTGTGCGAGACCACAAAGCCGCCAAATCCTACCTTTCTCCTGACAGCCAGGCTCCGCGTTCGGAGGAAGATGGACAGCCCCTGGCCGCCCAGGAAGACCTTGGTGAGGTCATCGACCAATACGGTCGTCGCCCAGGGTGGCAGGCTCCCGGCAACGGCGGCGGTAAGGGGGCCATCGAGGGACAACAGGCCTGCCCTGCCCTCCTCCTCCTCAAGCGTCGGCAGGGTCGACAGCGCGAGGGTCCTGTGCATCCACGAGAGGGTCGGGGCAAGCCCTGCACGATCGACCATGATGGCTGCAAGGAAGCGTGCGCCCGCCACGCTCGCCACCTGGGTCACCCGATCCAGGGCCCCGTCGACGAGAACGGAGGACGCAGCCCATTCATCCCTCATGATTGTTACAGCTTCGGCGAGGGCCTCGTTGGAGTCGGGGCCCACGAGAACGGCCTCGCCAGCCCGTCGTGCGTGCACGAGGGCGAGCCTGCCAAGGGCGCCGCTCCCCGACAGCGGCGCAAGGACCTCAGGCATGAGGCCTGAGCCTCGAAGCCAGGCCCCGGTACCAACGAAGATCTCCCCCGGCTCGACATGGATGCGGGGACCCTCGCCGCGTGGCCTCGCCTGCGACCCCTCCCGCCCTGTCGCGCCCTCCCCGAGAACCTTCGCGCTCCCCTCGAATCCGACTGCCAGGAAGGCGGGGCGTTCCCCCTCTTTCCTGAGCAGGGCAAGTGCCGCATTGAGGAGGCTGGTCTTTCCCGAGGAACGGCCAGGACCGGTCAGGAAGGTGACGCGGCCGGCGAAGTCGCCTGGGCCGAGCTGTCGCACCCCGGACCTCAGTGACCGCCCTTGCGGGGCCTGTCCTGCCGGCCTTCCATCGCGATGGAAGCGCTGCGGTCTCCGCGAACGAGGTTGGCAGGCTCGATCGTCTTCTGGCTGCCCTCGAGGAGGCGCGCTACGCCACAGGTGGGCCTGAGCCAGGGCTCGTCGTCGCAGATGCGGCACTGTCCGCAATCCTCGGCGTACTGGCCCGGCTCGTCGTAGGTCGTGATCACACCCTCATAATTGCGAAGGACGACACGCTTTTCGTTCGAGGTAATCAGGTAATTGGGCATGGCGGGGGTCTTCCCGCCGCCGCCTGGTGCATCGATCACGAAGGTCGGCACCGCGAGGCCCGAGGTGTGCCCGCGCAGGTTCTCGATGATCTCGATGCCCTTCGAAACACTCGTGCGGAAGTGGGAAATCCCCCGGGAAAGATCGCATTGGTAGATGTAATAGGGGCGGACCCGCACGGTCAGGAGCTTCTGCACAAGTTTTTTCATGAGGGTCGGACAGTCGTTCACGTCGCGGAGGAGTACGGACTGGTTGCCCAAGGGTATGCCCGCATCGGCGAGCCTGTCGAGGGCCGACTTCGCGTCGGCCGTGATTTCCTTGGGGTGGTTGAAGTGCGTGTTCACATAGATGGGCTGGTACTTCCTGAGCATGGCGACAAGCCCGTCGGTAATGCGCATCGGCATGACAACCGGAGTCCGGGTACCAATGCGGATGATCTCCAGGTGGGGGATGGCCCGGAGGCGCGAGAGGATGCCCTCAAGCTTGTCATCGGAGAGCACCAGGGGGTCGCCACCCGAGACGATGACGTCCCTGATGATCGGTGTTTTCCGGATGTAGGCGATGGCCTTCTCGATGTTCTCCTCGTTCATGGTCACGTCGTCCTCGCCCACAAGGCGCCGCCTGGTGCAGTGGCGGCAGTTCATTGAGCAGATGTGCGTGACCAGGAGGAGGGCGCGGTCGGGATAGCGGTGCGTCAGGCCCGGCACCGGCGAATCGGCGTCCTCGTGGAGGGGATCGTCCGAGTCGCTCTCGTCGTCATGCGTCTCCGGGAGACGGGGGATGGCCTGGAGGCGAACGGGGCAGACCGGGTTGACCGGATCGATGAGGCTCGCATAGTAGGGAGTGATGGCCATCTTGAAGCGTTTTAGCACCTCGGAAACGTCGGCCTTGTCAGCGTCGGAAAGTGGAACAACCTGGGCGAGGGTCTCCACGTCCTTGATGTCATTCCGCATCTGCCAGCGCCAGTCGTTCCACTGGCCTGGCTGGACGTCCTTGTACAGGGAAATGCGCCTGTAGTCATGGCTCAGATACTGCTGCATGGGTCTATCCTCGTAGTTTCAGGTAATTACGAACATCATCCGGCGTAGCCGGTTCCAGCTGGGCTTCGCGGGCGATGCGCGCTGCACGTTCCACCAGTTCGGCGTTGGATTTTGCCAGTCGGCCCTTCGCGTAGAACACGTTGTCCTCGAAGCCGACCCTGATCCAGCCGCCGGCGGCGATGGCTCCGTACTGGGCGGACAGGCTCGATCGGCCAATGCCCATCACGGTGAAGTCCGCACCCGCCGGCTTTGCGCGCTTCATGGCCTCAAGGTTGTCGGTACTCCAGGGAAGGGCTGCGGGAACGTTGAGCACAAAGCCGTAATGGTAGGGACCCTCGAGGAGGCCCTCCTTGATGAGGATGTGGCTCGCGTATACGTGTCCGAGGTCAAAGCACTCGAGGGTCGGACGGACCCTATGCTCCCGGAAGGTCCTGGCGAAATCGCGCATCACCGGAAGGGTGTTGACGATGTATTCGTTCCCGAAGTTTACGGTGCCACAATCGAGGCTGGCCATCTCCGGCTCAAGGAGGGCCACCGGCCTGAGGCGTTCCTCGGCCGTGTCGCCGACTGCGCCCCCCGTGGTGATCTCGATTACGATATCAGTCTTCCGCCTGACCGCCTCGATCACTTCCTTGAAGCGCCCTGGATCCTGGGTGGGACTTCCGTCAGCCTTCCGGACATGGAGGTGGAGGATGGCCGCGCCTGCCTCCCGGGCTTCCACCGCCGTCCTTACGAGCTCCTCGACGGTGATGGGCAGGGCCGGGTTCTGCTCCCGGGTCGTCTCCGCCCCCGTGCAGGCGCAGGTAATTACGATCTTTCCGTCCAGCATGGGTCGCTCCTTTTTTGTATGACAGCCCCGACAAGCCTATCTGACGTACTGCTCCTCGAAGAGCTTCCGGAGCTTCGGATTCTCGCGGAGTTCCCAGAGCGTGATCTCGGCGTGGTCCTTGGTGTAGCCATTGCCGATGATCATGTTCACGTCCTTGCCGATGCCCTCGGCGCCGAGGGCCGCCCGGGTGAAGCTCGTGGCCATGGAGAAGAAGTAGACCGTACCGTCATCGCGGACAGGAAGGATGGAAGCCATCTCCGTACCCTGGATATTGACACAATTGATGCAAAGATCGACTTCCCTGCCCTTGTTGGCGATGAGGGTGCGCTCGAGGACCTCGAGGGGCCTGGTCGCGTCGGCTACCACGATCTCATGACAGAGATTGAGCTCCTCGAGGACCTTTCGGGAGCGGTCGCTGTGGATGTTGGCGATGACCCGGCCGGTGGGTCCGACGCGCTTCATCGCCTCGTAGCAGCACAGCACACCGGACTTGCCGCCGGCCCCGAGTATCAGCACGGACATGCCGGGCTTCACGAGCTTGGCGGCCTGGGCAGGAGCCCCTGCCACGTCGAGGGCTGCCAGCGCGAGCCCCTCGTCCATGTCGGTCGGCAGCTTCGCGTAGATCCCCGACTCGAAGAGTATGGCCTGGGCATCGACCTCAAGGCGGTCGATTTCCGGATGCACCTTGAGGATCTTGTTGATCTTGAGGGGGGTGAGCGACAGGGAGACGAGGGAGGCGATCTTGTCGCCCACCCTGAGGTCGCGGTCCTTGAGCGCCGAGCCGATCTTGGCCACCCTGCCGATGAGCATGCCACCCGAACCGGTGACTGGATTCTGCTGCTTACCGCGCGCTCCGACTATCTCGAGTACCTTGGCCTTGATCTTTTCAATATCTCCGCCCGCCTCCTCCTCGATCTGGGTAAAGGAAGCTGAGTCTATGTTGAGGGCGATGACATCTATGAGGATTTCATTGTCCCAGACCACGGACATGTCATTGTTGACCTTGTTCGCCGTCTGGGGGAGGGCTCCGACCGGATCGATGACGCGATGCGTCCCGTACTTATTGCCGAGTGCCATCGGTTTCTCCTTGAAATAAGCTCCCGCGACAGAAGCGCAACCCATGGCCTGCTGCCCAGAAGATTGCGCCTACCGGCGATGCGGAAATAGAATCTGAGGGGCAAATCATATAGCGCCCAGCCACTCAGCTGTCAAGAAAATAGGGACGATTTGCTTCGACCGGGCGCAGCAAACAGAACAGGCCACCGGATGGGTGGCCTGTTTCTTCGAAAGGGGGAATTCCTAGAGGATGAACTTGGCGCCGATTGTCACCTTGTAGGGCGGGAGCATCGTTGCTGTGAGCTGGTTCGTCGCAAGCGGATCCCTGTAGTTGGGGATTTTAGTAGGATTGCCATACAGGTCGGTCGGTCCATCAAGCTGCGTGCTGAGGGCGCTGACGTAGGCGAGCTTGGCGAAAACACCCAGGCCGCCAAGGTTTATGCCCAGGCCTGCCGATCCGTACCAGAAAATGGTGGCCGAGATGGGGAAACCGTTCTGCATGTTTACATCAGAATAATCGGAGGCAGTGTAGCCCCCTCCGACTTCCACAAAGGGATCGAGGAAGAAGCGGGCACCGAAGAGATGGTACGAAACATAGCCGGTAGCGTCATAGACCATCCAGCTATTGCCGAAATAATCGATAGGGAAGGAGAAGGTGCCAGATCCGCCAAAGCCGAGATTGCCAAAGGCCAGCTCTACGAAACCGCCGACATACACACCGTCGCCTTTCTGGAACTGGTTCAGCAGCACGTTGGGATCGTTGACCGCATCATTTAGATCACTTTCACCCAAGTGAAGATCACCCGTGGCGCCGAACATGAGCTGGGCGCTTGCGCCGCCAGCGATAAGCGCCACAAAAAAGGCGACAGCCAGAAGTTTTTTCACGGAATATCCTCCTCATTGAGCGTAAACGCTCAAGTGCCACTATATCCCGTGACCATGCGGAAGACAAGCAATATCGCGACACAAGTGACAATATCATCGGGGTCAGATGAAGCATCGGGAACAAGCAGCAGCGGAGTTTCCTTGACCGCCGCGCTTCCAGCGATTAGTCTGTGCCGATCCTTTGCTTCCACTCCCAAGGAGGACCTTGCATGAGAAAGATACTGGCCATCTGCACGATGGGGCTCGCCTTTTCCTTTGTCGCGGTTTCCGCGGCTTCGATCGAGGAGCTCAAGGCGACCTATGACACGGCAATCAAGGCCGCAGCCGCTGCATCCTCGGACTATTCGGCCAACTGGAAGGCCGCCCAGGCGGCACGAAAGTACGGGGACCAACTCGTCAGTGATGAGCAGGCCAACTGGAAACCCACGGCCAAGGCAGTCGCCAAGGACGGGATGAAGTACGGCGAGATAGCCTTCAAGCTCAACGACAGCGGGATCGAGGGCTGGTACTGGTATGGCCTGTGCGTCGGAACCTACGCCGACTGTGTCAGCATCTTTACAGCCCTGGCCGAGGGGCTCAAGGACAAGACCCAGAAGGGCTTCGAGAACGCCTACCGCTCGAACAAGTTATACGACAACGGCGGCCCGATCCTGGCGCTCGGCAGGTTCTGGCAGACCATACCCGGGATCGCGGGACAGGACCGGAAAAAGGCCGAGCAGCTCTACAACGAGTATATCGACCTCGCCGCAAAGGGCAGCCTGCCCGATCCCAACTCCGACGCCTGGTACTTCCGAGGCGAGCTGTACAAGGATACAAAGCGCGTCGATCTTGCCCGCACCGACCTCACCAAGGCCGTTTCGATGGGCAACAAGGGCGCGAAGA
>JBAXTA010000118.1:0-12282 GCA_037130415.1 Spirochaetota bacterium
AGGCCTTCGTCAGGAAACCCCGCATCCTCATCATGGACGAGCCGACCTCGATGTTAAACGTGCGCGACGCCGGCAAGGTCCTGGACATGGTGCAGCGAATCGCCAGCACGGGCATCAGCATCATCTACATCTCCCACTCCCTCGACGAGGTGGTGAGGGTCGCCGACCGGATCACCGTTCTCCGCGACGGGGCAGTGGTGACGCAGTTCGACAACCCGGGGCGTGATGTACCAACTCCCAGCATCGCCCGCGAGATGGTCGGGCGCAGCATGGAGAAGTTCTACGCGCGCGAAGCCCACGAAGTCGGCGAAGTCATCCTCGAGGTGGAGGGACTCAGGCGCACGAGGGAGGGTCCTGCGGTCTCCTTCTCGTTGCGGCGGGGCGAGATTTTGGGCATCTCGGGAATGGTAGGCTCCGGCCGTACCGAGATCATCAGGGCCCTCATCGGCGCCGACCCACGCTACGCGGGCGGGATACGCCTCCGAGGCAGCGCGGTAGCCCTCAGAAACCCCAGGGAATCCATCGCAGCGGGGATAGCCTACATCACCGAGGACCGGCAGAAGCTCGGTCTCATGCTTGGTGCAAGCATCGTAGAAAACCTCACCCTCGTCAGCCTCGACCGGAAGATCCCCGGCTACTTTACGAACTTCCGGAACCACGTGGGCCTGATCAAGGGCATTTATGACGAACTGGGGGTGCGAGCCTCCTCACCCTTCCAGGTTGTGCGCTACTTGAGCGGTGGCAACCAGCAGAAGGTCGTACTCGGGAAATGGCTCTTCGAGGATTCCGACATCTTCATACTCGACGAGCCAACCCGAGGCATCGACGTCGGGGCCAAGGCAGACTTCTACAAGATCATGTCGGACCTCGCCAAGCGTGGAAAATCCATCATCATGATCTCCTCCGACATGCCCGAGCTCATCTCCATGAGCGACCGGGTACTTGTCGTCAGTAGCGGACAGATAGTCCGGGAACTCGTCGGTGAGGAAATCACCGAGCACAACATCATCATCTGGGCACTCGAGGTGAACGCACATGGCTGAAGCGGCGACAAGAACGAAGACGAGGATCGATCTGAAGGATCAGCGGATTCTCCTGTGGCTGATAATCCTGGTGCTCTGCGTGGTCGTAACCGCGATCAACCCGCGCTTTCTTTCGGTCGACAACATCATGGTCGTCCTGCAGCAGGTCTCGGTGGTCGGCATCCTGACGATGGGCATGGCCCTCCTTCTGATTTCCGGGGGCATCGACCTCTCGATGGGCAGCATCATGGTCTTCTCGGCCGTGGTGATGGCCAAGGTCATCATGGGAGGCGGGGATCCACTGCTCGCCATCGTCGCCGGGCTTTCCGTCTCGACGCTCTTCGGATTCATCAACGGCGTCATCATCGCGAAGAGCCGCTGCCTTCCCCTCATCATCACATTGGGCATGGCGAACGTCTACTTCGGAATATCCCTGGTCGTCTCCAACGGGAAGTTCCTCAACTTCCAGCAGAAGTTCGAGTGGATCCGAAGGACCAAGCTCTGGGACGTCGTCCCCGTCTACATGCTGGCCTTCTTCGCACTCGTGGTGGCCTTCACCGCCATCCTCCTCAACCTGACGAAGACCGGACGCCGGATTGTCGCCGTCGGGGGCAACGAGGAAAATGCCTACCTGTCGGGCCTCCGCGTGAACCGCTTCAAGATCCTCGCCTACACCGTCAGCGGCTTCTTTTGCGGTATCGCCTCCATCGTCTTCGCCGCCCGCCTCGACTCGGTCACCTCCTCGGCAACATCCGCCAATTATGAGCTTTCCGCACTTACGGCCAGCATTGTCGGCGGCGTCACCTTCGAGGGCGGGAGGGGCACCATCCTGGGCGCCTTCACCGGTGTCCTCCTCATCGGCCTCCTCAGCAATGCGATGACCGTACTTTCCATCAATTCGTACATCCAGAAGATCGTCCAGGGCGCCATCATCGTCCTGGCCGTCGTGTTCAGCAACATGGACAAGATCAAGCGCAACTAGGAATGGTTTGGCGAAAGGCGGGCCTGGAGCCGTTCTCGCCGGTGCAGCGGAGGAAGCATGAGAAAGGGCATCAATTACTGGAGTTTCGCGAAGGGAACGCCCCTGAAGCGCGCGATAATCCTCGCAAAGCAGGCGGGCTTCGAGGGAATTGAGTTCTGTATGGACGAGGAGGGAGAGCTCTCCATCTCCTGCAGCGAGGCCGAGGCGCGGGCTATCCGCCAGATACTTGACGATACCGGCCTTGCGGCTTCGAGCGTCTGCTCCTGGCTCGGCTGGGTCTACCCCCTCACGTCGGCCGATCCGGCCAAGAGAGAGAAGGGCCGCGACATCCTGGCCAAGATGATCGACACCGCCGCGATCCTCGGAACCGACGCCATCCTCTGCGTCCCCGGCTACGTGGGCTGCGACTTCATTCCCGACGCCGAGGTGGTGCCCTACCAAACAGCCCTCGACCGTGCGCAGGAAGGGCTGTCCTCGCTGATCCCGCACGCAAAGGCCACCGGCGTCTCCATCGCGGTCGAAAACGTGTGGAACAAGATGCTCCTGTCGCCCCTGGAGATGCGCGCCTTCATAGACGGGCTGGCCTCACCCTTCATCGGGGCCTACTTCGACGTGGCCAACTGCATACAGACAGGTTATGCGGAGCAGTGGATCGACATACTCGGAGCCCGGATCAAGCGTGTGCACTTCAAGGACTACCGGCGCGACCCCGGCGGCTTCCGGGGCTTCGTCGAGCTTCTCTCAGGCGACGTGAATTTCCCCGCCGTCGTGTCCGCCCTCGGAAGGGCCGGTTTCGCGGGCTTCTGCAATGCAGAGATCATGCCGACCTACACGACGCATACCGACGCCGTCATTCACAACAGCTCCATGTCGATGGACTACATCCTGGGCACCAGGGGAAAGGACCAATTATGATCAAAGTGGCATTGATCGGAGCCGGCTTCATCGCAGGCAACCACGCTGCGGCCTGGGCCAAGCTTCCGGGCGCCACACTGGCGGCTGTCTGCGACAGCAATTCCGAGCGCGCTGGAAAGCTTGCGGCTGAGCACGGGGCAAAAGCCTTCACCGACATCGAGGAGCTCTTCGCAAAGGCGGACTTCGACCTGGTCGACATCTGCGCGCCCACCTCTGTCCATGCCAGATATGCCGTGATGGCTGCGGGCCGGGGCAAGCACGTGCTCTGCGAAAAGCCCATGACCCTGACAGCGGAGGACGCCGAGGCCATGGTCGCGGCGGCACGGGCCGGCGGCGTCAAGCTGATGATCGCGCAGGTCCTCAGGTTCTGGCCCGAATATGTCGAGATCAAGAAGCGCCTCGACCGGGGTGACCTCGGTGAGATCCAGATGGTCTACGCCAACCGCCTGGCCCAGCATCCTAATTGGGCAGAATGGTTCAAGGACCCCGCCACGAGCGGCGGCGGACTCTTCGACCTCCACCTCCACGATATTGACATCCTCAGGCACTATTTTGGCCCTGTAGACAGCGCCTCGGCGGTCGGTTGGAAAAATCCCACTGGCTGCTGGAATCACGTGGTCTCGAGCCTCTCCTTCAAGAACGGGGTCAAGGCCGTGGCCGAGGGCGCATTCGAGATGCCTGAGGGCTACCCCTTCACGATGACGATGCGCATAGTCGGTACCAAAGGGGCACTTGAGTTCGCCCTGTCGGCAGGCTTCAACCTCGAGGACCTCGGAGGAGCCTCGTCCCGCCTCCTCCACTTTTCCCCGGGGAAGGCCCCGGAACTCGTGAAGGTAGCAGCGGGAGACGGCTACTTCAACGAGATCGAGTACTTTGCCGGCTGCGTCGCAGGGGGCAGGGAGCCAAGCCTGATGCCTGCCGCCGAGAGCCGCGAGGTCATCGGCCTGGTGCTCGCCCTGCGCAGCTCCATGGAAACGGGGGAAATCCAGCGCTTCTAGGGCGCAGGACAACGGACATGACGGGCAAAGAGCGGATCGCGAAGGCCATGCGAGGGGAAAAAGCCGACAGGGTGCCGGTTTTTTGCCAGCTCGCCATCGGGCACTACATGCTCAACTCAGGGAAGACAGCCTGGCGCCTGTGGTTTTCGCCACAGGACTTCAGCGACGCCTTGGTTGCCCTCGCGGGCCGCTACGGCTTCGATGGAGTCCTCGTCAACCTCCCAGGGCGGCCCCGGGATTGGGAGGCCCAGGTCGCATCGGTGGAGCAGGGCACGGAAGGCACAAGGATCGAGTGGAAGGGCGGAGGCTGCAGCCTCAGCCCCGACGACGACAACGTCCATTACCAGGGGCCAGGACAGCGCCCCGCCTTCGACAAGGTGGATCCAGGCTGTCTGTATTATGTGGAACCCCACTGCATCACCGAGGTGAGCTATCCCTTCTCCTTCGACTTTGCTCCACCCTCCCTTGCCTTCGGCCCCTCCTTCTTTCCCGACTATTTTCTCGACAGCCTCAGGCTTACCGTGCAAAAAGCCGGCCCTTCCCTCCACGTCTCCTCCGAGATCTTTTCGCCCTTCACCCAGCTGATGGAACTTTTAGGCTACGCCGATGGGCTCATCGCCCTCATGGACGATCCTGACAAATGCGAAGCAATCCTTGCTTCCCTCTCGGCCGGGGCAGGGGAGCTTGCCGTACTCCAGGCCCAGGCAGGGGCTGACGCCGTCCTGGTCTCCTCGGCCTTCGCCGGTGCCGGCTTCCTCTCCCTCGAACAGTACCGCCGCTTCGTCCTCCCCTACGAAAAAGCCATAGTTGCGAGGATCCACCGCGAAACCAGCGCAATGGCCTACGTGCACAGCTGCGGTAGCATCGGCGACAGGATCGGAGCGATGGTCGAGGCCGGCTACGACGGAATCGACACCATGGACCCTCCGCCCCTGGGCAACACCGACATAGCGAGCGTCAAAAAGGAATTCGGGGAGCGCCTCTTCCTCAAGGGCAACCTCGATCCGGTCAACATCCTTCTCAACGGAGAGGCTGAAGTCATTCGATCCAAGGCTGCCGAGCTTATCGCAACTGCAGGCCAGGATGGAGGCTACATCCTGTCGACCGCCTGCTCGGTCTCCCCCGGAACCGACCCCGCGAAGATCGCCCTCCTGGCTGAAACGAGCAAGCGCCATCCATACTAATTACCGCGAGCTTTCCATCCGCTCAGGAAGCCCTCGCCCTCCGGATATGCCTTCGCAGGCATTTTCCGGCGCAGGGAAGGAGCCACCATCGTGAGAAGGACCCTCGCAGGCCTGCCCCGAAGCCTGACGGTGACCGACACCGCCAATGCCCTGATGCAAAACCGCATCAACATCTCGATCATCTTCAACTACCTCCGCGACCGAGGGATCGCCTATCGCGCACAGATCGCCCGCGACCTCGGGATCAGCGCACCGGCTGTGTCGCGGGCCATCGAGCGCCTCCTGAAGGATGAGTATGTCATCGAGTCGGAGCGGGTCCAGGTCGGTACCGGCAAGAAGGCGGCGCAGGTCTCCGTGAATTCAGGGCGCGGTTACATTGTCGGAGTCGACACCCTCGCCGATCCAATCAAGATCGCCATCAGCGATTTCGCAGGAATCCTCCAGCAGCAATCCATCGCGGCGCCCTTCGACGGCAGCTCGGCCTTCTCCGACCATCTGATAGCTTCGATCCGCTCGGCCATCGCCGACTTCAGCAAGGAAGCCCCCGAAGCCCTGGTGAACCTTTTGGCCATCGGGATAGGCGTTCCCGCAGTCGTCGACCCGCAGACAGGGGCCATCCTGAATGCCAGCCTCTACGAAAGCCTCTCCACCACCAACCTTCCCGAAAGCCTCCGCCTGGCCTTCGATGTTCCCATATACATCGAAAACATCTCCAACCTCGCCTCCATCGGGGAATGGAAGCGCGGCACAGGACGCGATACACGGAACATGGTCTTCATTGAAATAGGCAACGGCATTGGCGCGGGCATCATCCTCGACGGCAGTCTCCACCGCGGGCCCCAGGGCACAGCCGGCGAGATCGGCTACTTCATCACCGAGCCGTCAGGACTCGGATTCGACAGCTCCAGGGGCGGCTACCTGGAAAGGCGGGCTTCACTGTCGGCCTTCGGTTCCGCCGGGCAGGGGCCCGCCGGACCTGTGCCCGCGGGCAAGGTACCAGGACTGGCAGGCTTCTCCTCAGCGACAGCCCTCTTCGAAGCTGCAGGAAAAGGCGATGCCGAGGCGATCAGCATAATTGCGAAGGCCGTCGGACACCTGGCACTCGCCACAGTGAACCTCATGATCCTCCTCAATCCTGAACTGGTGGTCATCGGCGGCACGGCCAGCGAAATTCCGGGTGCCGAAGGCCTCATGCTGCGACCGCTCATCGAGGAAGTGGAGAGGAGCTACCCCTTCCCCCCTGCGACGATCAAGCTCTCGTCCTTGGGCTCAAAGGCCAGCCTTTTCGGCGCCGTCCAGTTCGCCCTCGATTCGCTTGTCGTGCATGCGTATCCATACCGGCTGTGAGGGAAGCGGAGCGAAACGTTTCAGGTATGAGTCGCGAGTAACGAGCGAAGCTGCCATGTTTCGATCATAGTCGAACGTTGCAGCATATTCATAATATTCTTCGAGTATAGACTGCCGCGCAAGTTCGCAGCGCGCGGCTCATCTAGCCCGACACGACGATCGCATAGCTGCCTATCGAGGCGAGGAACGGAGGCCGGACTGGTCGCGGTCCTCTTCGAGCAGGATGGGCTCGATGCGCACCCTGCCGGGCGAAGAAAAAAAGACCGCAACCCGAAGGCTGCGGTCTTTGCGCTTAAAGCTTCTCGCTAGATCAAGGCTGCTGCGAGACAGTTACGGTGTAGTCTCCGCCAAGGATGGGGAAGCCTGGCGTACCTCGACCATTCAGCGTTACGCCCAGGTAATAGGCACCGCTAGAGCCCGCAGGAGCCGTGAAGGTGATCCACTGATCCTGAACAAAGCTAAAGTTGCCAGAACTCCCATCAGGCATCAGACTTTTCACATTTTTGTTGCTCATATCCTTGGCCGGTACATTCATCATGTCACCGTTGATGTCCTGAAGCTGGACCTTGATCTCGCCATTGACCCCATTAGCATCCCAACCCAACGAGGCAACAGGAAGGGTCCATCCTGTATGGAGGCTGACTTTGTAAGTTTTGCCTGCGATGGCCGAGAACTGATACCAGTCGGGATCGTAAGCTTTGGCCTCTATTTTAATTGGAGAACTGCTTGTCAAGGACTGATCGAAAACGTAGGCACCCCAGGACGCATCATTCTCAAAGGTGTAGCCGCCAAGCGTAGAGGATTCATAAGAGTCATCGGAAAGAACTGGCGTGGATGCGGTGATCTGCACCTCGTCATATCCAGCGGTACCTCCGATAGTTCCCCCCATGGTAAGGACCAAATAGCCAAGGTAGAAAGTATCCCCAGGAGTGACGCCAACAGAGAAGGTAACAGTGGAAGGCTTGCTCCCATCAACCGTCGGATCGCTGCTGCTGCTGGTGGTTGAGAAAATGAGGTTCGGGCTCATCGCGAAGCCCCCGAGTTGACCGCCCGCAGAATCAAAGGTCGCGGCAAGGATGATCGCGTTGGGATCATTTAGACCATTCACCTGGGGATCGATGGTGATGGTCATCGTGTCGGGGCTGCCATCGGGAACAGTTACTTCATACCAGCGTTCTCCGCCCGAAGTGTCCCCCGAGGCCATGTTGGTAGCATAGAGCTTGCTTCCGTCGGGAACGATCGTACTGCTGATCGGTAGTGGTGGGTACCAATTGTCAGTCGGCATCAAATGAGCAGCGGCCGCAGGATATGAGGAGGGGCTGGTCCAAAGCTCCGGGCTATACGGCGTGAGATTCACGCTGACATAGTTGTCGCCGCCCTGAGTCGGCGTAAACGACTTAGCGTAACCAATGGAAACAGGATAGCTGTCATAGCCACTATTGTAGGCTGTGATCAAAATATTGTAGGCAGTTCCAGGCGCAAGATTAATTATCGTAGGCTTGCTATTACCCGGATCACCAGGTTGGGGAACTGCGTCAGGGTAGGTCCAATCGCTGGTGTTCGTATTCTCAATCGCAATGTCATAACGAGTCACGAACATCATGGCTCGCGAGTTCGAGTGCAGGCGAGAAGCCAGCACTGCGGACAAGCCCTGATTCATGCCCTTCAGGTTGATCGTCACAGGCACGGTGGCTACAACACTTGCCTTGGTCAGGGCAGAGCCCGCACCGGGGCTCGCACAGGCACTGATGAGCAGCCCCGTCACTGCGATAGCGGCGAGGGGCGCGAAACGTCTAAGGGTTGTTTTCATCCCATCCTCCTTACTGGACAACAATTGTCACGGGAACGGTGGTCGTCGAGACCACAGGCGGAGAGTAGTCGATCTGCGATGATGCGGAATTGTAATTGCTGTCGTAGGACTGGACCTTGAACCAGTACCTGTTTTGCCCAGCTGGAAGGGTCGGCAGGTCGCTCGTATAGAAGGTGTACCAGACGTCCGAACCAAAGACCGTCGTCACAGGAGTGTAATTCACCCCCCCATTAGTAGAGATAGAGATATCGGAGCTGACGACCTGGCCATTGTAGGCGGACGAGAGAGTTATGCCCCCATAACCATTAGACATGACACTCAGGATCGGAGTGATGCCATTGGCTACCGTGTAGCTGAAGAGAGCGGAATCGGGGCTCGACATGGATATGGTCGGGAAGACGTTGGTGGCAACAACCTTGTACTGGTAGGTCATTCCCGGGTTCAGATTATTGTAGTCATTGAACATTGTGGAGTACTGGTCAGTCTGGCCCGAGTACTGCCAGATCGAGTCGTACTGGCCCTTCCGATAGATAGTGTAGTAGTTACCCTGATTGGGGCTCCAGTTGTAGGAGGCCATCCAGCTGACCGCCGCGTAGGAGGGGGCGTTAGCGCCGGGAGTGGTGCCAGCGTTTGGAGTGGTGCCAGCGTTTGGAGTGGTGCCAGCAATTGGAGTGGTGCCAGCAATTGGAGTGGTGCCAGTGGTTGTAGTATTACCTGCTATTGGAGTGGTGGCAGTATTGGTGCCAGTGGGGTTGGGAGTGATGGACGCAGCCATGGCGCCGGGACTCACGCGTAGGTTCGTCGGAGCAGTCGGTGCATAGGTAGCACCATTGGCAGCCAAGGTTGTGACGCTTGTCGCTGTTGCTGGGGTCGAACCCGCGCCGTTCACGGCAGTTACCGTCACTTGGTAGGTCGTTGCAGCCAAGAGACTAGCAAAAGTTGTATCGGTGCTTGGATCATTCACGGTCTGGACAATATCCTGGCTTGCTGCAGTCGCCCCGGTCTTCTTGACAGTGACCGTATAGTAGCTGGCACCGGCAGCCTTGTTCCACGAAACGTGGAAGGAGCTTGGGGTCTGGCTGTCGAAGCGGACCATCTGTGGCACGCCAGGCGCGGTCTGTCCGGCAATGGCTGCCTGCGTCTTGAAAGCAACAGCTGTACTATAAAGACCGTTGCCGAACGTGTTCTTGGCACGGATCTGGAAGGAATAGCTGGTATTGGCAGTGAGTCCCGTGACCGTTGCACTGAACATCGATGTATCGGTGGCGCCAGGAACATCGGTCATCGTTGTGACTGTGCCGCCCTTATACTGGACCTGGTAGGTCTTCGCATCGGCAAGACCGATCCATGTAACCTGGATCGAAGTCTGGGAAATACTCCCTGTCATGAGCGTCGGCGCAGAGCTGGGAGCCGCTGTTGCAGCAGCTGCAGCGCTTGTCTTGATGGCGGCGCTGACTGTCGACCAGGGACCGATGCCCTTGGCATTGACCGCCCGGACCCTGAAATAATAGGTCTTGTCCGAAAGGAGACCCTTAGCGACAAAGGGCGAAGCAGTAACAGCGTCCGCCTGCTGTGCAATTGTCGTCCATATGGCGGCGGCGTCGTTGGTCGGGCTGGAAGCAACTTCAAAGTAGAGGACCGTCGTATCAACAAGGGTCCAGGATATGCTAAGGCTATTGGAGGTCGGCGAAGCGGCACTGACAGCACTTGGAGCTGCGGGCAATGCGGTTGCAGTTGGCTTATCGACTGTCGAAGCTTTGGCTTCTGCCGACCATGCGGTTGGCGTACTGCCAGTGGCCAAGGCACGAATCTGGTAATAATAGTCTGTCTTTGCAGTCAGACTGGTGGCATCGATGTAGGTCGTGCCAACAACTGCGGAGGCTACGTTTATATAAGGTCCACCAGAAACGGTCGCGCGCTGAAGATCGTAGCCAGTAGCACCGGCTGCTGCCGTCCAGGTCAGGGTGATCGAATTCCAGGTTGCTGCTGACGCGGTAGAGGCAAGCAAGGTCGCATTGGCGAGGGTGAAGGTTTTACCTGCAGCCTCGACCGCGACGCTGTACTCACTCACGCCAGCGCTGTCCCCCGAGCCAAAGACCGCCTTGATCTTGAACCAGTAGGTTGCCGTCGCCGCAATTGTCTGGGTGTAAACAAGATCGGTAGGGTCAGAATCCTTGGTAGTAAACTCGATATATGTGCCGGTCTTTGTAGTAGAGCGCCAGATTTGGTAGGTATCTGCCGGGGTATCCAAAAGATCGGTCGCGGCAACCCATGTAAGGGAAAGGCTTCCGCTGGCTATTGTCACAGCCGGGCTGGTCGGAGCCTGATAATAGCCAGCAGGCTGGCTAACGGTAATGGTAGCCATGTTGTGGTCTTTGTTGCCTTTGCTGTCAGAGACCGTGATCGTAGCCGTGTAGACACCAATAAGGTCCGGCTTGAAGGTCGGACTTTTGACGGTCTTGGAGCTCAGTTTTGCTTTAGATCCCGGTGGAACTGTAAGCGTCCACGCATAGGTTATCGATGTGCCTGTGCTATTGGAGCCGTCAAGGGTGACCGTCTGACCGAGCGTAATGTCAGCTTGATCACCTCCCGCGTCAGCTACCGGGGGTCTGGTTGTAGTGGTTGCGCCTAAAAGCAATTGGCAACCTGCGAACGCCATCGCCAGCAGAACGGAAAGGGCTACCAGGCCCCATCTCCTGAACGAAGCTCCCCGATTTCTCATTGCAACCTCCAGCTTAAAAGGCCGCCAAGCAACTGCCTCGGCTAGCCACCGAATGTAGATGTAAACCTGACGCATAATATATCGCGCAAAGCTTTGCTGGCAAGCGTTTGTGAAAGTTCAAGCTAGAGTGTAAGAATATATTAATATCTATATAGAACATCTCGAGTAGCACAACTCCAAGAGCGCAAATCAAAGGCAACAAACAAATAAAAGTGCCAAATATAAACTGCTGACTTTATTTCAAACCGCAACCCAGCAGAATGTGCGCCAGTCCTTTTGCTTTCCCCGCATTCCAGCAACAGGAACAGAAGCCGTTGTTAGTGCGATTCCCTTGTCGTTGATGCCAGAGTAACGTCTTTTTAGATTTCGCTCATCTGCGCATCAAATACAGGAGCATAAGTGTCCTTCGCCAGGTCGATTGAATTCCTGAGATGAATCCGATGGTCTACTCAAAATGGCCTACACAGCGGATATATTTTCATATAGCAGCATTCATATTGATTAATCAATTCCTGAAAGGCTTGTTCACGCTGCAATTTCATATGGCTGCTTCCAATCAATAGTCTATCATTATTTAATACCTATATCCAGCTTCATAAAACAGGAGGGTGACGAAACCGCCACCCTCCTTAATACCATTTAGTCCTTAAGGTTTGATATTCAAGTAGAAATCAAAGGCTTGGTAAAAATTGGGATATACGTACCCACCATTTGCAGAAAATGTTGCCGGTGGGGCACTGCCATAGGTAGCCCATGTCTGGCTCTGTCGCTCACTGTAGGTAGAGCTTGCCGATACGGACATCCAGCCATCTACATTAGCTACGATCCAGTAATCGCCAGCGGTTATTGAAGTCCCTGATGCTGAAGCCAAATCAATCTCCATGGCTCCACTGTCAGTGTTCACAGCAACCGAGTCAGTGTAAGCCACTAGCGATCCCGGTCCATCGTAGTACGTAGTTTGCATCCAACTGGAATCGTAGCCATAATTCGAGCTGCTGTCCGCCTTGTAAAGAGCGAAGGTCACATGGAGCGGGACAACTGCAGTGGTGTACTTATAGTAGCCATTGGCATCGAAGGTGTAGTTGCCATTTGCATCGAGGGTGTAGTTATACTGGGTATACGTCTTTGCTTTTGGGAAAAAACCGAACTTGAGCACAGATCCATTAGAACCGATCTTGTACTTTGTACCCATCCAGGTATTAGTGCTAAGATAGCCTGTCCCTCCTGAATCAGTCGAGTTCCCGTATGTTCAGACCTCGTGTATCCGCAAACATAGTAGACGAATAAGCTCCTATAATATTG
>JBAXTA010000119.1:0-12236 GCA_037130415.1 Spirochaetota bacterium
GATCTCCATCGAGATGCTTTTCGGGCAGCCGAAACGCTCAAGGAGTTCGAGCCTGGAGGAGGAGGCTGACTATGCGAAGTCGATCGCGGTCTTTCCACTGGCCATCCCCTACATTTCCGGACCGGGCCTGATCACCACCATAATGGTATTCGCCTCTGGTCCGACTCCCTACGTCACGACTACCCTCATGTTGCTCGGGTCGGTCGTGCTCTGCCTTGCAGCCATGTTCGCGAGCCTGTCTGCGAGTTCCCTCATCCTCCGCGCGCTCGGCACGACGGGGGTGTCGGTGATCGAGCGGATCATGGGACTCCTTTTGTCCGGGCTTTCGGTCCAGTTCGTCTATGACGGGCTTGTGAGGCTCGGCGTGGTAGGAGGCGCATGATGCCGAAAAAAGTCCTAATTATCATATTGGCCGCCTGTCTCGCATTCCCCTGTCCTTTGGCTTTTTCCCAGGGCGGCTACCCGGAGACGGTCTCGGTGCTGCTGGAGCTGCTTGCCCGCGAAGAGCTCGCTGACGCCCTCTACACCGCCTATGCGAAGAAGGCGCTCAAGGAGGGCTATCCGCACATCGCACAGCTCGCCGATGCGCTGTCGGCTTCGGAGGGTGTGCACGCGGGCAACCTCAGGCAGATCCTCGGAGGACTTGGCGTTGCGACCGACGACAGGCTGCCCGATGTGACGGTCGCTGATACCAAGACCAACCTGAACCGCGCCTCGAAGGCGGAACTCGACGAGATCGATGTCCGCTATCCGGCCTTTCTTGGCCGCGTGAAGCCCGAGGGCCTGCAGGCTGCGATTGATGACCTCGGCCATTCCTGGGCGGCCGAGAAGCAGCACCGCGAACTCATCCAGCAGCTTGTGCAGGGTTCGGGCCTGTTTTTCGGGATGATGGCGAAGCAGATCGAATCGACCCCCGTCGACTACTATGTTTGCACGAGCTGCGGCTCGACGCTCCTGTCGCTGCCCAGCCCTGCCTGCCCGATCTGCGGGGGGCCAGTCAGCAGGTACATGAGGGTGGACGCGGGGCGCTAAGCCCCCACACGCGCCACGACCAGGAGCGTCTGGGCATTCTCGTCGTAGGGGCTGCCCTCGGGCGATCCGTAGAAATTGATGCTTCCGTCGAAGCCGGCGCCGCGGAGGGCGTAGCCGATTTCGACAGCGGAATAGAGGCGCTGGCGCCAGCGCCTCTCGAAGGTCTGGCCCTCCTCGATCACCGCCCAGCTGTTGTCCAGGTATTCCCAGGGCCCACCGACCGAATAGCCGGTGACGACCTGCCGGCCCTCGCGTTCGAAGCTCTCACCCTCGATGAAGTCGCGGATCGCGCACTCCTTGCCGATGAAGTCCAGGATGAGGGCACCGCCAGGAGCGAGGGAGGTCTTAAGCCTTCGTAGATAGGTCGAATCTTCCTCGCGCGTGGCGAAGTAGCCGAAGCTGTTGAAGAGGTTGATGGCGAGGTCGAAGGCCTGGGGCTCCTCGAAGTCGCGGACATCGGAATTGACGAAGGCTATGGACAGGCCGTCGGCCTGGGCACTTTCCCGTGCGGCCTCGAGGTAGGACTCCAATCGGTCGACCCCGGTTACCTGGCAGCCGCGCCTGGCGAGCTCGAGGCTGTGACGCCCTGGTCCGCAGCAGCTGTCGAGTACCCGGGTGCCAGGCCCGATCCGGCGGGCTCCCTCCCTCGCCAGGATGGAGTCGATCCCGTCGATGACGGCGGGCACCTCGCCCCAGCGCGTGCCGTCGAACATGACGAAGGCAAACCTCTCCCAGATGGCGGGATCCTCGAACCAGTCGCCCACTACAGGAGTCCCCGTTCGACGACGAGGGCCATGGCATAGGTGAGGAGTTCGAGGTCGAGTTCGCCCGATGCGTCACGGAGGGCGTCGCGGAGCGAAGCCCAGTCCTCGGGGGACAGGGGCGTATCGTCATAGTCCATAAGGAGTATGCTCCCGATGGCACCGAGCCAGTCGCCCGCAGCCTCCGGTTCGCCCGAAAGGCGCGCAGCGAAGCCCATGAAGAGGGCTTCGATGAAATCGGAGGGCAGGTTGCGGAAACCCTGGGCGGCCAGGTCGCGGAGGGCCTCGGCCCGTCGTGCCGGGGGAGCTGCACCGAGGCGTTTCAGGGTCTCGGAAACCTGGCGTTTCCAGCGGTCGCTTTGCTGCATGCGGCGATCTTACGCGAAGCCCAGGCCCTGGGGATAGAGGACCATCATGAGGACGGCGAAGTCGTAGAGGGCGTGGCCGAGCGCCAGTTCGTGCCAGCTGCCGCCGCCGCGCTTCCGGAGCGAAAGGAGGGCCGCCATGGCAGTTGCGACGACTGCAGCGAGGGGGCCCTGGTTCCCATGGGCCGCACCGAACATCAGGGCAGAGAGGACAATGGAAGCTGCTTCCCCGAGGCCGCCCTGCGACAAGCGGCGGGGTAACCAGAAACGGAAGAAAAGCTCTTCGGCATAGCCGGTGGCCAGGGCAGCCAACGCGACGAGGGGCAGGAAAAGCCAGGGGGAAAGCGTGGGTCGCCCCAGGGAGTCGAGGAGGGGATTGGCTGAACCGGGGAACCCTGCGGCACCTAAAAGCCGTGACAGGAGGGCCGGGAGGGATGCCAGGAGTCCGAGAAGGAGGGCGAGGATCACGGCTCCCGCCATATCGCGCGGCTTCACCCTGGCTTCGACGCAGAAGCCATAAAGGCCTTCGGAGCGCAGCATGCGGAACAGGATGTAGGCGCAGCATGGCAGGAGGGCGGCGATGAGGGCGAGGTGATAGGAAGGGCTGTCGGGGCCTGGGGGGGAAGCTCCGACAGCGGCAGGTGGAAATCTCAGCCAGAGAAGGAGGTACAGGAGGCCAGCCTCGGCGAGGGCAGACCTGTCCACCCTCGGTCCATCTCCGGAATTGTCAGGCAATTCCACCATCGTGCCTCCATGTCTGCAGCAGCCATCCAGAGCCGGATATTTCCATCGCCTCTATTTTGCCGCTGACGCTGGTAGGTGTATACTGGGATCAGGGTCCTGTGGGACCGCCCATTCCGTCAGACTGTGAAAGCGGGAAATCCAGGGATCATGTCGTCGCTTGCAATCATCATTGTCGTGGCGCTTGTCCTCGCACTCGTCACGCTTGCCCTTTTTGTGAAGGGGGGCAAGAGGATGTCCATCTTCGAGTTCATGGCGAAGGCGCTCCAGAACGGCCTATCCCCAATGGAGGCAGGCAGGCTTCATGAGGCTGCCGTCTCTGCGAACCTCGAAGATCCCGGAAAGCTGTTCTTTTCGGCACTGGAACTCGACCGCGCGATAGCCGCGATAGGCGGCTCAGACGTGGAGCGCAGCAAGGAGCTTTCAGGCCTCCTCGACAAGTTGTATGGCATGCGCAAACGCCTCGAATTCGAGAAGCCCCGCTACCAGAAGGGCGTCAAATCGACCCGCCAGATGCCACTCGGGCAGCGCATGCGTATCCTGGTGGAAGGTCTCGGTGTCTTCCACGCGACCGTCGTCAGCAACAACCAGCGTTTCCTTGTTGTCTCCTGGCCGGTTGGAGTGAGGTTGCCTGCCGGCTTCTTGTGGAATGGCAGGAAGGTTTCCGTGTATTTCTGGCGCAGGGACGACGCGGGCTATGTGTTTGATTCCTTTGTACTCGACGACCTCCGCATGGGAGGTGTGCCGGTGATCCATATCGCCCATTCTGAATCCCTCCTCCGTACGCAGAAGAGAAAGTCGGTGCGCGCCAAGACGACCATTCCCGCCTACCTTTACATCCTCAAGCGCATCGAGGGGGCCTTCGAGAAGCCCGAACTCCAGCCAGGCTATCGTGCCCGGCTCGCTGACCTCTCCGAGGACGGTTTTGCCATCGCCATCGGAGGGAAGGCCAAGGAGGGACTCCTCGTGAAGGCCCAGTTTGCCCTTGGTAGCCGGCAGATCGTGATGAGCGGTACGGTCAAGAGCATCGATTTCAACCGCGACGCCAACCAGTCCACCCTCCATATCCTGGCGGTTCCTCCAAGCCCCAGGACCCGGAATGCCATACGGACCTTTGTCTACGGTGCAAATGCTGTCACAAAAAATCCACAAACTGAAGCGGAGGGCTAGGCTGCGTGCGTACTAGTCCAGGGGGTCGGATGAAACTCAAGATATTGTTGCTTGCTCTGCTGTTTCCCTGCACCGGAATGGCCACAGCCCAGGATTCCCCGTCGGTGATACTCACCTACCAGCGGAATTTCGTGCGGTCGAGCCTCACGACGAAGCTCGAGCTCATCAAGGAGGCCGGCAAGGTCACTGTCGGTCAGGACCTGGGGCCGCTCTACGATACGGCGATGCGCTTTGTCCTTGACAACGCAGCCCTGCTGGCGGGGGACTCCCAACTCCGCGACCTGGCTCTCCTCGCCGTGAAAAAAGCCGGGGAGAGCGCCTGGCCCAAGGGAGCGCCCGATATCTGGAGCGTTTTCCAGATCTACCCGGGCGACATCGAGGTGCGGGCAGCTGCGGTTGCTGCCTATGCCAAGGCGGGCAGTGGCATACCGAAGACTGTGACCGACCTCGTCGTCTTTTCCCAGGCCCAGCTCGCCCAGTACAGGTCTGGCGGTACTCCCGAATACGCTGCGCTTGAAGCTGCGGTCGAGGCCCTCGGGACGATGAAAGATACGGGCGCCTGGCCTGTCCTCTTCTCGGCGGCGGTGGCCGCGCCGAACCCGGCCATCGCTACCAAGTCGGTCGCTTCGATGGTAGCCATCCGGGGCGATCTCCGGACCTGGCTCGAGGATGCCCTGGCCAAGGGAACGCCGGTCGAAAAGGCAGCCGCCCTCGACATTGGACTGGCCGGGAGCGCCCTCGGTGCGGACGACCGGGGCCGCCTTTCAGAAGCCGCGCTCTCGGCGGGACTCGCCTGGGCGGGGGAGGCGAGCGCTGACCTTGTCTCGATCCACGCACTTAGGGCCAAGGCGACCAGCATGATCCGCGAGCTCAGGTGGCAGAAGGCAGCCCCCCTGGCAATCAGGAATTTCCGCATTCTCCTGGCAGAGTATAACGACGGCAAGGGCGCGGCTTCCGAATTGCTGGACGCCGTGTCCTGCCTTGGAGTCATGGGTTCCACCGATGCTGCCCAGGCTCTGGCCCTGCAACTCCAGCTGATCAATGCCCAGACCGAGGCCAGTAAACCCTTCGACGAGGCTCTGCTCCTCGGAGTCATCGACGCCCTCGGCAACCTCGGCGACAAGGTGGCCTTTGACTACCTGCTCTACGTGGGCTACCTCCGCTATCCTGAGTCGGTGAAGAACGCCGCTCGGGCGGCATTGCAGAAGCTCAAGTGGTAGGCTCGCGGAACCAGTGATCCTGGAACCTTGAAAAGCTCCGACCCCCATCGGAGGCAAGGTGAAGGCATTATTCGACAGGCTCCCCGTCCGCTTCGTTCCCCCTTGGTGGTTCGCCCTCGGCACGGCGGCAGGCTTTTATCCTCTCTTTCTCGGCTGGCGGATCCTCTGGGCTTCCTCGGTCCTTCTCATCATAGCGGTCATTGCACTCCGGCTTGCCGCTTGCAAGGGCTTCCGTTTCACGCAGCTCGGAGCCTTCGCCATTGGCGCAGTCTTCGGCTTGGTCCTTGCCGCCTGGGAGGCAGGGCAGCCACCGGTCGGAGCCATGCCGGCTCCAGGTATCAGTGCGGCTACTGCCGGCGAGGCACGGTCCGCGGGGCTGCGGGCGCTCTGCATCGTGGGCGTCGAGGGTCGGCTTGTTTCCGATTCGCGGCCGGCGAGAAACAACTTCAGGATCCTCGACCTCGAAGTGGGGCGGCTGCGCCTCGCGGGAGCCGGAATGAGCGGCTACGGTGAATCCACCCTGCCTTCTCATGGCTACGGGGCGCTCCGGGTCCTTGTACGAGGGGGGAAGCCCCTGGCTTCGGGGAGCCGTGTCCAGGTCGGGGGAAGGGTAGCGAGCCCGGGCCTCCTCGTGGCTGACAGCCGGGACCTGGCAATCCTGGACAGGGGAAGCGAGCTTGCGGAGTTTCGTTCGGCTGTCCGCGAGGCCTTCCTCGCAGCGATCGGGCGGGTTCTCGAGCCTCCGGCCGCCCCCGCGGGCCCCCCTGCGGCTGCGCCCCCGTCCTCCTTCGCGGCCCTCCCCGGAACGCGGCGGCCGGCCACCCAGGCGGCGGCCCCGGCCGCGGTGCCTGCCGCGGTGCCTGCCGCGGTGCCTGCCGACCCGCATGAACAGAGGCTTGCAGACCGGCGGGGCCTCCTCCTGGCCCTCCTGTCGGGCTGGACGGATGGGCTCTCTCCGGTAGACGCCGCAGCCTTCAAGAACGCGGGCTGCGCCCACGTGCTCGCCCTCTCGGGCCAGCATCTCGCCCTCATCGCCGCAGGCCTGGTAACCCTGCTCGGGCCCCTCATCGGCAGGCGGCGGGCCCTCGTGCCAGCCCTCATCCTCGTGGCTGCCTACACCGCTGTCGTGGGACCAGGGCCCTCCCTGCTCCGCGCCCTTGTATCCTTTGCCCTCGGCGCCTTGGCGACCCTCGGTGACCGCCCCCAGGAGGGGCGAGCCCTCCTGGGGCTTTGCTTCGTGGTTCATGCCATCATAGCGCCAGAGAGCCTCCGGGAGGCGGGCTTTGCCCTCTCCTACCTGGCGGTAGCGGGCCTTGCCGTCCTGTCCCCGCGCTTCGAGCACGCGCTTGCGCCCTTCTGTCCGCCTCCGCTCGCGCGTGCCCTGGCGGCTGCCCTTGCGGCACAGGCTGCCACCGCTCCCTGGATAGCCCTCAATTTCGGCGTCTTCCAGCCAGTCGGCATCCTTGCAACGGTCCTGACTGGCCCCCTGGTCGAGTTCCTGATGATTTTCGGGCTGGTCGGCACCCTCGTGGTCGCCCTCGTCCCAGTCGCCGTCTTTGTCACTGCTCCGGTCGAGGGTTTCCTCCTCGACTGCCTCTCGCTCTCGATGCGGTTTTTCGCGGGTCTGCCCTCGCTCGCGCTCGCTGATATCGGTCCGCGTCTGGCTCTAGCCATCGTTGTGGTCATTTTCGCTGCCTTGATATATGGTCTGTCCCATGTCGAAAGCCGCGCCTTCCGCCCCCATGCCAGCCCTCCTTCCCGGCGAAAGGCCGGACTATGACGCACCAGCTTCCCTTTCCCGCCTCCTCGATTTCGAGGGCCTGGCGATGTCCAAGCGCTTCGGGCAGAACTTCCTGGTCAATCCCGGCGCCCGCGCGAAGATCCTTGCGGAACTAGGTGCGGCCGCAGGGGAGCGTATCTGGGAGATAGGCCCCGGCATCGGGGCGATGACGGCGATGGCCCTCGATGCGGGACTCGGGGTGACCGCCTTTGAGATAGACCATGGCTTCGCGCGCCTGCTCTGCCGGGTTTTCGGCCAGGAAGAAAACTTCAGCTTGGTCGAGGGGGACTTCCTGGACACCTGGAAGTCTGAGCTCGATGCTGCTGGCCTTCCCGCCGTGATCTTCGGCAATCTTCCGTATAGCGCTGCGGCTGCCATCATCGCGGCCCTCCTCGAGGGCGGAGTCCTTGCCCGCCGCATGGTCTTCACGGTGCAAAAGGAGGCCGCCCGTCGCATGGTCTCGAAGCCGGGTACCGAAGACTACTCGTCGTTTACGGTGCTCTGCGCCTCCGTCTGCCGCGTTCGCCTCGCCTTCGACCTTGCTGGTGGTTCATTCTGGCCCGCTCCCCGCGTCACGAGCTCGGTCGTCGTCATGGAGAGCCGGCCCGATCCCGTCCTCCCCCAGGAGCGCCGGGCCTTTTCCCGCTTTGTCCGGAGCGCCTTCGCTTCCCGCAGGAAGACCCTCCGGAACAACCTCGGTGCCGCAGGGCATTCCGGTGACCTGGTTTCGGCCCTCCTCGCTGAATTTGGCATCGACCCCTCGATACGGGCGGAGGCCCTCTCCCCCGAGTCACTGGCAGCTATTTTCTCCCGCTTGCACAGCCCTGCCGCGAGCCAATAGACTGCTTGCATGACCGAAGTTCAGATCAGCGCCATCGACGAGGAGCAGATCGATACCGTCATCGCTTCCGATGTCGAGTTCGAGGGCACGATTTCGATGAAGAAGCCCCTCATGATCAAGGGGCGCATAAAGGGTTCGCTGACTTCCGAAAGCGAGCTGTATATAGATGAGGGCGCGAGGATCGAGGCTGACATCCAGGCCATCGTCGTTTCGGTAAAGGGCAGCGTCCAGGGTAATATCGTCGCGCGCGAGCGGATCGACCTTTTTTCCACCAGCGTCGTAGCCGGGGACATCGCCGCGCCCAAGGTTACGATGGAAACAGGCTGCCGTCTCAATGGTACCTGCAGGATGGCGCTGTCCGACGACGACGGCAGCCAGGTCGTCTGAGCGTCCTCCCGGAGCGCCCTGGCTCCTTCCTGCGTTTCCGCTCCAGGGCTCGAGGCCTTCCTTTTTTTGTGCTCCTCTTTCTTCCTCTGCTGGCGCAGGCCCAGGGTTTCCGCGAAAAAGGCCTATCCCTCCTCGGTGCAGGTCGCTTTGACGATGCCCGCGCCTTTGCCCTCGATACCATCCAGTCGAATCCCAACGATGTCGAGGCCCAGGTCCTCCTCTGCCAGAGTCTCGTGCTGATGGGCCGGTCGGCTGACGCTGTCACCTACGCCAGCCGCTATTACCAGACCAAGCGTGACGCAAGGCTCGCCGAGCTGATCGGCGAGGGACTCTATGCCCAGGGTGTCAACGAGCCTGCACTCAAGTGGTTCCAGCTCTACCTTGACGCCTTTTCCGAGGGACCCTGGGCAGGCTCCGCGTATTTCCATTCCGGGGAGATCTACATCCGGCTTGGCCATTACGGACATGCGGACATCGCTTTTACCGCAGCCCTCCAGTACGAGCCGTCCAACGCACGCTGGAGGTCCCGCCTCGCCTGGGCCCAGGAACGCACAGGTGATCTCAGGCAGGCCCTCGCCAGCTACGAGGCCGCGCTCCGGATCGATCCGCGCCTCGAGGACGCCATCGTGGGCAAGTCGCGTATCCTCGTGCGCCTCCGGGGCTAGTGGACGTGGAACTCCGCGTCGCCTTCCACACCCTCGGCTGCAAGCTCAACCAGCTCGAAACCGAGTCACTTGCCGACAGCTTCCGCGCTGCAGGCGCCCGGGTACAAGGCGGTCGGACGGAAAGCGGCCAGCGGGGAACTGCGGTCTTCCCTGACGGCGGCCCGATCCTCGTAATTGTGAACACGTGCACGGTCACGGGCAAGGCGGAGCAGAAGGCCAGGCGTCTCGTACGGCAGGCCCTCGCAGCGGGGCCAGGCGCCGTCGTCCTCGTCACCGGCTGCTACGCCCAGCTCGAGGCCGAGGCGCTCGCGGGCCTCCACGAGCGCGCAGTGATCGTGCCTGGAGATATGAAAGCTGCCCTTTTGACGCTGGCCGCCTTCCTTTCGGCGGAGCCTCAGGGCCATGGCGACCTCCTCGACGCGGTCCTCGCCTGGAAGCGCCAGGTCCTGCAAGCGGAAGCCGGGTCTGGGGCTGCCGCCGGTTCCGGCCGCAGCCAGGATGACTTCGCCTTCCTCCCCGAGGAGTTCTCCTTCCATTCGCGGCCCTCGCTCAAGATCGAGGATGGCTGTGACAACCGCTGTTCGTACTGCCGGGTCTGCCTTGCGCGTGGACCCGCGCGGAGCCTACCGGTCGCAGAGGTCCTGTCGCGCCTCCGTCGTCTCGAGGAGGCTGGCAAGGCGGAGGCTGTGCTCACCGGCGTCAACCTCTTCCAGTACCGTGATGGCGACATCCGCTTTCCTGGCCTCCTCCGTGCCCTCCTTGAGGGTACTTCCTCCATTGCTCTCCGCCTCTCGAGTTATGAGCCAGAAGGTATCAATGCTGACTTTCTTGACGCCTTCGCCGATCCGAGGGTCAGACCCCACATCCATCTTCCGGTCCAGTCGGGTTCGGATTCCATCCTCCGTTCCATGGCGCGCGGGTATCGCCGCGAGGCAGTCCTCCGTGCCTGTGGGGAGCTCCGCAGGGTCAGGGACGACCCCTTCATCGCTGCCGACATGATCACGGGCTTCCCTGGCGAGGGAGACCCGGAGTTCGCCGAAAGCCTTGAGCTCGCACAGGAGTGCGCCTTCTCCTGGATCCACGTGTTTCCCTTCTCCGCGCGACCTGGCACCGCAGCCTTGAAACTGCTTCCCAAGGTTCCTGAACGCGTCGCAGGCGAGCGGGCAAGAAGGTTAGGCGAACTCGCACGTGTTGGCCGGACCGCATACATCGGCCGGCAGGAAGGCCGCGTCGTCGAGGCGGTGGTGGAGACTGCAGGCCCGCGCACCGTGGCGGGACTCCCGCACGCGACCACGGAGAATTATCTGAAGGTCGCATTACGCGGTCTTCCCGCAGACATTGTGGGAGGTCATTCGATCCGGTGCAGGCTCGGTGTTCCCCCTGGCAGCAGGGGAAAGTCCTTCACGCCGCGAATCGGGCCGCGTGCGGGAGGCATCCTGCGGAATGACCTGCAGGCTACGGAGGATACTCCGGCACGACTGGCAGCGGATCTTGCAGGGCTTGATCTCGAGGCTGCTTTCCTGGCAGGGGAGTGATTCGCTTTCCTTCAACCTTGAATAGCGGTAGCTTTGCGATATTGTTATAGGCGTTCCGTTTGTCGGCTTTACCATAGGAGGTGCAAACGATGAGGAAGATGACCTTAACCCTGCTCGTAGCAGCAATGGGAATGGGATTTATTTCGTGTTCGGAGGAATTTTTCACGAACACTTTCAAGGCTGCCGGGCTTGGCCAGTACGACGCGGCCGCAGCGAACCTTTCGACATCAGCGGACATCAAGGCAGGAGCCTTGAGTTCGCCTACGTTCTATGAGCAGCTGACTCAGGATCAGATCGCGACAGCATTAGATACCCTGTTTAGTAATGTCCCGAACTATGTCGCAGGCATTCAGCCGAAAGTGGCCGACCTCATTGCGGCCCTGAAGAGCCATGCCGTGACTGCTTCTGACCTGGTTCTGGCCGCGACCATCCAGATCAAGACCTCCGATGCAAGGAAGGTCATTGACAGTCTGCCCAATGCAATAGCCATTTTCACTACCCCGACGAGCCGAGACGCCCAGCCTCAGACGGATGCTGAAAAAACGGCGGCTTTGATCGCACAGGTCGTGAACGCAATCATACCTGCCAATGCCCAGCCGGACATGCTCGATCCGAAGTCCGAGCCGAGCGAGGCCTTCATTCAGATCATCACTTCCTTTTCCAACGCGGCGGCTAGCTTTCAGGCCATAACAGACAGCGGTGAATCCCTTCCCGTCCTTCCTGTCTCCGGCGGCTCCACCGCAGATACAGCCTCCTACGCCCTGATCTCCATTGGCGTCGCCTCGATCGAGCCAGCGGCAGGGTGGGTCAATCCGCATCCATCTGTCGATATCAAGGCAGCAATCCTTTGGGCAGCCATCAACGGCGATACGTCGGCAATAGGTGGGACTAGCCTCTACAACAGCACGACAGCTGTGCTGAGTCCGACGGTTACCAACCTTATGTCTTCGGTTTCGCCTGATCTGATAAAGCTCATGTCGCCTGGCAATTCATAAGGAGGTCAAGATGAAGAGGATATACCTTTCCCTGATAGCGTCTCTAATTGTGACTTCCCTTCTTGGCGCCCAGACGGTCCTGAGCAGCCTTGAGGTCAAGGATGCCCGCAGCATGGCCATGGGCGGTGCACCAGGGCTCGTTATGTGTGATCCAGTGTTTGATGCGGTCGCCCAGATGACGACTCACAACACCCGTGTACTCCACAAAGGCCGCGATGGTATCGCGATGGGCCCAACCACCCTGATCCTGCAATGCCTGCGGCAAATCCCAGTGGTAGAGCGTGCCCCAGGGTTCCAACCCGCGCTCAAGCATGCCGTCCACCAGACGCGCATAGAAATCCAGACCCTTCTGGTTGGGAACCCGGCCACGACCGCCGGGGAAGATGCGGGGCCAGGCAATGGAAAACCGGTAAGCATTGGTGCCGAGGCTGGCGGCCATGTCCAGATCCTGCGGCCAACGACGGTAGTGATCACAGGCCACGGCGCCGCTGGAGGCATCACGAATACGACCGGGCGTGGCACAAAAGCGATCCCAGATCGATTCGCCGCGACCATCCTCCAGAACGGCGCCTTCGATCTGGTAAGAGGAGGTAGAACAACCCCATCGAAAGTCAGCCGGGAAGTCGCTACGCCTGAGAAACGGTTGATCCTCAGTTGTTGGTTTTCTCATGTTCAGGGAAGATTTATTGACACATTGGAAAGGTTTCCAATTCTAGTCCCAAGCAGTGACCTGCGGTATCGGTG
>JBAXTA010000012.1:0-30863 GCA_037130415.1 Spirochaetota bacterium
TGTCCCCCGCTGTCTTGATCGCCCTGATGTAGTGCAGGGTCTGGGGATCGGCCATGCGCTCGGAGATGAGCTCCGAGAAACCGAGGATGGCATTGAGAGGCGTCCGGATCTCGTGGGAGACATTTGCTATGAAAAAACTCTTCGCATTGTTCGCCTGCTCAGCCGCCTCCTTGGCAGCATTGAGGGCACGCTCCGATTCCGAACGCTCCACAGCCGATCCGATGGAAGCCGTGTACGAAAAAAGGGTGTCTTTGTCAGCAGCGCTCCATTCCCGTTCGCTGGTGCAGACACTAAGGCTGACAAAGCCCCAGAGCTTGCCGGCCACCGTGATGGGGAGGACCAGGTATGACCGCAGGCTCCGGGACTGGAGACGATCTCCCCCGTCATCAGGGGTCTCGCCCCGGATACCATGATAATAGGTACCTTCCTTGAACCGATCGATAAGGCTTGCAAGCCTGCTGAAGGGAATGTCCCGAAATTGCGGATTGTTCCCCTGCGATCCAGAGGCCTCCGAATTCCACTCGAAGGCCAGGCTGGCGCTCCCCTCCCCCGATTCATCATAGCTACAAAGGAAGAGGGAGGCCCGGTCCACTTCTGCGGCCTCGCCGATGAGCTTCAGGCTTTCAGGAACGGAAACTTCGACATCCCGCTCCTTCAAGAGGAGATCAACGGCCTGCGCGGAGGCATGCAGGAGACGCCTGTGTTTTTCTGCGTTCATGGCTCCCTCCTGACATCCCCTGCAAGGATCATGTCGATGGAGCCAGTATCGCTCCTCGTCACGACAAAGCTCCGCATTGTGCTCTTGATGATGTACAGGCCATAGCCGCTTTCGTCGAGGGCCAGCACCGAGGGTTTGCGGTCGCGGGTCCAGTCGAAGTCCCGGCCCTGATACCGGAAGATGATGGAATACCAGTCATCGCGCGCCTCGAACCTGACTTTCATCGTCTGGCTGCGGTCATTGCCCAGGCCGTGGATGATGACATTCGAGGCGGCCTCGCTGGCGGCAAGTACCGCAAGATCGCGTTGGCGCTCACCGATCTCAGGGATGCTGTAGGCTTCGAGCAGCCTCGCGACTGCAGCCCGCACATCCTGGAGCAGGTCCAGGTCAGCCGGCAACTCAAGGCTGAAATCCAGTCGTGCGGTCGGAGGCCCGCCCTCGGAACCGATCCTGAAGACCGCAAGGGTCACATCGTCATGAAAGGCTACGCCGTCTGCATAGGCTTCAAGTTCGACCTGGAGCTGCTCGGCCAGTCCTGTAGGCCCAAGATCCACGTTGCGACGTATCGAATCGAGAAGGCACGTCTCACCGAAGAGCTCGCCATCCGGGGCCGCACACTCGGTCACGCCATCAGAGTACACGAGGACCGTGTTGCCAGGCCGGAGTGGGACCCGGCAGGAGGTGAAGATCTGGTTCTCCATGAACCCGATCGGGGGATTCATTCCCTTGTAGGCCCAGCAGGCCTCACCATCCCAGACAACGATGGGCATGTGCCCGCAATCGACGTACTCGAGATAGCCGCGACTCTGCATGAAGCGCATGTACTGGACGGTAAAGAAGGAGTCGAGACCGATCAGCTGCTTGGCCATCGCCCGATCGACAGACTCGACGATCTCGCTGGTTTCAGGAAGTTGGTCGACCCCACAGCGGCCCCCGACGCTTGCATGGGCGCGCAGGAAGCGCGATTTGGCGCCTGCCCCGATGAGGGCCGCGTGGATGCCCTTGCCCATGACATCGCCGACGACCACGTCGAAGTTGGTGGAATAGCCCCCTTCGAAGGGAAAGACGTCAAAGAAGTCTCCATCGATGTTCCGGGAGGGGCGGGAAAACAGGATGGACTCGACGCCTGGAACATTGAGTTCCGCCTCGTTCATGAGGAGACTCTGCTGGATGGCCCCCGCCGTCCTGGCTTCCTTGTCGAGGGCCTCGAGCAATTGCTGCTCCGCCACCTTGCGGTCCGTGATGTCCTCGATGACGCAGACAAAGCCCTGCTCCTCCTCGCCCTCGATGGCATAGGCGCGGGACCAGACCCAGCGAAGCGTGCCATCAGGCCTGCGCAGCCTGGACTCGCGGCTGAAACTCCGGTCTGAGCCAATGGCGAGTTCCATCTGCCCGACGATGGCAGTAGCCTCGGCTTCGTCGAAAAGCTCGAAGAACTGCTTCGCCTTGACCGGCAAGCTTCCCAAGGAGACTCCGAAGATGCGCTCGAAGGCGGGATTGACGTAGCGGATCATCGAAAAGCTCGCGTCAAACAGGATATAGACCTCGGCCACGTTGTTCGTGAGGAGGCGGAAGCGCTCCCGCTCCTTGGAGAGCAAGCGCTCATAATGCCTGCGATCGAGATGGTTTCGCATGCGTGCCAGCAACTCGACCTTCCTGATCGGCTTGATGATGTAGTCGACCGCACCTGCCTCGAATCCTCGTACGACATCCTCCACGTGTTGATTTCCGGTGATGAACATGACAGGAGTGTGGCCCAGGCCGGGCTCCGACAGGATGCGGGCACAGAGTTCATAGCCATCGATGTCGGGAATGCTCGCGTCGAGCAGCACGATGTCGGGGCGTTTGGCCCTGAGGATGGGAAGCACCTTCGCCGCCGAACTGACAGCGAGCACTGAATAGCCCGCCGCTTTCGTGATTTGAGCGAGGTATTGAACGGTGCCCGGATCGTCATCGACGATAAGGACCGTCTCCACCATTTTATTGTTCTCGTCCATGGCTTCGATAATCGGGACTTGATCGGGGTTTGGCAAGTGCTTGCGGGCCGATGCTGCGATGCAATAGTCTGTGCGAATGCCACAGAGACGTGGAAACCTCCTGGTTTCGTGTATCGTGTTGTCCCTGTTCGGGTGCCACGCCTTCGCCGAGGAAACAGGCTGGTTCAAGGGTCTTGTCGAGTCTGCGGACCATGCGCGCTCCTCTGCCTCCGCCCTCGACGCAAGCCGCCTGGGCATCTCGTCGCCCAGCCCCCACTGGTCGGGAGAGTTCGTCTCACCTTGGTCAGCCGATGCCCGCCTCGGAACAATTCAGATCGACCCGGCAGCAACCCTCCAGCTCGCCTCTCCCACGACGCGCATCGACGCCTACGCCTGGAAAATCGGCGCCGGAGCCGGCGCCACGGTCTCCCGTGCCTCTGGTACCGCCCCCCTTTTCATCAGTGCAGGCCCTGTAATCTCGATGTCGAGCGCAGTGCGCTTTGCCGGCGCGGCGACCTTCGAGTCCAGTCCCTCGGAACGCCTGCGGGCCATCGAACTCGCGGGGAGGCTGCGAGGAAACGAGAGGAGCGCGGTGGATCGCCTTCTCAGTGCGGCCAACCTCGCCTCGCTTTCGGCTGCATCCAGCGCCGATGCGATCTTCGCAGGGGCCAAGGCCGCCTTCCTCGAAAAGGAGGCGCGGCGCGTCGAGATCGATTTCGGGAGGGGACTCCAGTCATATTCCCAGCTCGCCCAAAGCCAGGATGTCTGGACGCGGGCCAAGCTCGAGGTCGAGGACCTGCGCTACAACGCCGAGTCCTTTGGCCGGCAAGCGCGCGCTGCTTCCTTCGCCCCGAGTCCCGAGGCTTCTGCCGCCTTCGATGCCGAGGACCTCTACCTCATCGCGACAAAGCTCGAAGCACTGTTCGGCTCTGCCGACCCAGCGACAATGGCGGTCGCGAGCGCGGTGGCCGAAGCCGCGGCACCCTGGGATCTCCGCGCATCCGAGCTCGCTGTGGAAGCCCTCGGCAAGGCCCCCCTCCTCGGCATGACCATGGACTTGAAGGCCATGCCAACGAAGACCCTGCCCCTCTCCCCCTCGGCTGCCGGAACGCTCAGCCTCTCGATTCCCCTGGGTTCCTCTGCGGCTGAGCTCGACCAGAAGACAGCCATGGTTGAGAGCCTAAGGAAGGAAGCCGTGGATTCCGCGACCGCTTCCGCCTCCCTCCGCTTTTCCGAAGCCCAGCGCGCGATGGAGCTCCGTAGCGCGAGGATCATTCGCCTGAAGGGTCTTGCGACAGACCGCGAAACACGAGCCAAGGCCTGGGCCAAGTTAGTAGAAGCCGGCACCGTGACCCTCCTCGACTCGCTTGCTGCTGCCTCGAGCCTTGCCGAAGCCCAGGCCTCGCTGAAGCGCGAAAAATCAGGATATTTCCTGGCAACAGTGAGCGCCTTCACCGTCTCCGGCCTGCCCCTCTCGGCCTTCTCGACTTTCTTCGAAGCCACTCCTGCGGGAGCGATGCCATGAAAGTCGGCTCCGGAGGCTTCAGGCAGAACCTCGCCGAGCGCCTTATCCTTTTTGTCGCCGAGGACCCCGCCGGCTCAGGGACAGGCAAGAACCGCAGCTTTCGCGCCAGCCTAAGAAACGCGGTCAAGGGACTGGTCTTCGCCTTCCTGACCGGGAGGAACTTCCGTTTTGAATCCGCCTGCCTTGTCCTGGCAGTCATCCTCGGCTGTGTCCTGGGCATCGACCGCATCGAATGGGCACTACTCCTAACTAACTGCTTTTTCGTCCTCGCCCTCGAGGCGAAGAACACCTCCCTCGAACTTTCCGTTGATCTGTCGACCGAGCATTACAGCTACGGGGCCAAGGGATCGAAGGATTCCGCCTCCGGGGCCGTCCTTCTGGCGGCCCTATCCTCAGTGATTGCAGGGGGTCTGGTCTTCGGACCGCGGCTCCTTGCAATGGCGGCGACGTTCCTCGCCGGTCCGGGAAGGCTTCCATGAAAAAGCCCCAGTTGATCACCTTGAAACTTGCATTCCTGGATGGGGGCAACAAGGACAGGTTCATCGGTTCCCTCCGCGAACAGGCAGGCGACTGCGCCTGGGCGGTGGTGGACCTCGGCGGCCTCGACTTCATCGACTCCAGCGGGATGGGGGCCCTCATCGCGCTGGCCCGGGACCTCGAGGAGCGTGGAGGAGAGCTTGTCCTGGCGAGTCCCTCGCCCACCGTCAAGGCAGCCTTCGAGCTTGTGTATCTCAAGCTCAAGATCAGGATCTTCGATGATGTAGAAGCGGCCTCGAAGGCCATCGGCGAAGCGCGCGGGGAGGAATGATGGCTGGCAGCATTTCGATATTCACCTTCATTGACGCCTTAGGCTGGGAGATCGCGAAGGACCTCCCCTTCCTCGAGGGCGAGGCCGTGATGAAGCGCCCCCTCGGCACGGTCTTCGGCTACAGCTCGACCTGCGATCCGACCATCATCACCGGGGCCAAGCCCCGGGACCACGGGCACTTCTCCTTCTTCGCCTACGATCCTCACAATTCCCCCTTTCGCCCGCTGCGTCCCCTCGGCTGGCTGCCAAGGTCCATCGTGGACCGGGGCCGGGTCCGGCACTGGATCTCGAAGCTTGTCGGCAAGGCCTACGGCTACACCGGCTACTTCCAGCTCTACGCCATGCCCTTCGACAAGGCTCCCTATTTTGACTACACGGAAAAACGCGACATCTACCGTGAGGGGGGCATCAACGGGGGCCAGCCCAGCGTCTTCGTCCTCCTGGAAAAGGCCGGCATTCCCTTCTTCCGGAGCAACTGGAGAAAGGGCGACGCCCAGGCCCTCATCGACGCCGAAGCCGCACTCGCCAGCGGAAAGCCCCGCCTCGCCTACGTCTACCTGGCAGCGATGGACGCCATCCTCCACCAGGACGGCTCGGCCTCGACTCGCGCCCGTACCATGATCAAGGACTACGACGGCTCCCTGCGGCGCCTTTTGGAAGTAGCCCGTCAGCATTATGACGAGGTGCGCCTCTTTGTCTTTTCCGACCACGGCATGACCGACACCATCGACAATTGTGCCCTGATGTCCACAATCGATGCGACTGGCCTGAAATTCGGTATCGATTATGCGGCAGTCTACGACTCGACCATGGCCCGCTTCTGGTTCCTCAGCCCCGGCTCGGAGGCGAGGATCCGCGAAGCCCTGGCCGGCGAAAAACGTGGCAGGATCCTCGACGAGGAGACCAAGGTCGCCTGGGGCGTGGACTTCCCCGACAAGCGCTACGGCGAGCTATTTTTCCTCCTCGACCCCGGCGTGCTCCTCTGCCCGAGCCACATGGGCATCAAGACCATGGCTGGCATGCACGGCTTTGCTCCCGATCACCCCGCTTCAGTCGCATCCTTCTTTTCGACCGTCCCCCTCGCCGACCCGCCCGAGGCCCTCGCCGATCTCTTCGGCCTCATGTGCAGGGAGTCTGGCCTGTGACAGGTCCCGTCTGGATCGCGATGCGCGCGAGGAACGACATGCCCTTGGTCGAGCGCACCCTCGCGGGCATTGCCGCCCAGAAGATGCCGCACCGCCTCCTGGTCCTGGACAACGGGTCGAAGGACGGCACGCGGGAGGCAGCCCTCCGCGTGGCTGACCGGGTCATCGACATTCCCGAGGGCGCCTACATCCCCGGCCGTGTGCTCAACCTGGCCATGGCCGAGACCGAGGGCGAGCTCGTCGTGTTCCTCAACTCCGACTGCGAGCCCCTCGACCCCGACTGGCTCGGGAAGCTTGTCGCCGCCATGGGCGATCCTGATGTAGCCGCAGCCTTCGGACGCCAGGACCCGAGGCCGGACTGCGCGCCCCTCATGGCAAAAGACACAGTTATGACCTTTGGCGACGGAAAACGGCAGGCCACATGGTTGCACTGCTTTTCGATGGCTTCTTCCTGCCTGCGCCGCTCTGTGTGGGAAGCCATGCCTTTTTCCGAGACCCTCAGGTATTCAGAGGACATCGACTGGACCTGGAGGGCCAGGAAGGCCGGCTGGTCCATAGGCTACGCCCCGGACTCCGCCGTACTGCATTCTCATAACTACAGCCTTAATCAGCTCAGGAAGCGCCAGTACGGGGAGGGCTACGCCGAGGCCGAGATCTTCAAGCTGCCCGCGGGCCGGCGCGGTTTCCTCCGCTACAGCGTCCTGCCCTGGGGGCGCCTCGTGCTGTCGGACGCGGCCTGGTGCCTCGCGCGTGGCAGGGTGGGCGCAGCACTTGCCTCGCCGGCAACGCGCTGGGTGATGGCCGCCGGCCGACGGGCCGGCTTCGAGGAGGCCAGCCGTACCGTGGCCAGCCGCCACCGGGACGAGGCAATCGAGCGTGCACGGCTCGCCGTCGGGCAGAGCCTGGCAGCAGGGGGTTCGGCAACCTTCAACACAAGGCTGGCGAGCGCCCTCGCGGGGATCGCCGTACAACTCGACAGCTCCTCGGGGGGAGCCCTGGCAGGCCTTGTCCTCTGTGGGGGCTACGGACGGGGTGAGGGTTCGGTCGTGCGCAGTCCCGAGGGAAAGGAATTCGCCTGGAACGACGTTGACCTTTTGCCCGTCGCCAAACCGGGGAGGGTAGCCGCTCTCAAGGAAGCCCTCTCCACAAGCCAGGCCCTCGAAGAAGCCTTCCGGGCAGAGTTCCGCGCCGACCTCGACCTCGGCCGCCCCATCGACGAGGAGGGCATACGCGCCCTCCCTCCCGTCCTCCTCTGGCTCGAGACAGCACGCGGACACCGCGTCATAGGTGGTGAGCCCGAGCTCTTCGCGCGGAACATCGGCTTTGACCCCGCGACGAGGCCGGGGGCCATCGAGGCAGAAAAGCTCCTCCTGAACAGGGGCTCTGGCCTCCTTATGGCCCTGGCCAAGGCCGCGGCCCGTCCTGTCAACTCCTACGATTGCTCCGACCCCGACTTTACCCGGCGCAACGCCGCCAAGTGCCAGCTGGCCCTCGGCGATGCCCTCCTCATGGCTGCCGGCTGCTACGAAACGGCTGTCGCCGCCAAGGAGGCCGCCTTCCGGGGCGCCGAGCGCGCCATCCGGAAGCTCCTCGGTGACGAGGCAGATCGCTACCCCGAAATGGCCGCCGCCTACGCTGCGGGCATCGCCTTCAAGCGCGATCCGGGAATCATGGGGTCTGACCCCAGTAATCTCTCCTCCCTCGCAGGGCTCTGGCTCCTCGTCTTCGCGACGGTGGAAAGCGCCCGCTCCGGCAGGCCCTGGCCGGGGGCAGAGGCCTTTAACCAAACAAACTACATACTGGAGAGGGTTGAGCACCGGGGGCCGAGGGCCTTGGCACGGAATCTGCTGCATAATGCTCGCCGAGGAAGTCTCAGTCTGCGATATCCCCGGGAGCTGCTGTTCAGGGAAGCTACAGTTCTCCTTGAAATGGCCGCCAGGGGAAAACTGCCCGAGGGTGCACGCATGGAAGACTTCATCGGACTCTGGAAACGGTACAACTGAGGATGGTGTGAAGTACTTTATCTTTCTGGGCATAATGCTCGCTGGAATTCCAATAATTGGAATGGTTTCCGCCCGGAACGCTACCTTTCGCTCGCTCTGCTGGATGGGGCTTGTGGCATTCATCGCCCTCGGCGACATCTCGGGAGTGAACTTTGTTTCGACCGAATCCTACCGCGGAACCGACCGCGGCTTTGAGCTGACCTTCACCGACATGTTCGCCTTTGGCCTGCTCTTGTCCCGCTCCCTGAAGGCGCCCCTCGTCGAGCCCTCCAAGAAGACCGTCCCTCCAGGATTCCTGGTGTTTTGCCTCTTCCTGGCGCTGGGCCTCATCGGCGTCTTGGGTTCCCTGATGCCGCTCTATGGTTTTTTCACGATCTGGAAGATGGTCAGGATGCTCTTCCTGTACTGGCTGGTCTGGTCGGCGGGAAGGACAGAGGCTGATCCGCAGGTCTTCTACGAAGGAGTGCTGAGGGGTCTCATTTTCGGCCTTCTGGCGGTCGGCCTCATGGGGGCCAAGCAGAAGTTCGTGGACCACATGTACCGCGTCAACAGCACCTTCGACCACTCGAATACCATCCCCCTCTACGTCAATCTCGCCGCCGCTCCGGTCTTCGCCTGGATCCTCGGCGACCACAAGATGGGACGGATCCAGTTCTTCATGGGTTTCGGAGCGGTAGGTGCCGCCCTCGTCGCGGTCCTCGCCACCCAGTCGCGTCTCGGCATCCTCCTGGCAGGAGTGTCCGTTTTCACGGCCCTCCTGGTGTCCAACGGCAAAGCTGCAAGCAAGCGCTCGCGGGCTGCCGCAGTGGTCTTTGTCATGGCTTCCGTCATCGGCGGCATCATGGTATCCGACACACTCCTCGACCGGATCAAGAACGCTCCGGAGTCGAGTGCAGAAGCCCGGGACGAGTTCAATGTTGCGGCCAAGCTGATGGCCGCCGACCACTTCTTCGGAGTCGGGCTCAATAACTTCTCGATCACCATGACCAATGTCGAGAAGTACCGCGCACAGGTGGAGGTCATGGCCAACGAGGAGCAGTCCGGCGTGGCCCATCACCTCTACCTGCTTACCGCCGCCGAGACTGGCTACATCGGCCTCGCCTTGCAGGTAATCGTCTTCGCATTGGTACAGTTCACGCTTTTGGGATTCCTTCTCAAAAGACGCTCCAAGGCGGAAAAGGCCGCACTCGGCTTCCTCCCTCAGGTGGTCATTGCCACCATGGTGGGGCAATACGCCCTCTTCACCTCCTGTTTCTTTGAATGGGCCTTCCGAATAACGCCGGTGATATCCCAGTATTTCACGGTTTCCGCGATTGTCTGCGCCGCGGTATCGCGGTCTGCACTGTCGGGCGAGTCGGGTCTCGGACTCGCGTTCAGCCGAAACAAGGTGGCAACATGAAAGGCTCGCGTAAGGTACTCTTGGGAGCCGTCTCCAACTGGTTGCGTTTCGTCGTCTCGGCCCTCGTCGCCCTCCTCCTCGTGCCGGTGATGACGCGGTCCTTCGGCGGCGAGCGCTATGGCCTGTGGGTCCTGTCCTCCTCCCTCCTGGGTTTCCTCCAGTCCCTCGACGCGGGCTTCGGGGCGGGCACGGTTAAATGGACAGCCGAGTCCCGATCGCCGGAGGACGCAGGCCGGCGCGATGAGCTCCTGTCCACTTCCCTCGCCGTCCACCTCGCGGCCTCGGCCATCGGAACCATCGCAGTCCTGGTCCTCTCGCTCCTCTTTTCGGGGATTTTCAGCATTCCAGGCAATCTCGCCCCCGAGGGCAGGATCCTCTTCCTCCTCCTCGGGCTCCGCGTCACCGCGGTCGGCATACCGGCCGGCTTCCTTCGCGGCCTGGTCTTCGGCAGCGACCGGCTTTTTCTCCTCAACAGCGTCCAGATCGTCTCGTCGGTCGCCTACGGCGCGGCCGTCTGGGCACTCCTGGCCAGCGGGGTCGGCACCATCGGCATCGCGGCAGCAGGCCTGGGACTGTCAGCCCTGGAAATGGCCGCTGTCTACGTAGCCGCGCGGCACGCCATGAACCAGAGCGAGACGCCGATACGGCTCTCGTTGCGCCGGATCTCCAGCGCACGCTTCCGGGAAGCCTTCTCCTACTCGGGATCGAGCTTCATGGTCCAGGTGTCAAGCGCCGTCCTCATGCAATCGGACCTCATAATACTGAAGTTTTTCGCGCCGCTGGCGGTCGTGGCCGGCTATGGCGTAGCCGGGCGTGCCGCTGAGTACGGCTTCATCCTCGTCAAGCAGGCGGTCAACGCCCTGACCCCCTCGATCGCCCGCCTCGATCCGGCCAGGGAGCCGGAGAAGGCCCGCTTCTTCCTGACCAATGCATCCAAGTACTCGGGAGCCCTGGCAGGCTCCATAGCCGTGGCCTCCTGGTCCTTCGGCGGTCCCCTCCTGGCCGCCTGGGCAGGGCCTGGCTACGAGGCCTACGGGACGATCCTGGGAATTCTGACGACCGCCTTCGTCATCATCTCCGTGCAGATGCCCTGCGCCGCCTACCTCTCGCTCAAGGGCGACCACGTCTGGTCATCGCGGGCCATGACCGCCTCGGCCCTCATCAACATTGCCGTGAGCATCATCCTTGCCTTCGCCCTCGGCCCCATCGGCATCGCCCTCGGCACCCTCGTCGCAAGCCTCCTCATCGATGGCCTCGTCCTGCCGCTGCGGGCCTACCGCTCGATCGGCCTCAGAGGCCGGGACCTCCTTCTCCGCGTCTGGATCAAGCTCGTGCTGCCCGCTGCCCTCCAGTGCGGCGCGATGTACGGCCTGGGCTTCCTCCTGCCCTCGCGGGACCTCGGGACAATTGCGATTATCGGCGCCATCGGCATCGCCGCCTTCGGTGCCTCCTTCGCCCTCCTGTCCCTGGATGGCTCCGAGCGTCGCCTCTTCCTCGGTGGCGGCAGGAAGGCCGCATCATGAGCGGAGAAACCCGGACAGTCCGCCTTTCAGGCGCGTCCCTGGGCGGGGCCAAGGGCCAGGCCTTCGCGGCCAAGCTTCTGGCCCTGGGCAACATGGACCTTGTCGTGGACCTCCGCGGGGTGGGACTTATCGAGCCTGCTGCGATGCAGGCCTTGCACGCTGCCTCTTCCCAGCGGAAAACCCACGGACTCGCCACCAGTTTCCTGCTACCGGAGGGTACCGCCCTGGAAGCGCCTGCCCAAAAAGCCCAAGCGGCGGTTCCCAACGACACAAACCCGGCCGCGGCACCCGAGACCAAGGCTGCCGCCGGGCCTGCATCCGCCAACACCGATCTGGGACGGCGCCCTGGCTCCGGAGTACCCACCCCGAGATCAGTACCAATTCCCAAGATTCCCGTCCAGAGCGACGGAGCGTCGATGACCGACATCGGCACCATCATCGCGGCGGTGATGTCCCGTAAATGGATCCTCGGCACAGTGGCGGTCATTGCCATCGGCGCCGGCCTCGCCGCCGCAACATTCCTGGGCAAGTCCACCTACGAGGCCGAGTGCGTCCTCCTCTACAAGCCGGCGGAAAACCAGATTTCCAACGACTACGAAGTCCTCCAGAACATCGACCCGACCACCACCTTCGTCTACCGCCAGAGCTCCCAGAAGGACAAGTCGACCGTCTCAACCGTGCAGATCAAGACCCTCCTCAACACGATCAAGATCGGCGCCAACCTCGAAGCGGTGCGCGCGGCCCTGGATCTCCGCGTTCCGATCAACACCCTTGGGAGCGCGATCGATGTCCGGACCCAGAAGGATACGGACCTCCTCATGATCAAGGCAACCTGGGACTCCGCGGAAATGTCAGCCCAGATCGCCAACACCATGGTGCAGATCTTCACTGAGACCAACTCGAAGATCAACAGGGACACGCTCGAAACGATGCGCGACCAGCTCGAGGCCCGTTTCAAGGACGTAACCGCAAGCTACGAAAAAACCGCCGGGGACCTCGCCGCCTTCGTCGCAAAAAACCAGATCGTCGCCCTGAAGAACGAGAGCGAACAGTACGTCCTCGAACTGATCAAAATGCGGGGCTTGAAAGACGAAGCCACCTCAAAGAGAAACTCGCTCAGGATCCAGCTGAAAAGCCTCGACTCCAGCATGGCAGACCTGAACATAAAGATCGCCAAAGAAAAAGCCGAAGCTGGCAAAAAGATGGACGGCGCTCAGATCGAAGGCAAGATTGCCTCGATCAACATGCGGCTCGACGCCGTCAAGGCGCGCCGGAACGCAATGGCGGACCTCGTCACGAAAAGTTCGGAATACGACCGGATAAAACAACTCTATTCCGAAGGCCTCGCCTCCAAGGCCGAACTCGACCTGGCCGAGGCTGGCAAGGCCAAGGCCAAGGCCGCGAGCCAGGACGATCCCGAACTTTCCTCCCTGCTGAGCGAGATCGAGAACCTGCGGTCGCTACAGACCGCGCTGCCGGCCAGCAGTTCTCAGAGCGAAAGACTTGTCGAGGAACTCTCCTTGAAGCGCTTCGAGGCCCAGCTCGAATTGGTTTCGGCCGAAGGGAATGTCCAGGCCTATGACGCCTCGGTGACCCGGATCCAGTCATCCATCGACGGGCTGCCAGCCGTCAATAAGGAATATGCCCGTCTGAGCACCGAGGCCGCCGGACTCGAGGCAGAGAAGAAAGGTCTCGATCGTCTCGTCCAGCAGGCACGGACCTCCCTCGAAAAGGGGACCAGCGACTTCACCATCATCGCCAAGGCGCCTGTCCCGATCTTTGCAGCCAGCTCCAACAGGAAAACCCTCGCCATTGGCGCGGCCTTTATCGTACTTGCCCTGGGCTGGGGAAGCCTAATCCTCCTCGAACTCCTCGACTCAAGGATACGCTCCGGCAAGGAGGCAGCGGCCGCCCTCGGCCTCAAGGTCCTTGCCACCCTTCCCCGCGCCGACCGCAAACGCCTCATGCCGGGCGGCACGGAAGAGCCGATCCACCTCGAGAACTTCCGAATGCTCGCCCTCAAGCTCCGTCGCATCCTTTCCCGCAAGGGTGAAAAGATACTGATTGCCTCGGTCCTGCCTGACTCTGGCAAGAGCGTCGTCGCCGCCAACCTTGCCTTCGCCTGGGGACGCGCCGATGAGCGTGTCCTCATCCTGGACGCAGAAACGAGGAGCAGCGCGAAGGTCTGGCCCCTCGACAGCCTCGCCGCCGACGAAAAGGGCCTTCCTCTGGGGCTCAGCGACTACCTCATATACCGCGCCGATGGCCTGGCTGACATCGCCGCCACCTCGGTTATGCCCGGGGTGGAGCTGATTGGCCGGGGCACCGAGGAAATCTACCCCGACCTCCTGGGCTCCACCCGCTTCGCCGAACTCCTGGGCCAGACATTCGACGTATACGACTTGATCCTTGTGGAAGCCCCACCCATTCTCAGCGCCGCCGACGCAGCCATGATCGCCGGTCTCTGCAACGCCATTATCCTCGTCATCCGTTCAAGGACTGTCACTCCAGCCAAAGTTTCCAGGGCCCTCGACGAGATCGGCAGGGAACGCATACTCGGGGTGATCGTCACCGACATCGAAGCCGTTTTCGCGAAGGGCGACGCATGAAAATCCTCTGCATTTCCAACCTCTACCCGCCGGAGGTCCTTGGCGGCTACGAGATCCTCTGCGCGAGGGTCGTCGCCTCCTTCATGGCCCGCGGTCACGAGGTTGCTGTTCTCACTACGGCCCCGAAAGGCTTGCCTGCCGCAACGGCACCCGCCCTCGGTCCTGCCACGCAGGCGCCCATCCTCGTGCCAACCGCAACGGCGCAGGCCCTCGGTCCCGCAGGCGAAAAACTCTTCCGGACCCTCCGCCTCTACCTGCCCTTCGGGGAGCCAGCCAGCCTCGCCCGGGCTAGTCGCCAGGCTGTCGAGGGACCGAACTCACGGGCTACCCGCAAGGCCCTGCGCGACTTCAAGCCCGACATCGTCTTCGTGTGGAGCCAGCTCAGGCTGGGCCTGGCCGCAGCCCGCGAGGCCGAGGCCGAGGGCTTCCCCACGGTCTACACGATGAACGACGACCACGTCCTGGGCTTCAAGCCGGGATCGCGGGAGGGAATCAAGGGCCTACTTAGGTCTTTCATCGAGGACATCGTCTATCCGGCCTCCACCTGGACGGGACTCCGCCTCGACCCTGTGGTCTCGATCTCCGAGACCGTGCGTTCGCGCCTGGCTTCGGAGGCTCCCCGCTTTGCATCCTCAAAGATAGCCATGCAGGGTGTCCCCCTCGAGCTCTTCCCTCCCAAGGCCGATATCGGCGCAGCCCACAGGCCCTTCCGCGTCCTCTACGCGGGCCAGCTCCACCGCTACAAGGGTGTCCACACCCTCGTCGAGGCCGTGGCGCTCGCGGGCAAGGCCGACTTCGCCCTGACGGTCGCCGGCGCCGGCGATCCCGCCTATGAGGCCCAGCTCAAGGCACGCGCCGGCGAGCTGGGCCTGGACGCGCGCTTCCTCGGGCGCGTGGCTGCTGACACGATGGGCGAACTCTACCGCGAGGCTGATGCCCTCGCCTTCACTTCGGTCTGGGACGAGCCCTTCGGCCTCACCCATCTCGAGGCCATGGCCTCGGGAACACCCGTCGCCAGTGTCGGCCACGGCGGTCCCGGAGAGTTCCTTGTCGATGACGTCAACGCCCTCATCTTCGGGAAAGAAGACAATGCAGGCCTCGCAGGCTGCCTTCGCCGCTTCTCCGACGACGAGAGCCTGCGGCGGCGCATTGCTCTCGCCGGCCGTGACACTGTCGTTCGCGAGTTCAGCATCGAGCGCTACGCCGACCGCCTCGAGAACATCCTCATTGCTACAATCGCGGAGGCCAGGCCATGAGGATTGCCCACATCCCGAGGCGTTTTGTGCGCGAAGCCTGGGGTGGCACCGAGACGGTCGTGCTCGAGCTGGCGCGGCGACAGATAGCGGGCGGGGACGAGGCTTCAATCCTCACCTCGATGGCACTTGCAGGCAGCGACCGTGAAAGCATTGACAGTGTCGAGGTCAGGCGTTTCCCGCATTTCTATCCCTATTGGGGCCTTTCAGCAGAGGACCGCGCGCGCATGGACCGCAAGGGCGGGAACCTCGTTTCCTTTGGCCTCTTCCGCGAACTTTTGGCCCTCCCCGATCCGGGCATCTTCCACCTCCACACGGGCAAGCGCCTGGGCGCCCTCGTGCGGACGGCCGCCCGCATGCGAGGCATCCCCTACGTGATCCAGCTCCACGGAGGCCTCGTGAGCGCCCCTGAGTCGGAACGGAAGGACCTGGCAGAGGCCTCGAAAAAGGCCTTCGAGTGGGGCAAGGTCATCGGACTGGCCTTCGGAGGCCGCCGCGTCGTCGAAGACGCCGACGCCATCCTCTGCGTCGACCGCTTCGAGGCAGAAAAACTCCGAACGCTCATGCCCGGCAAACGCGTCGAGTTTACGCCCAACGGCGTCGACCCGGGCCGCTTCTCGGCACCCAAGGAAGCCGGCATCGAGTTCCGCAAGAAGCGTGGCATTCCCCACGACGCACGGATAATCCTTACAGTTGGGCGCATCGATCCCCAGAAGAACCAGGCCCTCGCCATCGAGGCCCTGCCCCGGATCCGCGCCCGCCTTCCCGATGCGGTCCTTGCCCTGGCGGGACCCGCCACCAATCCGGACTACCTGCGCAGCCTCAAGGATCAAGCGGCAACCCTCGGTCTTTCCAATGCTGTCTTTTTCCTCGGGCAGCTCGACTACGGCAACGGCGAGCTGGCCGCTGCCTACGCCGCCGCCGACTGTTTCCTTCTCCCCTCGGTGCACGAGCCCTTCGGCGTCGTCGCCCTGGAAGCCTGGGCAGCGGGCCTCCCCCTGGCCGCCTCGGAGGTCGGGGGCATCCCCGCCTTCGTGCGGAGCGGCGAAAACGGTATCCTCTTCCCCTCAGGTGATGTCGAAGCTGCCACCAACGCTGTCCTTCGCCTACTCTGCGAACCCGGCTTCGCAGCTGACCTGGCCCGCCAGGGGAGAGGCGACATGGAAGCGAACTACACCTGGGCAGCGGTCTCGGCCCGTGTCAGCGACATCTACCAGGAGGCGATCGCCGCCAAGCAGGCAGGCCAGCGCGGCAGCAGGGGAGGCAGCCGATGAGGGTAGTCTTCCTCAACCACTACGCAGGCGTCTTCGGAGGGGTCGAGTCCTACGTCAGGCGCGCCGCAGCAGGCTTGTCCGGACTCGGCGTCGAATGCATCCTCGGGCGCATCGAGGACCGCGGCGAGGTCTCAGGCTACCTCGAGCCCTTCGCATCCTCCTTCAAGCGGGATGATGTGGCCGGACTCGTGGAGGAGGCCGCCCGCCTCGAGCCGGACGCGGTCTTCGTCCACAAGTTGGCTGACACCAGAGCCCTTCTCTCCCTCAAGGGAAGGACCAGGCTCGTCCGCTACGTCCACGACCATGACCTCACCTGCCCCCGGAGACACAAGTACTTCGCCTGGAACGGCAGGATCTGCGACCGCGCCGCAGGCGCTTTTTGCCACCTCGATGCAGGCTTTCTTGAAAAGCGGGGCAAGTTCGTCGGCTTCAGAAGCCCCCGGGCCTTTTTCGACGAACTGTCGGCCAACCGCGAACTCGACCTCCTCCTCGTCGGCAGCCAGTGGATGCAGAGCGAGCTCCTGGCCAACGGCTTCAATCCAGCCCGCCTGCGTGTGCTCCCGCCCTCGACGCCGCCGTCACCGAAGCCTGCACCCGGCACTGGCGTGAGGGCGAGCACTGGCGGGGGCGCTGACGTGGGCACGGACCCTGCCAGCGAGCCCTTCATCCTCTACGTCGGGCAGCTCATCCGCGGCAAGGGCGTCGACCTCCTCATCGATGCGTTTGCGCGCCTGCTCGGGGTCAGACCCCGGCTCAGGCTCGTCATCGCGGGTTCGGGAAACGCGGAGTGGTCCCTCAAGGAACAAACGAAGCAATTGGGAATAATCGCTTCCGTGCGCTTCGCCGGCCAGGTCGGCGAGGAGGAGCTCGACCGTCTTTATGCCGAGGCAGCCCTCCTGGCCGTGCCCTCACGCTGGCCCGAGCCCTTCGGCATGGTCGGCCTCGAGGCGATGCGCAGGGGCCTGCCGGTCGCGGCCTTTGCGGCAGGCGGCATTCCGGACTGGCTTGAGGACGGGGCAACAGGTATTCTGGCGAAGGCGGGAGAGCCGGCGGCACTCGCCGTGGCCATGGAAAAAATCCTTGCTGACCCCGTCCTGGGCAGACGCCTCGGCGAGGCTGGCCGCATCAAGGCCGAGAGGGATTTCTCCTTCCCGGCATCCATGGAATCACTCACGTCATATCTATCGGGGGAAGCATCGTGAAAATCGGAATACCGGTGTCGGGCTGCGACTGGGGCGAATCGGGCATCAGCCGCTACCTCATCGAGCTGCTCAGGGCACTGGCAGAACTCCCAGGCGACGAGGAATACCTCCTCTTTGGGAGCCAGGCCGCCCTGGCCATCTACGACCCCCACTCGCCGCGCTTCGCCCTCGAGGCCATCCCCGACGGCACGGCCGAACCGGCGCTGAAAAACATCCTCTGGAACGCGACGGGCCTCCGGGGCTTCGCGAAAAGCCACAAGCTTGACCTCCTCTTCTTTCCAGCGGCCAACCGACGCATGCCCTTCGCCTCGGGACTCCCCGTCGTCGGCACCGTCCACGACCTTTCCAGCCTCCACGTGACGGGGAAGTACCCACTCTCCCACGAGATCTACATCAAATGGCTCGTGCCCTTCCTTATCCGGAGGCTCGACAGGATCATCTCGGTCAGCCTGGCCACCAAGACGGATACCGTGGAATCGGCAGGGGCCAAGGCCGAGCGCATCACGGTGATTCCCCATGGTGTGGATCTTTCGCGCTTTGCTTCCGAAGCCTGCAAGGCCGAGGCAGCGGCGGTAGAGCTGAAGTTCGGGCTTGCAGCTCCCTACTTTCTCTTCATCTCCCGCATCGAGCATCCCGGCAAGAACCATGTACGTTTAATTAGAGCCTTTGCCGAGTTCAAGCGGCGCACGAACTCGCCGATGCTCCTTGTCCTGGCGGGCAAGGACTGGGACCGCGCCGAGCAGGTCCACCGCGAGGCAGAGGCCTCGCCCGCCAAGGCCGATATCCGCTTTACAGGATTTGTCTCCAACGAGGACGTCGCGGGCCTGTACGGCGGCGCAACAGCCCTCTTCTTTCCCTCCCTCTTCGAGGGCTTCGGGATGCCCCTCCTTGAGGCCATGGCGGCGGGAGTGCCCGTGTTCTGCTCAAACTGCTCCTCGCTGCCCGAGGTCGGCGGCGACGCAGCCCGCTACTTTGAGCCCGAGGACGAGGCCTCGATAGTCTCCAGCCTCGGGGCTGCCACGGACGCGGGCCTCCTTGGGATCATGCGCGAAGCAGGCCTCGCTCGCGCCGCCGCTTCTGGCTGGGACTCGACCGCGAAGGCGACCCTCGCCCTCCTTCGATCGACAGCCGAAAGGAATCAATAATGAGAACAGGAAGGGTCATTGGACTGGGTGGCAGCCGTGCTGCAAGGCTTGCAGAGATAGCTGCCGAACTATCGAAGGAACTGGGGCTGCCCGCCGACCAGGTCTTGTCTGCATACAAATATGCCCGGCCGCCATCGATAACGCCCGAAAGCCAGGGGCTGGCCCTCCCCGCCGACCAGCCGGAGACCTTCGATACGGTGGGGTTCTTTGCGGAACTTCGCGCACGCGCCGCTGCCGCTGCTGCCGGCGCTGCCGCTGCTGCCGGCGCGGCAGTAGCAGCAGCGGACCAGTACCTTGTGGTTATCCTCGGTCCCCTCGCTGCACTTCCGGAGGCCCGCGAGTCAGTCTCCGCCCTCATCTTCGTCGAGGTAGAGGAACGCCTGTCCCTCCTCCGCTGGGCTGACCTCCTCATGGAAACCGGGGCACCGGGGGGCGTCGAAGCCCTCCTCCTCCACGAAAGCCTTATCGCTCCGCGTTACGCAGCCTGGTCGGTCGGAGCGCTGCGGCAGGCTGACGTCACCCTCGACGACGAAGACGGGCCTACCGCCCTCGCCTCCAAGATCGCCTTCTATGCCCGCGGCGACCGCGGCGGCGACCGCCAGGGCCCAGGCACGGCGCATGGCCCCGCTGCCACGGCTGGCGCGGCTGGCGCGGCTGCACTGTCAGCTGCGGCCGCCCCCGCGGGCTCCCTCGCACGCATGGAGGAGCGCATGGACGCCCGCGCCCGCCTCGAAGCGGCGCGCGCCCTCGAGGAGCGGCTAACCCGTGCCCGTCCCCCAAACCGGCTCGGCCTGGCATGGAGGGCCTTTGTCGCCGACACCCTCTACCCCACCACCAAGCGTGCCATGGACGTGGGACTCGTCTCCCTCCTTTTGTCGATAGTCTGGCCGATCTACGCCCTCGTAGGCTTCCTCATCTGGATGAGCGATCCCGGTCCCTTGATCTACACGCAGACGCGGGTTGGCCGCCACGGCAAGCACTTCCGCTTTCCCAAATTCCGAAGCATGGTCATGGATGCCGACAAGCTCAAGGACAAGCTCCTGGCGAAGAACGAGATGACCGGCGGCATCACCTTCAAGATGAAGCGCGACCCCAGGGTCATACCAATTGGGCGGGTCATCAGGAAATACAGCCTCGACGAGCTGCCCCAGCTCTGGTCCATCCTCCGCGGCGACCTCACCCTTGTCGGGCCCCGCCCCCCCGTCCCCCGCGAGGTGGCCCTCTACAGCTCCGCCGACCGCCGTCGCCTCGAGGCCGTCCCGGGCCTCACCTGCATCTGGCAGGTCAGCGGCCGCTCCGACATCCCCTTCCCGCGCCAGGTCGAACTCGACGTCGAGTACCTTGAGCAGCGGAATATTCTCCTGGACCTCCGGATCTTGATCGCGACCATACCCGCCGTCCTGACCGGAAAGGGAGCCTACTGATGGAACGCCTCCACATGCTCAAGGTCCCCGTCGACTCCTGTGGCGTGGACGAGGCGATCGAAGCCATCATGTCCTTTGCCCGGGGCCAGAAAAAGCCAGCAATCGAGGGACGGAGCTGCGCCCGTATCTTTTTCCTCAACGCCCACTGCGGCAACGTAGCCGCGAGGGTCCCCGCCTACTTCGAGGCTCTCGGTCGCGCCGACTTCGTCTTTCCCGACGGCTCTGGGGTGAAGCTGGCTGGAAAGATCCAGGGCACGCCCATCGAAGCCAACGTCAACGGCACCGACCTCTTCCCCCTCCTCATGGACGCCCTTGCGGCGGAGGGACTCCGCGTCTTTTTCGTCGGCGCCAAGCGAGGCGTCCTGGCCAAGCTCGTGGAATCGGTGGCCCAACGCTGGCCCGCTGTCGTCCTGACCGGCTGGACGGTCGGCTTTTTCTCGCAGGACTCCGAAGTGGTGGACGCGATCAAGCTCTTCGGTGCCGATGTCGTCTTTGTCGGCATGGGTGTACCGCGACAGGAACTCTGGATTGACCGTTGTGGCGACGCCACGGGAGCGCGGGCCGCCCTCGCCGTCGGGGGCCTCTTCGATTTTTTCTCGGGTACCATACCGCGTGCGCCCCAGTGGATGCGCAGGCTCGGCATCGAGTGGTTGTTCCGCCTCTACCAGGAGCCGGGCCGGATGTGGCGTCGCTACATCATCGGGAATTTCGAGTTCATCGCCCGCATCATTGCGCAGCGCAGAAGGGGAAGCAAGCCATGAAGACCATACTCCTCGCCCTCGGGCGCAGGCTCGGGACCGGGGGCGTCCAGGTAACGATACCGGCGGAACTGCTGCCGATAGCGGGACGCCCCCTCATCCAGCGCTATGTGGAATATCTCTCCGACTCCGGGAGAAAGGACATCGCCATCGTCCTCAGGGACGAGCCCGAGCGCTTTTCCACCTTCCTCGAGGAGGGCGAGCGCTGGGGTGCGAGTATCTCCTACCACCGCTGCCCGACAGGCAGCGATCACGTTGCCTTCGCGGAATCGCTTTTGAGCGAACTGGGGGCCGACGAGGTCTTCGATCCCCTTGCTCCCCCCCCACCGGGACGGGGCGATGCATCCTGGAACTTCCCGGGAGCCCTGGACCTCGTAGCCTACCTCGATTGCGTCAGCCTCACCCTCGACGGCAGGGTCCCGGGTTTCGTCCCCTCGGGAAGGGAAACCGCGCAGGGCCTGCGGCTTTCGCACCACGTGAGGATCCATCCCAGCGCCAGGCTCATCCCCCCTGTCTTTGTCGGGGAGGGTGCGGAAATCGGCGCCGGCGCAGAAGTCGGCCCCTTCTCTTCCGTAGAACGGGGCTCCGTCATCGGTCCCGGCACGCATTTCACCCGTTCCGTCGCCCTGCCCTGGACCCTCATCGGGGAAAAGCTCCACATCGAGGAGGCTGTCGTCGAGGGCAGCGCCTTCTTCAAGCCCCGCTCCGATGCAGTATATATAGCTGAGGATCCCGCTCTTTCGACGACACGGACAAGGTGAGAGAAGGCCCGCGTGGCCCGCACAGGCTTGCTTGCTAGCATCCCGCAGGTGTGCGACTATCAGGGGCGCGTATTCTGCGGGGGATCCTGCGCTTCCGCCTTTCCAAAGAGGAGTCGATGATGAATGAGCCAATGATACGTGGAGAGAATTCAGGGGATGTCCTCATCCTTACACTCACGATAGATCACCTTGATGCCGGCAACTCCGCGACCTTCCGTGCCCAGGTCAGCCCCCTCGCGCAGTCCGCGCTGAAGGTGGTCTTCGACCTGACCGGAGTGAGGTTCATCGACTCAGCCGGACTGGGAGTCATGCTTTCCCTCGTTCGCAACCTCGGCGAGCGGGGCGGCGAACTCAGGGTATGCTGTGTGGCCAAGCCCATCCAGGTCCTCTTCGAACTCGTCCGCCTCCACAAGATACTCAACATCCACGGAACGCGGGCCGAGGCCATCGCAGCCCTCGAGCAGGCCTGATCCCGGGGAACCCGGGAACCCTGCCCCATGATCCTCACCCGCGATGAAATCCTCGCCGAGATCAGCGCCGGCCGCATCGGCATCGAGCCCTTCGAGGCTGACGCCATCGGGCCCGCCTCCATCGATCTCAGGCTGGGTTCGGAAATCCGCATCTTCTCGCCCATGCCCCAGGTCATCCCGATCAAGGTCGACTCCGACTTCAGGGAGATGACCTACCGCCTCGAGCTGGAGGACAAGGGCTACGTCATCAAGCCCGGGGAGCTCGTGCTTGGCATGACCCTCGAGCGCATAACCCTGCCGGGAGACATAGCAGGCTGGCTCGGCTCTCGCTCGCGCTTCGCCCGCCTGGGCCTGATGGTGCACATCTCGGCTCCCTTCATGCAGCCAGGCATCTCCAACAACCAGGTCCTCGAAATCCTCAATACTGGACCCAATTACCTGAAACTCATCCCCGGCGAACGGATCTGCCAGTTTGTCTTCGAACGCTGCGAGGGAAGCGCCATCTACGAGGGGCGCTTCGCCGGACAGCACAAGGGGAAATGGTAGGGGGGCTTTCCGCTTCCAGTCCAGGCCCGGGAGCCTGGGACAGCAGGGAAGACGGGTTCACAAGACGCAGCAAGGAGCACGCATGAAACCTGGACCTGGGCATTCGGGAATGGACCGTTTCATCTTCAACCACTATGCCCGCAGCGCGCTCATACCAATACTGACGATCGAGCTCCTCCTCCTGGTCATCTACTTCGGGGTCAACTGGTACACCAGCGGGCAGTCGACGGCGACACTGCGCAGCGAGGTCGTGGCCGTCATGCCCCACCTCACCAAGGTGCAGGCCGACCTCATCGATGCGGATTTCAAGACCATCGACCGTTCCTGCGACTACTTCGCGCGGGAGCACGCCGCCCTCTTCGCCGATCCGGCCTCCCGTCCCATCCAGGGCGAGGCGCCTACCTTCGCGATAGCTCCCTCGGGCGGCTTCTACCAGACCAACCGGAAAACAGAAACCTCCCTCTTTTATAGCCAAGGGAAGGAACTGACAGCCGAACAGCGCAACAAGGCGCGCTTCACCGCCGGCCTCGATCCACTGTACCGGCACATGGTCAGCGACGTTCCCTACATCGCCGCGTCCTACTTCAACTCAGGCGACAACATGAACCGACTCTTCCCCTTCATCCCCGAGGTCTACAATCAGTACCCCCCCGATCTCCATATGGAAGACTACAACTTCTACTATCTGGCCGACGCCGCCCATAATCCTGGGAAAAAGCCAGTCTGGACCGGAGTCTACCTCGATCCGGCCGGCCAGGGCTGGATGCTCTCGTGTATCGCACCCGTCTATGTACGACAAAAGCTCGAAGGAGTGGTGGGCCTGGACGTGACGGTCAACAACATCGTCGAGAAGGTCCTCTCACAGGAACTACCCTGGGGCGCAACCGCCTTCCTCGCCGACCAGAGCGGCATGATCCTGGCGATGTCCCCCAAGGCCGAAAAGACCCTCGGGCTCACCGAGCTCAAGGAGCATGTGTACAGTTCCGCCATCCTCAAGGAACAGCTCAAGCCGGAGGAGTTCAACCTCTTCAAGAGCAAGAATCCCCGCATCGCAGCGACCTTCAAGGAAATCTACGCATCCGATGACCATGTGAAACTCATCGCACAGCCTGGGGCCGGCGACCTTTTCGTCGTCGGCAACCCGATCGCTTCGACCGGATGGAAGCTCTTTATCCTCATCGAGGCCGATTCGGTCCTTCGCTCGGTGAATGAGGTGGCGACCCTCTCCAGCCGCATCGGCCTCGCCCTCGTCCTGACGATGCTCGCCTTTTATGCGGCCTTCTTCGGCCTCCTCCGCAGGCGCGCCCACGGCATGGCGAGGATCATCGCGACACCTGTGGCGGAAATCTCCGCTGCGGCCAGGGAACTCGGCCAGGGCTCGCTGAAAACCAGCCTTCCGAGTTCAGGCATCACCGAGCTCGACGAGTTAAGCGATACCTTCACCCAGATGGCCAACGAGCTCGACGCGCGTTCCCGGGCCCTGGTCGAGAGCGAGGTCAGGGCGCGGGTCGGGGAAAAGGAGTCGGAGCTGGCCTTCGCCCGTGGCATGTTCGAGTCGGCGAGCGGCATCCTCCACAACGTCGGCAACTCGATCACGAGGCTCGACAGCTCCCTCCTGGACCTCGCGGGCATCGCAAAGAGCACCGACCAATACCCGGAGGTCTTCGAAAGGCTCGCGGCCGGCGACGAGGCCACCCTCGAGCGCTTCCGGTCGGTCCTCATCGACACGACCGCCCCGAAGATCCGCGACACGCTCGCGGAGGTCAAGCGCATCAAAGAGGACATCCAGCAGACGATACGGCACCAGCAGCAGAGCGTCAGGGACTCCCGGGCCGCGATGAGTCCCGAACGGCTCGATCTATCGGCATTGGTACGGTCGGCAGCGGAGGGCGCCTCTCCCGTCGACGGCACCATCCAGGTCATACTCTCGCTCCCCGGGCGGCTCGATATCATCCAGCACCGCAACCAGCTCTTCAACGGCATCGTCAACCTCATCAAGAACGCCGTGGAATCCTGCCACGAGCGTGGGAGCGGCAAAGTCGAGGTCGAGCTCGTCGAGACCGAGGGCGGGGCCAGGCTGACCATCCGGGACGACGGTGCAGGTGTCCGCACAGAGGACCAGGGGCGGCTCATGAGCGCAGGCTTCACCACAAAGATCGACGGCAACGGCTTCGGCATGCATTCCTTTGCCGTTTTCCTTTCGGGAAACAAGGGGAGGCTCAGGCTCGAAAGTCCGGGACCCGGGCGTGGAGCCACGGTGACCATGGAGGTCGGGAATGCCTAGAAAGCGCTCGATCTTCATCGTCGACGACGATTAGGCGATACTGGAATATTACCGCAAGGTCTTCAATCCCGATGTCGACGAGTTCAACATCCTCGGGGCCGCCTCAACCAGGGTGGAGGACTCGGTGGCGCTCAGGCTTTTTGCGAGGCCCTCGGAGCTCCTTGCCGCGTTCTCCATTGAAAGGGAGGCCGGACGCTCCGTCCCCCTTTGCATAGTGGACATGCGCATGCCGGAGCAAAGTGGCCTCGAGCTCTCGGTGGCCCTGCGCCACATGGATCCCGAAATTTCCATCATCATCTGCTCCGCCTTTTCCGACGCCACTGCCGATACCCTCAAGGAGCGACTCAACGCGGGCGTCTTCCTGGTCCACAAGCCCTTCGCCGCCGACGAGTTCAAGCTCCTTGTGCACTCCCTCCTCCGGGAATGGGAGGGGCGTCGTACCCTCAAGCGGAATGAAGAGCGGCTCAGGCGCATCATCGAGGCCACGAGGGTCGGCACCTGGGAGTGGAATGTCCAGACGGGTCGCCTGATCATCAACGAGCGCTGGGCAGAGATCATCGGCCACAGCCTGGAAAGCCTTGCTCCCATCGACATCAACACCTGGAACTCCCTTGTCCATCCCGATGACGGAGCCCGGTCGAATGACCTGGTCCAGCGGCATTTTTCAGGAGAGCTGGAGTTCTACGAAATCGAATGCCGCATGCAGCACAGGGACGGCAGGTGGGTCTGGGTCCATGCCCACGGGCAGGTTGTCGAACGCGACGCTTGCGGTGCCCCCCTGTGGATGAGCGGCACCCACAGCGACATCTCCGACCGCAAGGGTGCAGAGGCCGAACTCCTGGCCATGAACTACGCCCTGCAGGAGAGCAACGCGAATGCCCAGGCCCTGGCCAAGACAGCGATGGAGGCCAACTCAGCCAAAAGCAGCTTCCTCGCAAACATGTCGCACGAAATCCGCACCCCGCTCACGGCCATCATCGGTTTTTCGGACATCGTCCGAGGCGGCGAGCTTTCCCAGGAACAGCGGATGCATGTCGAGACCATCGTCTCGAGCAGCCACCTCCTCCTTTCCATCATCAATGACATCCTCGATTTCTCGAAGATCGAGTCGGGCAAGATAAGCCTCGAGTCCATCGACATCGACCCCCGGCGCATCATGGCGGAGCTCATGGCCATGTTCGAGAACCGGGTCGCACCCACAACGGTGCGCCTTTCCTCCCGCATCGAGTCGGAGGTTCCCGAAACCGTCAGCGCAGATCCGACGCGCCTCAAGCAGGTCATGATCAATCTCCTGTCCAATGCAGTGAAGTTCACAAAAAAGGGCGAGATCGTAGCGGGGGTTGCGCGCGAAGTCGGCACTGACGGCCGGGCCCAGCTGCGCTTTTCGGTCAAGGACAGCGGCATCGGTATTCCCCGCGACCGCCAGGGCATGATCTTCGACGCCTTCGAGCAGGCCGACGGATCGACCACGCGGAAATACGGAGGGACGGGCCTGGGACTCGCAATCTCGCGATCCCTCGTCATGCTGATGGGTGGTGCGATCTCGGTCGAATCGGAACCCGACAAGGGCAGCACCTTCAGCTTTACCGTGCCGATCGTCGCCGCAAGCAGGGGCAGCCTCCCCCGACCTGGCAGCCGCAACCGCAGCCTCTCGGATGAGGGCCTCAAGGGACTCCGCGTCCTGGTCGCCGAGGATGTCGCAACCAACAGGATGCTCCTGGGCGCCATCCTCAAGGCCATGGGCTGCGAAACGGAGTTTGCGACCGACGGCATCGAGGCCCTTGAGGCGCTCCGCCGGAAGGATTTCGACATCTGCCTGATGGACGTGCAGATGCCGCGCATGGGGGGAGTGGAGGCTACCAAGGCTGCAAAGAGCGAAGGCCTTGCCACCCCTATCGTTGCCCTCACCGCAGCCGCCTCCACCGATGACGCCGAAGCCTGCAGGCTGGCTGGCATGGAAGCCTTCGTTACCAAACCCATCGATCGCCAGAACCTGATCTCTGCGATGCTTGCTGTCACGGGAAAAAAGCCCTCCTGAACCCAGCTGTCGCCTGCCCTTCCTTGACTCTCCCCACCCGCAATCGCTACGCTTTTAGCGTTTACCTAACCTTTCCCTCCTAAGGAGTTGCCATGAGCATCATTGAATACGTCGAAGCGCGTGAGATCCTCGATTCCCGCGGAAATCCCACCGTCGAAGTGGATGTCGTCCTCGAAGACGGCAGCCTCGGCCGCGCAGCAGTCCCCTCGGGCGCCAGCACCGGGGAGTACGAGGCCGTCGAGCTCCGTGACGGCGACAAGAAACGCTACCTCGGAAAGGGCGTCCTCAAGGCTGTCGAGAACGTCAACACCCACATCGCCAGCGAGATCACCGGCCTCGACGCCCTCGAGCAGGTCGACGTCGATCGCACGATGATCGACCTCGACGGCACTGAAAACAAGGGCAAGCTCGGTGCCAACGCCATCCTCGGCGTTTCCATGGCCGTCGCCCGTGCAGCCGCCGAACACCTCGGCATGCCCCTCTACAAGTACCTCGGAGGTCCGCACACCAACCTCCTCCCCGTGCCCATGGCCAACATCATCAACGGCGGCAAGCACGCGGACAACAAGGTCGATCTCCAGGAATTCATGGTCATGCCCGTCGGCGCGGAATCCTTCCGCGAAGCCGTCCGCATGACCGCCGAGGTTTTCCACACCCTCCGCGGCCTCCTCAAGGCCGACGGGCACAACACCAACGTCGGCGACGAGGGCGGTTTCGCCCCCAGCATCGGCAACGAGGATGCGCTCGGCTACATCATGAAGGCCATCGAAAAGGCCGGGTACCGCCCCGGAGAAGACCTCGCCATCGCCCTCGACTGCGCCAGCTCGGAGCTCTTCGACGAGGGCGGCCGCAAGGGCTACAAGTTCTGGAAGTCGGAGCCCGACAGACTCTACACATCCGACGAGATGATCGAGCTCTACACCACCTGGGTCAACAAGTACCCAATTGTGAGCATCGAGGACGGCCTCGACCAGAACGACTGGGACGGCTACGTGAAATTCACCAAGGCCCTCGGCAACCGCATCCAGATCGTCGGCGACGACTTCTTCGTCACCAACACCGTGCGCCTGGAGAAGGGCATCGCCATGGGCGCCTGCAACTCCATCCTCATCAAGGTCAACCAGATCGGCACCGTCACCGAAACCATCGAGGCCATCGACATGGCCAAGCGCGCCGCCTACACCGCCATCGTCTCCCACCGATCCGGCGAGACCGAAGACTCCTTCATCGCCGACCTCGTCGTCGGCCGCGAGACCGGCCAGATCAAGACCGGCTCGATGTCCCGCACCGACCGCATCTGCAAGTACAACCAGCTGATGCGCATCGAGGACGAGATGGAAGGCTTTGCGGAATATGCTGGAAGAAAGGCTTTCTATAGCGTGAGGAAGTAAGTACCAGGATCATCAGTTTCATGATGGCCGTCCGGGAAACCGGGCGGCTTTTTATCATGTAGGCGGCATGGTTAGCCATGGTTGTCATCGCCAGCCCTACCGCAGGTCTGCCGTCAGTCTCTCCAAGTCGTAAATTGCAGACCTCAATTCCTGCGAGTAGACATTCCGATCATCATTGTGGCTCAAGGGATTCAAAATGTGCTTTCGATCCGAATCCAGTTTGACCAGAATGGCCTTTGATTCGCCTGTACTCTTGGCAATGGCCTTTGCAACCAATCCAGCAAGGTCCAAGTCCTCGCAATTTTTGTTTCTCTGTTCTGCGGGAGTCAAATACCCCTTCAGGAGGCGCTCAAACCCTTTTCGCAAAAGGAGCGCGCAGGCATCGAAATCCTTGGCGGCAAAGTAGACCTTGGCCCTTTCCACTTCTGTGTTCCCCTGCTTGATGATCGCTCCCGAGAAGGCGCCCGAATCGTCCAGGTAGAGTTCGTAGCGGGACCAATCGAGCTTGTCGCGGTAGATCTCGAACAGTTCTTTGTCGTGGGTGAAGAAGAAGATCTGAAAGTCAGGGAAATGGGTCTTGAGCACTTCCAGAAGTCTCAGACGGTTGCTCATGTCCAGACTGATCAGGATGTCGTCGAGGACAAGCATTTTCAAAGTTGTTGTAGGTATGGTACCGAGCAGGCGCTTAATGGATGCGAAATAAAGGGCAATGGCCAGCGCGGACAGCCGGGCCTCATTCAGGAAGAGGTGATAGCTTTCGATTGGAGATTCTCGGTAGTCAATGGCGATCTTGACCACCGGGTCAGGTCGCCCGCTCTCATCGACTTCGGTAGTGAAAGCGAATTTCTGAATCGAGAACTGGCTATCGAAAAAAAATGAATCAAATCGTTGATCTCGCCTAAGAGTTGACCATTCACGACGTCGTCGAGCACTTTGAAATACTCGGGAAATGATCTGATATCGGAAATCTTGCCACCAGAGACCGCAGGATAGTCGCGGAACAACTCTCGGAGCATGGAATAGACGTTGATGCGGTCAGGATTGGGGTCAACCGAAAAATGAATGCGCAACAGTCGCTTGTAATCCAGCAGAGGAACAAAGACCGCCAAGGGCTTCAAAAACGAAAAACCCTCGGGTATGGACCCGACATCGGCGTTCACGATCAAAGTCTGACCCGTGGAAAATGCAACCTCGACTTCGGGGTTCTGACCCGAAAAAATGTTGCCAGCCTCGCCGATGTTCGAGACTCCCTGCCCAGCCAACAGCGCAAGTGCACGGTAGAAGCTACTCTTGCCTGTGCCGTTTTCGCCGTAGACCAGCAGGTTCTTGCCCGAGATAGTGAGCTCAATGGGCTCGGCGAAAAATCGATAGTGCGAAAGGCGGATGGACGAGATGCGAATTGCCACCCCGGTTCCGGCAGTTTCATGGGGCCTGAGAGCATCGAGGCGAGGATCCGTCATGTCAAAGGGCCAACTTTTCAAGAACGTTCAGTTCACTTTCCACGATGATCTTCAAGAGGGCATCCGGTGTCTTGCCCATCTTGGTAGCGAGCCTGTTCAGATTTTGTTCCAGGGACACATCGAGATAGTGGGGCAATACGATCTTCTCCAAGGGCACGTAGAACTTGCCGCGTTCGCCCTTCGAAAAGTCGTATTCGTCTGCCATGTCATCGCTCATTCAGTGTCCTCCTTATCGATAATACTCGCGTTCCCTTGCAGTCACCAAGCGGGCTGAAATGACTCGGATCGTGGTGTCGTCAGGTTCCAACGGATAGCTGTGGACAACCAGAAGCACATCAGACTGGACTTGACCGATCGTTACCCACCGGGTTTCCGTCCCAGAATGCACATGGTCAAGAAGCGTGATGTTGAGCCGGTCAGAGAAGACGAAGGCCGCCCGTTCAAAGGAAACGCCATGCTTCCTGAGATTCGCTTCGGCCTTGCTGGGATCCCACTCAAAGTTCACGTGTCCTCTCCCAAAATCGTCTTCACCACCTCGACCGTCCGGCTTTGGATCAAACCATTGTACACCACAGAATCCTTCTCGCAGAAATCGACCAGTTTCTTGACGTAGCTGGCTTTATAGTCGTCAGTATCATCGGGTTTGAATGGCTGGACTACCTCGGCGATCCGGCTATTGATGTAGCATCCGGCGGCCTTCATGTCGGGTTCAAAGTATAGGCCGTAGACCATTCCGTCGACCACCGCTTCGAGCAGGTCGGCCTGGGTGGTCAGATCGTGGGCGCGGGCGAACTGGATGCAATCGACGAGGACTTCGTAGGCTTGGTAGGGGGAGGAGGAAGAGGAAGGATGCTCACGCGGAGGCGCTGAGGGCGCGGAGGAAGAGAGGCGGGGGATGGGGATTTCTTCAACGTACTGCTTGAAATAGCGTTTGGTGTTTCCCTGAATCTCCATCGAAAGCATTCCAAAATAGTAGTCTAGCGTACCGCCTCGCAAATAACATTACTATACCGTCTCCACCTTCTTTTTCCTTTTTCGGGGCGACTCAGTCGGCAGGGCTGCGCGCGCCCGTTCGACTTTTTCCAGGATCTTCTCGGCGGTCGCTGTCCACTTGAACGGCACCGGATCTCCATTCCATGCATCCATGAAGG
>JBAXTA010000120.1:0-12141 GCA_037130415.1 Spirochaetota bacterium
CGAGGCAATGCACCTATCGAGCCACTACCATGGATGGAACCTCAGACTGGCAACCCTCGGAGAGGAATCATGGACCTCGAAGGCCTGGCCGGGGATTGTCAGGATTCCGCGGCGGGCGTTCCGCCTCGGGGAAACAGCCGCCACCCTTATCCTGGAGGCGATAGACAGTCCGGATTTCTTCGAGCCCAGGAGGATACAAATCCCCAACGCGGAAATATCCTCTGGTTCGAGGGTCGAAGTGCCCGGGAAGGCAGAATCCCAAGCACCCTTCACAGTCTACTCCTCCTCCCTCATGGTTCGCGCGGAGCCGGGAAAGGCCAAAAGGCCCCTCAGGGTTGCAATGCTCGAGGGCTCGGCCCTCGAAGCAACCTATCTCCTTCTCGGGGATTTCGCGAGACGGACATCCATGGAGACCGAAATTGATGCTTATAATTACGAAAACATCTACGGTGCGATATCGGAGGGTGGCTATGACGTGGTCCAGATCGACATTCCCTGGCTCGGCGAACTTGTCGAGGCGGGTCGTCTCGAGAACCTGGACCGCCGCATCGGCGGAGACCCGCGGGCCATCAGCCATTTTGTTCCCGGCGTTCTCGACACATGGGGAAGGAGGAACGGCTCGATATGGGCGCTACCCTACGTGTTCGGTTCCCAGCTTCTGTTCTACCGGAAAGACCTGTTCGAGGATTCAACGACCAAGCGTCGCTTTCACCAACGCTACGGAATCGGACTTGCCACACCACGGACGTGGAAGGAGTTCAACGTAATCGCACGCTTTTTCACACGGTCCATCAACCCGGACTCACCGGTCGCCTGGGGCACGACTCTCGGCGCTTCCGATTTCTCGGCAGCCGTGAATGAGTACCTGCCCAGGAAGTGGAGCTATGAGGAAGGGTCGGGAATTGCCGAGGGCCTGAGCAGCTACGGTTCCGTTCGGGCACTCGAAAACTATGTCGAGAGCTTCAGATATGCGCCCCCGGGTTCCGTGGACAACTCCTGGGATGAACAGCTGCTCCAGTTTTCCAAAGGCGAAACAGCCATGATGATCCTCTATATGGCTCATGCCACGAACCTCACGAATAGGGCAAAATCCTCAGTAGTAGGCAGGGTTGGCTGCGAAATCGTACCTGGGCAGACCCCGGTCCAGGGCGGCTGGTCGCTCGGTATCGATTCTGGCAGCGACATGAAGGAAGCGGCTTTCGAATTCATCAGATGGATCACCTGCGAGGAACTGGCTATCCCGCATACCCTCCTCGGTGGAGCGACGAGTTCCGTCAATCTCTACAGAAGTTCGGAACTCCTGACCGTGTATCCCTGGTTGCCAAAGGCCCTCGAAAGCTTCCCGCTCAGCCGGCAGCGCATCGTGCCGCGAACAGCTCAAGGACAGGTAATTTCCGAGCGGGAGTACGAGAAAATCCTGGGACGTGCCGTCCACAGGGCAGCAGAGGGCGCGATGACAGCGCTTGAGGCCCTCCAGGAAGCAGAAGACGAACTTGGGCGCCTGCTTCGATAGTACTCGTCAGTAGGGGTATCACAATCCCTGCTGGAAAAGACTCCTGTGACTGACCGGACCTGACGCCGGCTCGGCAGGGTCGCCACTGAACGCGATCCTCGGATTTTCGCAATTGATGGGAAAAGACATCGAAGCCTCTCCCCGGCAGCGGCGGCCAGGCTCCCTGCCGTGTCCTGGTCGAGGAGGATTCCGAAGAGAGCCGACCCTTTCTCGTCGAAATGCCGGAAATCGCCGGCTTCAATGCCCGGCATCTACGGGGACGAAGCAAACAGCCAGCTCCGTCAGCTGCCGGGAGGCGAGCAGGTCAAGGTCATCATGCTTGGCACCCAATCGACGGCTGAGATCCCTGGCTGCGCCCTGGAGGCGGGAGCCGGCGACTTCATGGCGAAACCCTTCCGGCAGAGCGACTTGTTCGAGAAAGTCAGGGTTCTGACAGCTGTCAGCTACATCTTCGACCAGTTAATACAATCGCAGGATGTTGCAGCCCGCCCGCCGGAGCTGATCCGGCTGCTTGAGGGGCAAGCATCGCCATGACAGCTACAGCCCTCCCTTCGCAGCACCTTCCCGGCATCCTCGTCGTGGACGACAGCGTCGCCAACCTTGAGTTTCTCGGGATGATCTCACACGGGCTACGTACGCCCGCAAACGGTCTACCGGGCATCGGCGCGCTCCTGATCGACCTCTGTCCACCTTCCGCGGAACGCACCCTCTACAAGGAGGTGTTCCTGGACTCGAGCGCCCGCCTGCGCGACCTCATCGAAGACGCGACGCTGATCATGGAACTTGACACAATTGTTCCCAAACCCGCCTGTGACGTCCCCTTGTTGCATATCCTCGCCGGGATCGGGGACGCCCATCCGGATATCCGCATCCATACCGAGGACCTCGCCGCTCGGGAGCAGGCGACCCTCAGGGGAGAAGCCTCCCTGCTGAAGCGGGCGCTGGAGGCGCCGGTACTCCTTGCAGCTTCCTTCTCCACGGATCCTGGCAGCCTCCGCATGACTGGCGAAGCCAGAGCGCAGACCCTTCGCATCCATGCGCGATTACTGGTCCAGCATCTCCCTGATCTTTTTCAGGAGCAGCGCGGGCCGGATAGGCTTGGGCATGAAATCGACGACTTGCCCGTAGGCATGGCTTGCTTCAGGATTGTAGTCATTGCCGCTTGAGAACAAAGTTCTGACCCCGGGCTCCAGCCGCTGAATCTCCCTGAATGCGTCAACACCGTTCATCCGCGGCATGATCGAATCCATGATGACGAGACCTATGCGATCCGGGCTCGCGGCAAAGAGTTCCACTGCTTCAACCCCATCCCGTGCGAGAATCACGCTATATCCCTTCTCCATCAGCAAAAGTCGCAGGGATTCCCCGAAAAAAACATCATCCTCTGCGATGAGGATCGTCTCGTACCCGCATGAGGACTTCGCCAGTTCAACACTTTCGCCGGTTGGCGGGCTTTCCTCCGCCTCGACCTCCGGCAAGTAGATACAAATAGTGCTTCCCTTTTCTGGTTCGCTCTCGACATCGACAAAACCATGGTGCTGTTTGACTATCCCATAGAGAATGGACAGGCCCAGGCCAGTTCCCTGGCTAGCGCCTTTCGTGGTAAAGAAAGGTTCGAAAATCTTCCTGGAGGTTTCTTCATCCATCCCGGTGCCTGTATCGGAAACGGAAATGACCCCATAGGGTCCGTCCAGGCCGAAACCGTGCCGCGAGATGAAGGCTGAATCCATGCGTATACGGTCCGTTGCAATGGCAAGCTCTCCCCTTGCCGGCATTGCATCCCGCGCATTGGTGACCAGGCTCAGGATGAGTTGCATGATCTGCCCGCCATCTACGCGCGCGAACACTGGACCATCGTGCAAAACAGTCCTCAAGCCAATATTCTCGCTGACGATCCGCCTGGCCATCGCCTCGGTGCCCGAGACTATGAGATTCAGGTCCTGGCTTCGGAGAGTGATGCTCCGCTCCCTGCTGAAGGCAAGGATGGACTCAGTCAGCTCCGCCGCACGTTGGGAAGTGACAAGTATCCTTTCGACATATTCCTGCTGATGATCGTCCTGGCAAGGACTCATCTGGAGGAGGGTACAATATCCGTTGATAATACTGAGCATATTGTTGAAATCGTGGGCCAGGCCTCCTGCCAGCTCGCCAACGGCCTCCATCTTCTGGGTTTGCAGCAGGGCTTCCTCGTTTTTCTTGCTGATTACCATGTCCCAGGCCAGGTCGGCTATGGCCGAAACCGCTTTTACATCCCGTTCGTCATATTCCGAAGGCTTGTTGCCCACGGCGAAAAGAGCCACAGTCCTGCTCTCGCGGATCACCGGAACGACCAGCGCACGCGTTATGTGCTGATGCTCCTGGGGCAATCCCATGTGAGCGGCCAGTGAGGAAAAATCGTTGTGGATTACTGCCCTGCCCAGGTTGATGCAGTCGGACCAGGCATCGGCCAGGGGGGAATCCCTGTGCGGATCCTTGATCGTGAAATGCGCCCGAAGCGCATTGCTAGACCAGGATTGAAAGGAAAGACTTCGGTCTGCTTCAATGACGACCAGAAAGCCCAGGCGACTGCCAGAAAGTGCCTCGGCTTCGTCGATCGTGGAACGCAGGATCTCGGAAAGCGATTGCGAAGCCATATGCCCAAAAAGCCGCAATCTCGCATCCGCAAGAGCCTCGCGTCGCTTCTGCTCGCTGATATCGGTCAGGGCAATCAGCAAGTTGCCATGCTCGCCCGGCTGGATTTGCCAGAAGCTCCAGAGGGTCGACCCATCAGCCCGGACCAGACGGATTGAAAGCTTAGTTGGTTCCATCGCATCCTGAAGTTTCACGCAACAGGAATGCCAGGAGTCCTGATCTTCCTCGAAGATGAAATTCCGCAAGGGATGACAAAGAAGGGATGCCGGGGAAAGGCCCAGCAAGGATGCGGCCATCAGGTTCGCCCGCTGGACGAGCCCATCCTTTCCAACGGTCAGGCACGCAACGGGCGCCATGTCGTACAGGACCTGGTGTCTAACCTGGGCCAGTTCGAGTTCCTCCTGCGAGCGGCGGAGCTCATCGTTGCGCGCTTCGAGCTCTATCTGGTGGACCTGCAGCTCGGCAAGGATTTTTTCCAGGGATTCGAGAGTCTTCGCTTCAGGGAGGACACGCTCAATCATTCAAGGCTGCCAGGAAGGCGTAGCCCTGGGAGTGGCGGGCGCGGATCGGCAATTCCGAAAGGGGATCGAGCCGTCTGGCCTTTGCCCGCAAGCGGCTGACCAGGGTTTCGACCTTTTTCCCTGCATACGCATCGTCCGGATGCTCCAGAGCGGCGAATATCGCCGGGCGATGGACGATATGCCCAGGCGATGCGACAAATAATTCCATCAATAAGCTTTCCTGGCCGGTAAGATCGATCCCGACGCCCCTTGGGCTTGTGAGCGTGGAAAGCAGTTGGTCGAAGTACCATTCCGGCTTGATCGCAGGAGAAGCCGGTCTGATTCTTCGAGCAAGGTTTTCTATGGCGGCGTTGAGTTCCACCGGCTCGATCGGTTTGACAAAATAGAGATCGGCTCCGGATTCAAAACCATCCAGCCGGTCTTTCAGTTTGCCTCTGCCACTCGTCATGATGATTCCGCAATTGAGGGTTGATCGTAGGCGCCGTGAGATCGAAATGCCGTCCTCCCCTGGCAGGTTGAGATCAAGGACGACGACGTCCGGTATATAGTCGTGGAGCAGAGAGTCCAGTGCCTCACCGTCGGCGGCCCCTCGTACCTCATGGCCGAAACGGGTATGGATCGCGACGAGCACATCTCTGAGGTATTCCTCGTCCTCGACAAATATGACCCGAACCTTGGACGCCAGTGCGCTGGATCCACTCCCGCTTGCGACGGAATCGTTCGATGATCTGTCGTGGGAATCGCTTGGTTTTTTGAGGCTCATCTTCTTCAGGCTGACTTTACATCGCTTTCCTGAAATTGGCAAGCTTGACTTTCCGGGTACAGGCAATAGGTGAGAAGTTGCGTCGCGCGATCCAGCCAAGCTGACTATTTCCAACAATTGCCGGGAGATCACACGACAGATTTTGTCGGCATTATTCTGCAATCGTAGGGATCCTTGTTTCGCCAGGGCCCATTCCCGATGTCCACGTATCACTCGATGTAAGGAAGTGTCAGTGTGAAAAGCGTCTGGATGTGCTAGTGTCGCCCCTCGATGTTTTGCCACATTCAATGAATGGAGAGGGGAATGCGAATCAAGGCTTCATACGCGGTTCTGGCAGCATTCATGAGATCGGAAATCTCGTGACAGCGAGCAGAATGAAAGACACAGTCCCTAGAGTGAAGGTAGTGCATAGCCAGTCTTTCATTTTCTCGTTCGTTTCTGTCTTGCTGATAGCCTCTGCGGCGCTGGCAATCGCCCTTTTCGTCCAGCAGCGAAATGTCACATTGAAGGCAGCCATGGACGCATTGTCCTCTGATGCCTCCGAGACCGTTGACTCGCTGGATACAGCTCTCGGAATCGCCAATGCCACGCTCGAGAAGGCAAAGAGCGACTTTGTTCCTGAATGGGTCACCGGGCAGGAAAAAACGAAGCTGACCGCGATTGCCTTCCAGATTCGCTGGGTGCAAAACGCATATCTGCTTGACGAAAATGGCAGACTCATAGACTCGGCCTTTCCTCGGGTGGCTCCTGTCCTCGCGCTTGGTGACGGGCTTCTGTACCAGCTTCGGAATGGCAAGGACTCAGCCTGCAAGATCCTGGATGCTCCGACCGAGTCAGGAAAGGCCTTGGTCCTCGTCAAGGTGCTTCGACGAGATTTCCCCATGCGGTATTGTGCGATCGTGTTTTCCGGTTTCGAATCACAGGGGCGTTATGCCGAAATTCTTTCCCCGTCTGAGAGAGTTATGGCTTTGGTCGATGAAAGCGGTGATTACTATATTTCGGGCAGTCCAAAAGCATTGATGGAACATCCTTCGCGATTCCTGAAAACCTCAATTCCCCTTTCCGGATGGCCTGTCAGCCTCAGCCTCGCAGAAGACAGGGAACAATTGTGTCGAGATTGCTCCTCTCGCGCGTCTTTTGGACGTCGTTTTTCCCTGGCCTCATCAAAATGATATTTCCCTCACTGCAAGACAAGCCTGGTGATAGCAGGGCCAGGGAAGAGCAGCGTCGCAGCTGCTTTCTTGACCTCCTTGGCAACGTGAATCAAGCAATCATCCACTCCGATTCCAGGGAGAGCCTTCTTGCGGAAGTCTGCCGCCTGTCCGTGGAGCAAGCTGCCATCGATGTCGCGTGGATTGGCATGATCGATGCGAAAACCGGGAACATCTCGACCGTCGCAAGTTACAGCCGGGCCGGAACAACAAGAATCCCGGACAACCTTTGCGCTGATGACCTCCAGTCCTGCCTATGCAATACCGACAGGGTTGTGCACGAAGGCAGGGCCCTTGTCACCTATAATTGTTGGGAAGGAATATGCAGCAATTTCATCGAAACAGGCCTCGGTAGTTCTGGCTCGCGCTCCTGCGCATCCTTTGCGCTGTGCAAAGGAGGCAGACTATTCGGCACCCTTAGCCTTGTGTCAGGACAGTCCTGCATTTTGCATGAAGTTGAGATCGCCCTGCTTGAAGAAGTGGCGAGGATCCTTTCCATCGCCCTCGAGCATTTCGAAGGCGATTCAGGCAAGAAATGGGACGAAGTGAAACTCCGTGAAAGCAGGATTCTCAACCGGACCATCCATGAAGCCAGCAATGAATTCTCAATTGTCAAAGATCAGGAATCCGCCCTGGAATCAGGCAAAGTGAGCGGCACAGCCCATGAATTCGATAGCCCAGATCATACTATGCATAGCGTACTTGTTAGGAATATTGGTTGTGCTTCGAAAGAAGAAATGAGTCATAAACTGCCCCGGGTTGCTCAGGACAGGATACTCCAGCTCGATAGCATGGCGCGCTATCTTGCAAGGGCGCACGGGTCTTTTTCTACAGCGCTCGGAATATTGGTAGATGTATTCTATGGAGAATACAGCCATTCCAGGAATCGCTACAGAGACATCTTGGGATAGCATTGCTGGAAGGCAGAAAGTGAAGGAACGGCGTGTTAGCCGACTCTATCCAGGTTGCTGCATGGCAGGTGGACGGACGGCTTTTTCCGAGCAGGAGGGGAAGTCATGGCACTTATCAACTGGAACGATTCACTAAGCGTGGGGTTAGGCGAAATTGACGGGCAACACAAAATTCTAATCGATCTTGTCAACAAGCTGCACGAGGCCATGAAAATCGGACAAGCCAAAGAATCCTTGGTTCACATCTTCAAGGAGTTGATCGATTACACAGGCAATCATTTCAGGAAGGAAGAGTCCTGCATGAAAGCTTTTGGCTATCCTGCCTTTGCAGCACATAAGAATGAGCATGACAAATTGGTATCCAAGGTTGTAAACCTTGAAATGGAATTCGAGACTGGTTCGGAAATGATTCCTTTTGAAGTGATGGATTTCTTGAAAAGCTGGTTGTCAGACCATATCCAGGGTACGGACAAACTATATTGCAGCTGTTTCAAGCAAAACGGGATGAAGTAGAGTCAGGATACACCTGGTTCCGCCACCGTCACCGGCAATGGCAAAGTTCCCCTCAACCTGTCGCGCCAGTCCCATCACCAGCTTGATGCCCATCCCGCCTTTGTCTTGAGTGGAAAATGCCTTGGGCAAGCCCACCCCATCGTCATGGATTTCCAGGATCACGCTATCTGGGTCATTGCGAAGCGACAGGGTGATTTTGCCCTTCCTTTCGCCGGGGAAGGCATACTTGAGGGAGTTGGTGATCAGTTCGGTAACGATGAGACCAATGGGGGCAGCCTGATTTGCGTTCACGACAACTGCATCCATATCGGTGACCAGGGATATCTCGGAACGCAGGCCGAGCAGGGCCAGCGCAAGCTTTCTGCAGTATTCGTCGAGCCGGACCTCAGCGAAGGAACCCGACGAATACAGAAGGGAATACAGCTCCGCAACGGACAAAACTCTAAAATCGAGCTGCTCGAGAACGGCCGTGGTTTCGGCGGATCCGCCATCCCGCGAAGAGATATGTATCATGCTCGAGATCATGTTAAAGCTGTTCTTGACGCGGTGCTGCAGTTCGAGGAGCAAGGCCTGGTTTTCAAGCAGCGACCTCCGCATGGCATCCTCCGAACGCTTGCGCTCGCTGATATCGCGCGTCACGCCCAGGAGTTCGACGAGTCGACCCTCGCTATCGACATGCGGAACTACCTGGACATCTGTCCAGATGGTGGAACCGCGCTTGCAGTAGTACTCATACTCGGCGCGAAACCGCTGTGGTGGCAGCCCTGCCTGGAGCCTTGCTGCGAGCTCCTCGAAATATCCCACGGCAAGGGCCAGCGAGTCGGGAGCAAGAATTTCATTCAAGGGCTGCTTCATGGCTTCTTCCGGGGTGAAGCCTCGCATCCTCTCCACGGACGGACTTACATAGGTGATATGCCCGTCCAGCGACATCGTCCAGATGACATCGTTGGCGTTCTCGGCGAGCAGGCGGTGCCGCTCTTCGCTGATCCGCAGCTCGCTGCTGCGCTCGGCTACTGTCTTCTCCAGTTTGGCATTCCACTCTGAAAGCTGGTCCTTCGTCCTGATCAGCGAAGCAATAGCCTCGTTGCCAAGCTTGAGGTTTGAAAAGCTCACAATTCCCAGTACCAGTAGCAGGGGAATATAGACAAGGAATGAAAGCGATATATTGATTCCACCTACGAGCCGCAGAACCATGAAATGGGCGATAAAAACGAAAATCGACAGGATCGTGGCAGTCATGATGAGGGAGCGCTTGACCGCGATGCTCGTGACAATGGGCGGCACCATGAACATAAGCAGGAGGGTCTCCATAAGTCTGGAAGTGGCGGCCGCACCAGGGTTGAAATAATCGCCGATGACATTGTTGAGCAGGATGGCGAAGAGCATTCCTATGACCGTCACCGCGCCAGCGAAACCAGAGCGTCCTTTCGCGACAAAGTCTATCGAGACAACATTGGCGATAAGCACGACCGCATCCCCGATAAGCAGGTAGCGGCGAGTCGGTTCAAAGTCAAAGTGAAGGAAGGCGCCAACTATGGCTACCAGTGCCATCGCCACATTGACACGGAAAAGGAATCCGGTCTTTTTGAAGACAAAGATATTTCCTGGATCGTAGGCAGACAAGACCTTTTTTTCGACCCTCTTCAGATATCCCAAGAAACTCCCTGCCATCCATCGGAACTTTGTCCGGTACTATCTGAATACCCCGTGATTATCCATGTGTCAAGCTTTTTCAGAAGTCATCAATCCGAAGGGATTCAGGTGATCAAATGGCTCCCGGGCTTCGCCGCTACCCGGGCTGGCAGCAGCAAGCCTCTGCGCGCGCCGTTTCATGCCGTGCTATACTCGAACCGTGACAGCCCAGCGAAAGTGGATCCGCCTAGCCCTCCGCCACCGTCTCTTCCTCGCCTTCTCCGGCTACCTGGTCGCCGTCGCAGTACCCATGGCCATCCTTTTCCTCGTTGTCAGTTCGGCCTACCGGGACCTCGCTGCGATGCAGTCCAGGCAATCCGAGATCAGCGGCCTCATCGCAGCCACGGACGAGGCCTACGAGCTGTTCACGAAGTACTCCTACACCCGTGAAGGAACCCTCCTCGCCGAGTATTCGAAGCATGAAGCAGGCATCGCCCTTTCATCCTCCCATCTTGATTCAGAGCTCCCTGCCGATTTCCACTACTACCTCTATGACATCTCAAGCATGCACCGGAGCTTTTCGGAACTCGCCCAGTCCATACGAAGCGATGTCGAGGGCGGGATGGAACGGATCTTCCTCGACAAGCGGCTTGCCGAACTCAACCGCACCCGCGGCTATATCAGCGAAGAGTACTCGCGCTTGCTTACCGACTACCTCGAGCATGTCCGGGGACGCTCCGAGGAACTCCGCGCCGACCTCGACAGAAGCGAGCGCATAACCTTTATCGTGATGGCACTTGTGCTGCTGGGCGGCGCCCTCCTCGCTGGGCGGATCTCTGCCGGCATCGCCTCACCCATCAGGCGGCTCGCCGATTCGCTCGGCCGCTTTTCCGGAGGCGAACTCGGAATGCCACCCCTCCCCGTCACGCGGGGGGACGAGATCGGTGTTGTCATCGATTCCTTCAACAGGATGACGACGGAGATACGCGCCCACGTGGAGGCCATCCATGAAAAGGCAAACATCGAGGCTGAACTCGCCGAGCAGCACCTCCGCCTCCTCGAGGCAGAGAACGCCCTCAAGCACGCCGAGATCCGCTGGCTCCAGAACCAGGTCAACCCGCATTTCATCTACAATGCCTTCAACTCGATACTCTCCCTTGCCCGCCTCGAGGACGCAAAGCGCACCGCTTCCTCGGTGGAAAGCCTGGCGGTTCTCCTGCGCAACGCACTGCGGAGCGGACGTGCGATGAATTCCCTCGGCGAGGAGATGGAGGTCGTGCGACACTACCTCCTGATCCAGAAGACAAGATTCGGCAAGCGACTCGAATTCTCCCTCGATCTTCCCGAAGGGCTCGGTGCGGAACGACTGCCTGCAATGATCCTCCAGCCCTTCGTGGAGAACGCCGTCATCCATGGCATCGAGCCACGCGACAAGGGTGGCAGCCTGGTCGTCGAAGCGCGTGCACGGGAAAACGGCGGAATCCTCCTCCTCGTCAAGGACGACGGCATGGGATTCTCCCCGGAATCCCTGCGGCCAGTCGGAGACGAGCTTGGCCTTTCCTCCCTCGAAGACGGCCGCCACATCGGCATCGCGAACTCCCGAAGGAGGATGGAACTTCTCTACGGGGGGACTCGCGAATACATCAGGATCTCGTCGGAGTCCGGGAAGGGCACTGAGGTCAGGATGGAGATTCCGCCTGAATCAGAGCTGCTGGAGGCTTGAGCGATTGAAGGAAGTGCTATATCAGGGTTTTTCACTCCCAGGGATTGAGCAGCTTCACCGGCATTGATTCGTTCAGAGTCGCGGAACTTCCTGTCTTCCGCCCCGCGCGCTGCGGGCAAACTCCCGGGGCGACATGCCGGTGTGTTCCTTGAAAAGCCTTCCAAAATAGGCGCTGTCGCTGTAGCCGACCTTCCGGGCCAGCTCCTCGAGGGTAAGTTCAGCGCCTTCCCCAGAAACGAGGGCCACAGCCCGTTCCAGCCTGAGTTCCCCCGCGTAGGCGGCAAAGCTCCGGCCTGTGGCTTCCTTGAAGAGCCGCGAGGCCGAGGCAGTCGAACAGCGAAGGCGCTGGGCAAGAGCGTCCAGGGAAAGCTCGTGGGCCGGGGTTTCCGAAAGCCAATCGATGATGCGCCGGCCAGGATCTTCGCCTTCGGTAGCCAGACTGCCGGTCCAGGCCATAAGGAGCTCTGCGAGGGCGCGACGGACCCCGCCTCCACCGACGAGGCTGTCCGGAGCCAGTGCGAGGGTTATGTGATCTATCATCCCCCCAACGCTCACATAACGCTCCGCCTCACGGGCAAGGGCAAAGGCAAAGACTCGAAGCCGCCGCGGGCAGTCCGTGCCCGCCGACCCCCAGGCCAGGAGAAGCTCGTCCGCAGCCTCGTCAGCTGAGGGCAAACGCCCTCGAAGGAGGCTGCGGATAAGCCGGTCCTCGATGGCGGTGAG
>JBAXTA010000121.1:0-12086 GCA_037130415.1 Spirochaetota bacterium
AGTGAATACAGTATTAGTTAAAGGAGCCACATCAATGGATATGTTCAATAAAGCATCGATAAAAGAGCGGGTCGGCCCAGATATTCAAAAGAACGCAAGCTTAGACCATCTCAAACCCGTAGAGAAATACTTTCTCGATACGATCAAGAAGTTCAAGATTGAAGCTTCATACGATGTTATAGCCAATGAACTTCCGTACTTCAAGACCATGAACTACACCGAATGGGCTCATTGTTTCATCATGCACCCCCTCAACCAAGAACTCCGCATCAGGCAGATGGTTGATGCGTACAACGACAATGCCCCACAGAAGATCGATTATGTCGGGCATTTCAGGGACCGAATCCTTAATGGACAGTCCAACAAGTACACCCACATTCGAGCCTCTGATACACTTCCGACCAGAGAGAATCTGGTAGTTTTGGTCGGCTCTAACAAATTGAAGGAACGAATTTGCCTTAACAAACTGAAATGGATCAAGGCTAAATACGAAGATGATGTCTATTTCAAGCCACATCCCCTAACTAACTACCAACTTATTGGGGAACTCCAGGATCTTTTTGGCCATAGCACCCTTTTGGAGCGGGACTTAGATCTCTATTATTTTTTGACTAAAGCCAAGCAAGTGTTCACTTCCCACATGAGCGAATCTGCCATGTATGCAGTTGCATTGGGGCTCCCCATTGAACCCATTGATGTGTACCAGAAGGTAGAGCAAGGCAGCTTCTTCCATATCAACAAATTTCTCTTCACCGAGGAGAATCCCAAGGAGTGGGCCAATCGGACCTTCAACAGTCCCAAGTCCGGTGTCATCAATCCTCTGATTGATGACCACTGGAAGGTCCGAATTGACGAGTACCTGGATTACATTTCTACCACAAGAAACAGCTTCAAAAACAAGTACATCTGATAATTTTTTGAACTTTCCCGTCCTTTTGTGAGTGATGCCCCCTGCTGTGGCACAAAAGGACGGGAAATGTATTTTCTAGTTATCAATGACTATGGTCGAACTGTTTATGTGAACTCAAGACAGGTCAACGCAGTCCTGGTCGGGGACGGCGTTTTATTTGCTATTCTGGGTAACACAACTTCAGTGTTATCAACAACTGATGCCCAGATGAATAGCTTCATTCAAAATATAGCCCTTGAAGACTATTTCCTAGATCTTCGGGATTCGAATGGCCATGGCTACATCGTTAATCTTTCGGCCATGTCCTACACGGATGAAGCACCCCCAGAGACCATCTTCATCTACTTCAAAGTAGGTACGATGATCCAGGTGGACTATTCAAACAAGACGGTGCTTGATGACGCTCTAGCCAACTACGTTGAGGCTACGGGTGGGGGCGGAGGAAATGGCAATGCCATAACCGAATCGGTCCTACAGGCTAGCCATGGCTTCACAGTTGGAACGTTAGTTAGGTTTAATGGATCTGTATGGGTACGCTCTCAGGCCGATCAGGATGATAATTCTGATGTATATGGTATCGTTACCCTAGTCAGTAACGCCAGTTCATTTACCATTACGACAAGCGGCCTTGTCACTGTTCTGAGTGGCCTGACTTCCGGTGTCCCTTATTATCTAGACCCAGCGGTTCCAGGAGGGTTCACTCAGACTCCACCGGATGTGGCTGGATATGTCAGCAAACCTATTCTTCTATCTATCAGTTCGACCTCGGCACTATTTGTCAATATGCGTGGTCTAATCATCCCACCCGGACTAGGAGGGAACAGCAGTTCAGCAGAAGTGGACTTTACCGCAACCCCCAGTACAGACGCTCAAGTGGTGGTGACTGGACAATACGGGATTTACTCAGACTCAATGATTAAGGCTTGGTTGGTTGCGGTCCCAACAACTGATCATACCCTTGCGGACCATCTGGCCGTGGATCTGACGATTGTGCCGGGAAGTCTTGTGACGGATGTAGGATTCACCATCTACATTAAATCAAACTCAGGACCACTCACTGGGAAATACTCAATCCAATGGCAGTGGTCCTGAATTCTACATTAGCAACTTATCTCGGTATTCCACACCTTCTTTACTGCCTCAACAACCTGTTCAACTGAAATTCCAGCCATACAGGCATGACGGGGCTGATTGTAATCTTCTTGATCAGGTGGGTTGATACACACGCCTCTTGGCGTACCTGAAATCTTCGGGTCTTCCCTGAAGCAAGGTTGGCATTCTAATCCCATGCTAATGTTACAGTTATGCTTGTAACCAGCGGCTTGCCACTGAGTCGATCCCCACAGGATTACGCTAGGGGTCTGCCCTTTACCCTTCCACTTGATGTTAGTGAGGTGATTGGTGAAAGAGTCCACACCCATGTGCATGGTAGCGTTACTCATCAACGCAATCGAATCCTTCAGATTGCTTCCCATTAAACGGTGATCGGCCCCAGGAATCTTGTAGTCCGTGGCCGATCCAATCTGGAATACTGGAATCTCCCCACACTCCGCAAGGACTTTTTCCCAACGACCAAATGCCCAATTTTTATAGTGACTCCAGCCAGCCTGAACGTGCAGTGTAGCATATTGCTTAGGCATATTAGGTAAAGGTCGAGGCCAGCGATCCATTACGAGCTTAGGCATATCCTCTGGGCTGATCGCCAGACCCATTTCGGCTCCGAAGTATTCAAGGAGGTGCTTGTCCATCGGCTTCTCAGGATAACCCTCCTTGAGTGGGTAGCCAATCAAATTGATAACACTCTCATAGCCTGAGACCATAGCCTGAAGTTGACTATTATCATGCCATTCATCCACGCCAGCTTGATACATTAGTTCGCTGAGACTCTCCCCGATAACCGGATGACAGAAATAATGGATCTCATGCTTAGGGTACCTCTTCTTCAACAGAGGGATTAGATTCAGCGTCATAATCACATCCCCAATGGCCCCAGGTCTATGTAGTGCAATCTTAGGGACCACCCTTTTTACATTGCTACTCAGAAAGTTCTGAGCAAACTTACGTTCACCCTCCTCCTCCTTAGACCTAGAAGGCATGGCGGCAACTAACTTACGCAGTGTGATTATTCGTGCCTCCCAGTCAGCATCCCCCTTCCCGATAGCCTTCTGAGCCCTCAAGGCCCATTCGAGAGCCTGTTCTTTCTCCTCTAGCATACCTGCACAGAAAGATAGAAGACGCAATGGCTGGTCGGTGTACATATTCAATTCACGCCATAGCTGGGTGGGCTCTGGAGCCCTGCAGGAAGCCTCCAAGGCGTATCCCATGGCTCGGGTCCAGCTTCCCTGTCCGTAAGCTAAAAAGGCCAGTTCCATCCAATACTCGGCCCATTCGGGTGCGTGGCTCAAGGCTTCCAACAGAGTTTTCTCGGCCAGTGCAAGCCACCCACTCACTCTTTCACATCGAGCCTTGTACAAGAAGGAGAATAGCCACTCGTCTCGGTAGTGTTGACCCATGTTGATTCGAATATCGTAGCACTTGATCGCCTCATCCCACCGACCCGCATCCTTGTGGGTATTCGCAAGATAGAAAGCGGTACGACTGGAGGGATTTTCTTCGAATTCAGCCTCAAGGATGCGGAGGTTGCGCTGGTTGGAGTTCTCCCCAACAACTCCAGGTGCCGCATCATGCATGATAACGCAATCTGCTAGATCAATGCCGGGACGATTGCCGAAGTTGGGGTACTCATGAATTCTACCGGCAAAGTCAATACCCTTGCGAGTCTTCCACATTCTGTGGTGAATCCAGCGTAATCCCCCCGTCTCGATCATTACACCAAAGACTTCGTACTGGTCCATGTAGACGGCCTTCCTAAAGTTCTTAGGAGTAAGCATGATATCATCTGCATCCATCCAGAGCAAGTAGTCAGCGTGAGCCATTGCATCAATTTTTTCAACGAAGACGTTACGGGCCTTGCCGAAGTCCCACAGCTTCCAGTCTCCAGTCTCGTCCTGCTTTGAAGCTCCTGTGTAGGTCTGAATATCGAGGGGCCGATGATTCCAAGTGTCCTTGGCCACATCAATCGTGTTATCCACGGACCCCGTGTCGATAATAACAAGGCCATCGACTACATCTTTAATAGAATTCAGGCACTTAGGTAGATCTCGTTCCTCGTTCTTTACGATCATCCCACACCAGATTGAGGGCTTGTGCTTGAGGGGCCGCAGTTCAAGATCTCTTACACCAGCCTTAGCATCACCGTAAGCAGTAGTTTCCCTGACGTTGAATAGATCCTGCCCCTGATACAATAATTCCAGGAATGCCGGAAGGGACCAGAAGTATGGGTGTGCTTCGTAACAGCCAGCAGTCAGATGCCGCTCGAAACCGGCGACCCCATGATCGGGGACACGTAGATAGATCTGACCGTCAGTCTTCACCAGTCGCTTCAGATCTTTTAGCATTTCGAGCGGATCGGAAGCCTGCTGAAACACATGGAACATGGTGATGAGGTCGAACTGCTCCGTCTCCACCGTATCCAGGGTGGCGTGAGTGTACGCATCGCAACCCAAGTCCTCCAGGCATTCGGCGAAGTGAGTCTGATCGGTACCGAGATTCAGCACCTTGATACCCGCTCCCATCTTAGCCACAAATCGCTCGGCCAGATCCTTATTGAGGGACTTCTCTTCATCAGATGGAGCCTGACCTGACGCTACTGCCTTCTTAGGCAGAGGATTCTGAAACCACAGATCACAACTCGGACACATCCAATACGGGGAGTCACCGTACTTCTTGTTGGATTCAACTGAACAGTTTGGACAATTCATCACACCACCTTCGGGATAAATACTAATACTCCGGTATCCATCAGCCCCTGCTGTTCAATGTTGTGCGTATCGCCAAACATCTGATTCAGAAGCTCCCACTGGCCGTCAATCGTATGTTCAGGCCCCACATCACCCCTCCAATGGGGATTCTCGGGATGTCGCAGACACCGCATATCATCACACATGATTACATCTTTACTGGTATCTCGGACACTACGGATAATATCAAGCTCTTTGAGTACCGGCCAGTCAAGTTCGGCTCCTCCTTCCAGATTAAAGAAGGCGGGGAAGTGAGCGTCCAGCCAGAATAGAGCAGGACCCTGGACCTCTTTCAATGTTGTACCGAGGAAGTCACAACTATCCTTCAGCACGACATTGGCCTCGGGATACTGGGAGGACACCAGGGCCACGAACCCACTTCCAATATCACAGGTGTATATATTCTCTTGCAAAAATCCCGAATTGGTCGCTTCCCTCAGACCCTCTCCTTGGTAGCACCCCGTCTCCACGAAATTTTTTAGGCCGTAGGTAGTCTTGTAGTGCTGGATTGGAAGTTGGTGCAAATGGGTCATAGCTTTACTCCTAAAGTGGCTTGAAACTCTGGAAATCGAGTAGGGTGGAAACACATGATATCAAAACCGTGGTCGTATACGTTGTACCCCAGTGCCTTCACAGCCGCAATCAACGCAGACTTATCTGATTTGATCCATTCGAGAAACAATATGGGGTGGTGGGTAGAGAGGGTCTTCAAGCCCCCTGCAATTATCTCCTCCTCCATCCCTTCGGCATCTATTTTGATAACGTCCACTCGACTCAACTCAAGGGAGTCGAGGGTTATGAGGGGAACCACCTCCTCTGACCGATTGGGCTGAGGACTCTGACCCGTATCTATTGATACGGTACGAAACTCTACGCTTCCAAAATTGGCAGATTGGGTGTAGTCGTACTGCGGGATTTGAATCGCTCCCATGTTTCCACCCATACACACGTTGTACACATGGACATTTTCCAGATTATTGAGCATCACTGAACCGCATATCATATACGCTAGGATACGCTGACCTTCGACGCACAAGACCGTGCCGCCCGTCTCCTCTAAGGCTCTGCCCCACGCCAATGAGAATAGCCCAAAGTTGGCACCAATGTCTACACAGACCGCACCCTCACCACACTGCCTTCCCAGATCCGTCAGCATGACAATATCATCATGACTCCAAGCCCTACCATGTTCCAGCAAGTGACCGGTCTGGTTTCTATCGTGTTTGGCTACTATCACCCGTCCGTACGGGGTGTCTAACAGTGTGCTGATATCTTTCACTTCGTTCTCCTGGCAACAATGTAGAAACTCCACATGGAATCGGGGTAACAGGAATACTCATCTACTTGAAGACTTGTATTTTCGTTCAACCATTTGACCAGAGAGTTGGGTTCGGGGGACCAAACATGGTATTCACCAACCCAGGGGCTTCCAGGTAACCATAGCTCCATTCGGGGGTGGGGGAGGTAGATGAACACAGTTCCGCCAACTCTTACGGATTCAGCCCAGAGTTTAAGCTCTGCTTGCCATTCTGAAATATGCTCTAAACAATGTGAAGAAACTATGAAGTCAAACGGACCCTCATTAAACTTATCTCGTTGATACTCCGTTTCAATGGCTACTGCACCAGGGAAGGGCCATGCGTTTGCCCCTACATCCAAACCTCTACCACGACAGTGCGTTAGAGCTTCACCTTTGATAAAACCAATGGCATCTCCGGTATGCACCCACTCTGGGTACTTTGGCTCCTCTAGAGCGGCCTGAATCTTCCAGGCTAATTCTTCAGTATTCGTGGCGACTTGGATGCCTGGATATGCTCTAAGGCCATAGGGGAAACCTGGGGCATATAGCCCCACAATTTTTCGGACCCCCGCTGCATGAGCGATGTGTAACCCAGACGAATCGGGACCGATGAACATATCGGCTCCGGCGATCAGGTTTCTGAACTCCTTCGGATCCATTTCCCCTTCAATAAAGGTAGCGTCTTCCAGCAAGTGCATTGGCAGATCACTCTTCAACAGGTCTCTGGTGTCCTTCATACTTCGTAGTTGGACTACTATTTTGTGGTTCAGAGGGAAGTCATAATGCCCAAAACTGGGGGTTTTACGTAGGGGTTTAGCGTTAGCCATGCCAGAGAACGCCTCAATCCCATGTATTCCATTTAAGACCTCTACCGCATCCGATAGATTGATATGCGTAATTCTTTCAGGCGCAGGCAAAGTACCATTTAGGTCAGTCTGAATAATTCCTGACTCTAAAAACCCGTAAGTCCTGCACTTGAAGTCATCCAGAATGGTCTTCCATATCAAGGGGTGATCTGAAAGAACCCACTCATAATCACAGTAGGTTCTGAGAATAATCCGAGCCGGGGCAAACTTATAGTACAGAGCCTCAATTGTTGGTTCAGCCATCAAGAGGTCACCCGCACCACCGAATCTTGAAACTAAAATGTAATTAAACTCGTCCATGCATCTCCTTTGTGTCCTCAGTCTGTGTTTCAGACCCACACTTTTAAATATAGACCCACACTCCTGTTTAATACTGAGTTTACCAGAAACTCGAATACTCCAATCTTATTATGTAAGAGGTTTCGATGTTTCATTTTTCGTCTAAAATGCTCAAAACAAACGCTTGGTCAGGTCGAGATCCAAAAATCCACCTTGATGAGACAAGAGCTATGGCCCAAAGGGGCTGGAATACCCTAATCCAGCAGTTTCAGACTCTGGGTGAACAATATCAAATTAAGGGTGCCCCGTTAAGGGAATGGGTTACCCAGTATGGCGTTGGACCCCTCCTCCACTCTAAGGATGCGGCTGTCCGTAGAGCCATGAACCATGTCAGAAAAGCTCTTCAGGAATGCATAAAATCCAGAGAAGAGGGTGGTACCTTCAGGGCAAACGAGCTGGCGGCCTTCAAGGATGAGTACGGCACAAACGTGACGGACTGGCTATTCCGCTTAACAGACAAGTCAAAGACAGCCTTCTACGGTGGTCGAGAACCCGCTGACCTAGAATACGAGCCGGTAGAATTTGAGGATGTAGAGGTAGTGATTTACGATGCAGAAGGTGACCCGGTTCGTACTCATTCGGTTTCCGGCTCAGCCGTACGAGATATGAACAATCGGATTGAACTTGAACTGCTCCCTGAATCAACTGAGGGTATCACAGAAGAAGAGTGGGATGCGAGTGAGATCGAATTTCAGATTTCACGCCAAATTGAAAGTGATATCCCGACTTGGGACGAAGCCGTACGGTCTAGCAGGAGCTTATAAATGCCTTCTGTTACTCAGATTGCCCAAAAGTATATGGATCTGCTACCTACATCTGCGGATGGTGCGGCTGAGATGCCGATGCCGAAATTCCTGGTAGTCAACAATCTGGTTTCACGGTGGAATGGGATAGCAATGTGGGATCCTTCCGCATCTGAGACCCTAATTAAAATTCAAAAGGCCGTAACCAAAGACGAACAGACGCTCAATCGAATCGTCGCCCATGAGATCTGCCACGCTTGGGCTTATTGGAAGTGCTTTACCGTTCAGGAATATCCAACGGCTAAGGCCAAGGGTCACTCTAGTACAAGCGCATGGTACGAAGCGGCTCACATTATCAATCAACGAGAGGGTGATCCACTCTTCATCACTGAGAAGTCGGATGAGACGTATGTTGAGACTCAGGAGAGGTCATTTTACGTGTACCTAGAGTCTGGACCGAATGGAATTTGGTGGGCTTGGTTTGCTAGAGTAGATGAACACCTACGGAGAAATCTACTGTTCCGCATTCGCAGATGTGAGGAACGGGGTGGCCGTTGTACTGTAATCAAAACTAACGACACCCGTTTCCTACTCCCCGGAGCTAAACTACCGGATGCAAAACGACTCCATGATATGCCAGAGAACATGATTGAGAAGATCAATACGGCCATTCGGGAGAACCCGATCAGAGAGAACGATGCGGATGCAAATGCCATTATCTCCAGGGCGAAGGTTGCGACTGACATGAATCAGGTTGTTCGTGTAAACGAAGTTTTGAATCGCATTAAATCCCCAGGTTTGGAGAAATTAAGAGACAAAACACTCTCCCTCCCTAAAGTTGTATTCTTAGGCTTTGGAGCCGCCACCAATGGAACGGAACGAATCCGGAGGGGTGATGATCTCACCGCCATGGGACCTAAAGCGGCTAGACTTCTGCTCGACGGCCGTCTCGTTATAGTAGAAGTTGGAGATGAGGATAAACTCGAACTAACGAGAATGGGCTATGGGGAACCCCCACTTCCCATGTTTGCATTCAAAGGTTCCAAAAAGACAAAAATCCTTTTCGCTGGGACAAGAGCAGAGTATGACATAAAATCAAACAAACTTGCTGGGTATACTGAGGTAACCTGTGGGCTCGAACGTTTAAAGTCTCCAGGCCTACAAAAGTTAAAGGAAAAGATGGAGACCGTTCCTGAGATTATATTTATACCATTTGCCGATCAGCACGACACCCACTTCTCCCGCCACATAAGAATGCTCAATCATTCATGGTTTGCGGTAGGTCAAAAACGAGCAAAAACATATCGTCCAAGCCGTATTGTTGTTGTGGTCCAAGTCTCAGAGGGGGATATAGTTGTACCTAATGGTAAAGACTTGTCCTTTAGGGGGTCGCCACATTCAAAAATTATTTTCGAAGGGAAAGTAGGTGATTATTTTGCTCAAAAAACTGCCGGATTGTCAGATGTAACCTATGCCCTAGAGCATATAAAATCCCCAGGTTTACAGAAATTAAAGAAAAAGCTCCTGATTCCACCTAAGATTGTGGTCATCCCATTTGGTGGAACTGGGGATGGTCATCACGCAGAAAACATCAAAAGGTGTACAACAACTCCGTGGGCTGCGGTACGATTAGGTGAGGCCAGGAAGTTACGACCCACCTGTTACGCTGTTATTCTTGAAGTCACTGAAGGAGATAAACTGGCGTTGCAGGATAACGGCATAAGTTTTAGTGGATCACCAGCCTCAAAGGTAATCTTTGAGGGAGAATTGAAAGACTACTTTGGGACTAAACCATGAAGCGAAAGACCTTACTTTCTCTTGCGAGTCGCCTCAAAGACACACCTCTGGCAAAGCGGCTTGTAAATATTATGAGACAGAAAACCGTTAGGGTGGCAGAATTATCGACTCATGTCAATATTGAAGAATTGAATCTTGCGCTACCCCTAATTCTAGATAATGAAGAACTGATGGAGAAATTACGGGACGATTACGGCACCTGCACGTATTATCGCTGTGATAATGTAGGAGTGGGGTACCAAGGCCCCTCTGGAGATACCTACTGTAGTAGTGATTGTGCGTGGGAAAATAGTGATGGCTGGGACAACTGCGCCCGTTGTAACAAACAATTTGACTACGTAAATGGCTACAACGGGCGAGAGACCTATTGCTCTAAGAAATGTGCCCTGGACGATATGTTAGAGTCCGACAGCTATCCCGAAATTGGCGAATTTTATTCCCAGTACCCGGAATTTGATAAGAAAGCTCTTTATGCTCAGAAGGTTGACGTTTGGGAGCTTTCAGAGAACCCGACACACTATTTGAAAGAGCTTTACGGAGTGCTTGAATGAAATCAGAAGAACTGTTCAACCTAGCAGTACACCTACAGAGTGAAGGGTCTTTACTGGGGAAGCGATTTGTTTCTATTCTTAAGGATAAGACCATTCGGGCAGTTGAGGAAATGTCCTCGAAGGCTCAGTGTGGTATTGATGTCATAAGTGCGGCCTATCCTTTAGTGCAGAATGAGCCTGGGGTTGACAAAAAATTGTACCAAGTGTACGGCAGATGTGCCAGCAGATATTGCAACAGCTATCAGCCAGCCGTGGGGTATGTTGGTATGTCAGGAGATTATTATTGTGATGGTACGTGTGCGTGGGATGCTGATGACCATTGGTACACTTGTCAGAACGATCAGTGTAACAATAAATACGACCCCCAAGACGGCATTCATATAGATGATACGTGTTTCTGCTCCACCCATTGCTTCTGGGATGATATAGTACGAGTGGGCCTGTGGGGAGAGGTTCAAGATTTCTTCACCGATCATCCAGAGTTGGATCGTAATCGAATGTGGGAACTAGAAGGAAAGGTCGATCCCTACGATTTTATAGAGAGGCGAACCGCCGATTACTTAAATGAACTATACGGATTTGACCAGGACGAGTAACTTCTCAACCACGAAACCAAAGATAATTCCACTACGGAACCCTTCATAGATGATTAGAGCAATCCAATTACTCGCTGTTCTTCGTAAGGTAGTCATACCCTCTGCGATGGACTCTTTCCTGGCCACGGCCAAAGGAGAAGTATGTCCACTAAACCATACTCAGAAGTTCAGTGTCTTGTCAAGAATGAAATTGACTCAATACGAAGAAGAGATGGTGAACTACCCCCTACAGCATATTTGGTCGTAGAGGTAGCGGACAGGCTTAAAAAGATACAACCGTGGGACGGATTCGACCCCCACAAACCCCTTGCACAAAATATCAGAGGGGTGGTGGAGGAGGTGATTAAGGGTAAGCGGAATCCAGGTCATCCTAAGAAGGAAGATCTGGATGCAGATGTTATTTGGATCAGTCCCGACCCCTACGATAGACTAGAAGACAGCCTAGGAGATACTCGAAAGGTTGGTCGCTCAGTAGACTCCGCTCCGTTCCTGGCTAAGAAAGAGAAACTAAAAAGGCGACTCAAACAGGCTGGCTAAACTGTACGATCAGCTTGTCGATGTTGGCATACAGTTCATCGAATGTCCCATTGTTCGCCACCACCGCATCAAACGAATCAAAAGTCAACACATCCTTCTCGGAGGAATGAACTTCCAGAGCCTTTTCGTGACCCTGCTCCATCCGCTCTTCTCGCAGATGAGCATCACGCTCGATCTTAATGACCTTGAAGCCAGCGTTCTGAAGAATCACGAACTCATTGGTAAATCTCGCATCCGTCAAAACTACATTGACATCCGGACCCAGATCCTTAACCTCTTCGACCAACAGATTGATCCAGACGTTCGGGTCTTCGGAGCGGAATAACTCAGTACCGACCACCTGAAGGAACTTACGCCACTTCTCCTGGGGCTTACGGGTCCGCTTCTGAGCGTAGTACATGATATCATAGATAGGCGTGGCGAACTTCATGATCACACCGCCGTACTTGCGGGAAACATAATCTCCACACGTATCCTTACCGGCTCTCATCTGTCCCGCAAACGCTAGTTTAATTTGTGTCATTGACAAATCTCCTTCTATTAAATACTCAATAATTTCTGAACTAGTCACCTCTTATGTGAGAAAC
>JBAXTA010000122.1:0-11983 GCA_037130415.1 Spirochaetota bacterium
AGGCGGCGGCGGGGCCAGGCCAGCACTTGGCAGCGGCAAGACTATCAGCCGTACGAACAATCCAGTTCGTCGCATCAATCCAGCCGAGGTCATTTCCCTCGATGATGACGACTTCGGGAAGTTCTGATGTATTTCCATTCATTTGCGGTCATGCGGTGCATGACCGCCGTTTCGGGAATTCGACGCGCTCGCGAGCCGGGGATCCATACCCGGCGGCCTGCAAGTATCGGTAGGAGATAGGCATGGAAAGCGGAAAACGCGACATCCTCGATGAGTCTCTGGGACTCGACGATGACAGCGAGGATACGCAGGCGAACAAGTACCTTTTCTTCAAGATAGGCAAGGAATCCTACGGAATTGGCATAAAGCACATAATTGAAATCATAGAGCTCCAGCATATCTCGGCGGTTCCGGACATGCCGGGCTACGTCAAGGGCGTGATCAACCTGCGTGGCAAGGTCATTCCAATCATCGACCTTCGCCTCCGTTTCAGCCTGGATGAGCGCAGTTATGACGACAGGACCTGCATAGTGGTCACCGAGATCGAAAGGGTGCTGATAGGCTTCATCGTCGATACCGTCGAAGAGGTCATCGAGATACCCGAGAACCAGGTTGAGCTTCCCCCCAAGTTCAAAAGCGCCAATGGCGAGGATCGCTATGTGTCCGGCCTCGGGAAGGTCGGGGAAAACGTGAAGATCCTCCTTGATGTCGAAAAGATCGTAGAAGATCAATCGATCAGGGCCATGGGAGAGGAAAAGGCAGCGATTAAGTAGCGGAACAAGGCAATGAAGGGGACTGGGAATGACGATGCCATGAAAAGTCCCCGTTTTCTTCCTCGAGGAATCCCATATGCGTCCAGAAATCACGGGCAGTGAAGCGGACGCGGTCTGCGACGATAGTCGGAAAAACCGTTTTCAAGTAGGTGATCACGGCGCTGGCATGGCCGTTCCTCTGGAATTCGGGATATACGCCGACAGAATACACGGTGCATACACCTCGGCAGCTGCGGCATCGGAGCTTGCCGACCTGGATTCCCCTTTCCTCGATATCATACCAATCATAATCACCGCGCTCCGGGCTGCGAGGAAGGGGGATGAGGAAAAGCTGGTCCCCTATCCGCTCTGGCATCACTCGAAACCTTCGCAAAACGCTGCTACGTTTGATCCAAGATCCGGGAGGTAGTAGCCACCCTCGAGTACGGCAAAGCGCCTGCCCTTGCTGGCCCGCATCGAGGCACTCCGTATCATGGCTCCAATGGTGTGGAAATCAGCACGGGAAAGCTTGTGCCCGATATCGTGCTCGTAGGCATCAAAGCCAGCAGAAACCGCAATGATGGATACCTCCTCGATTTCCGCAAGTCGGGACTCGACAAGCTTGAGGTAATTCGTGGCATCTTCAGCAAAGGGATTGAAAACCGTCGCTCCGCTCCAGTCGGCAAGGAGGCTCCTGGTTCCGTCACCGGTATGCTGGTCGATATCGATGACGAAAGCGCTCTCTATCACCTGGGTCTCGCGCAATTCCATGAGCGCCAGGACGAGATTGTTGAACACGCAATACCCCCAAGCCCGATCCCGGTATGCGTGATGCCCAGGCGGGCGTATGCAGGCAAAACAAGGCTCACCTGCATAGGCGGATTCAGCAGCCGCGATCGATGAACCGGCGGCCATCCGGGCTAGCTCAAACTGGCGGGGATTTGCCGCGATGCTCTCTATATATGCAGCATCGTGGACGCGGAGCAATTGCCTGATGGTGGCAGGCGCTGAAACCAGGGTGGACCATCGCCCTGGATCGATCAAGGACATTGCGGCTTCCATCCGACCCGGCAAGGCGGCGTTGTCATCCGAATAGGAAGAGTCAAAGAATGCCCGGTTGAATGCAATCTTCATGACGTCCTTGGGCGATCCCTAGCTGGTGCGTGGTGACTTGATGATGAGATCGATGCAGCCCTTGATGAAGCGACCCGCATCCACCGTTATCGGAGCGCCATGTCCGGGATAGATGGCCGCAATATCAAGTGTGGCAAGGCGCTGAAGCGACGCGAGGTAGCTGTGGGAATAGCTTCCGTCCGCATCGCTGATCCTGACGACGGTGTCACCGGAAAACAGGATGCGCAGGGTAGGGATATAGATGCAAATGGAATCATCCGAATGTCCTGGCGTATGCAGCAGCACTGCATCCTGGTCCCCGACCCTTACATGCATCCCATCGCAGAAAGCAATACGCTTGCTTCCTGATGGAAGGAAGGAAAAAACCTGGGGTGCGAACTGCTGGTCCATGACGCCGAGACCACCTGCGTGATCGTAATGATCGTGGGTAATTATTATCTGCTCGACGGCCATCTTGCCGATGCCTTTCGACATGGCTGCCATGGACCGCATGAAGAAGGCGGAATTCTCTGAACCCTTGTTGCCGGTATCGATGAGGGTGTTTCGATCAGTCGATGCGTTGACATCACCGAGCAGCCAATACGAAATGCAGGAATAGTCAGTATCGCTCTCCCTATGAATGGGAATGATGCGCATTTCTCACGTGCCCTTTTTCTGGAATAGCGGTGCTCCTCGTTCGACGCGCTGAAATCTGTCTTCCAGCTCTCCTGGCATTTCCTGGTTGCAGTCCATCACGAGGTACCCTTCGGGGAGCAGACAATTCCAATACATGTCCAGTACCAAGGCTTGCTGGGGAGGTGAAAAATGCATGAGCACATTCTTGCATATGATGAGAGATTGCCCGGTTTCGGGTGGAACGAGCGTGAGAAGATCGTGCCTGAGATAGCGTACCTTGTCACGTATCGCCTCCGTCAGCAGGAAGTTTTCCGGATCGTCGGTTGGCGTAAAATAGGCTTCCCTGAGTTCCTTTGGGACCCAGAATATGTCCTTTCTACCGTATACCCCTGTCTTTATGTGGAGAGCGAATTGCGCGTAGCTGCTCTCCTCGTGATCTGTCGCCAGAATGTCCAAGCTACGGAAACTGAAGGCACCGAGCTTCGAGGCGAAAATAATGGCTACCGTGTAGGGTTCCTCTCCCGTAGCGCAACCAGCGTCCCAGACGCGGATTACCCTCTGATGGGAAAGGGCTGGAATCACGATCTCCTCGATAGCCTTCAAGGCATCCGCATCCCTGAAGAACGAAGTATAGGCCATAATGTACTCCTGCAGTAGAGTATACGCGATTGCCAGCCTGCCTTGAAGAGCCTGAGTGATAGAGGCTTAACTCGGAGCTACTTTGTCGAAAACGGGCAGGGAAGCTGCAAAAAAGGCTTTTGGCTTGACTCCGGCCTTTCTAGGCCTCAGATTGAGTAGGCTGCATCATGGTTCAACGTTCGATTCTGTGCGATTTGCGGGGAATAGGGTGGTTCAAATGCCCAAAGATGTCTTTATCTCTTTGACAGGGTGTGCTGAGGTGGCTTTCGATGGCTTCAGCGCAGGGAAGGCAAGTTGCTGATGGAGGGTCTTCCTGCAGTAAGCGATGCAGATTATGGCTATGTCTCCGGCCTCCTCTATGACCGCTTCGGCATCCAGTTCGGTGACAAGAAAAAAGTCCTCGTTGCCGGACGTCTGGCCAAAAGACTCAGGGAATTGGGTCTTTCTTCCTTTTCCGACTATGTCCGCCTCCTTCAGGTTGACACTACCGGAAAGGAACTGGTGGAACTGGTCAATCGGCTTACAACAAACCATTCCTACCTCTATCGGGAGCGTGAGCATTTCGATTTTTTGACTACCGAGATTCTGCCATCCTTTGTGGCGAAGGAAAGGCGCGGAGGCGTGGCTCCCCTCCGAATCTGGAGCGCCGGCTGCGCCGCTGGCGAGGAAGCCCATACCATCGCGATAACGATGAGGGAGGTGCTCGGCTCCGAGTTCAAGCGCCTTGATCCAGCGATTTTGGCAACGGACATTTCGGTCGATGCGCTGAAGGAAGGTCAGATCGGGCGATATCCCGAAGCCCGATTCCGGGAATTGCCGAAGCAATGGCTGAATAAGTACTTCCAGAAGGTGGATGGAGAAATGTGGGAAGCGCTGCCAGCCATTCACAGCCTGATCCTTTTCAAGCGCTTGAACCTCATGAACATGCCCTACCCATTCAAGGGCAGTTTTGAGGTGGTCTTCTGTCGCAATGTAATGATCTATTTTGATGGCGTTGCCCGCCAAAAGCTTGTCAATGCGCTTTACGAGGTCATCAACCCCGGTGGTTACCTTTTTATCGGGCATTCCGAAACCCTTCAGCGCGGTGACTCTCTTTTTCGCTATATCAAGCCGGCCATATACAGGAAAGAGGTTTGATATGGCCAGCCTTCGGGAACTTGGACTTGGTGTGGTAGCCATTGCCAACCGCAAGGGTGGTGTCGGCAAAACTGCCAGTGCCATAAGCCTGGGAGCGGGCCTCGCCAAGGCAGGTCAGCGAGTACTCCTTGTGGATGGCGATCCACAAGCCAATATGAGCCTCTTTTTTTCTGAAAGCGGTCGAGGCGGAAGAGACGTATCAAACTTGCTCAGCGACCTTGCCGCAGGAAAGAAAATTGCCCCCGATACCTATGCACGCAAGCGTGTTCGCCGCGGCCTGGACCTGCTGCCTGCGGGTGATCCGAACCTCAGGTTCCTATTTCCCGAAGAGGGACTGAAGACGTTGATCAAACCGCTCTTTGATTTTTTCACCTCTGTGCGAGCCAAGTACGACTGGGTTATCATCGATACATCTCCTTCGCATGGACCATTGGAACGCCTTCTCCTATCGGCGAGCGAAGCACTCGTGGTTCCCTTGGAGTTCCAGCGTTTTTCAGTAGCGGGACTGGAGACGCTGGTCTCGGACGTAGCCGAATGCTCAAAGGAGCAGGGCCGGAATATACGTTTGCAAGCGCTTCTCTTTACCAAGGCTGAAACCAACCTGAGTCGTGTCGATGCGTATCGGGAAGTGTTTTCAGCGTTTCGCGTACCTGTTTTCGAGATATGCAGGTCAGAGTACATACCTCGGGGACTTGAGCGCTCGAGGACCATTTGGGAGAGCGCGCCAGGCAGCTATGCGGCCCGCGATTACGGTCGCGTCATCGAGAAGGCATTCCTTGAATAAAAAGGTATCATGGAGATAGTTGAAGGATAGGACCAGGGGGCAGGGCCACAAGGTCCATCATGAAGTCTGATGTACGGTAGGTTTGGAGCAATAATGGGCAGAAAGAAGGACTGGAGCGACCATGCCTTGCAGGTTGGGATAGCCTTGGATTCAGCTGAAAGGGGCAATGAAAAAGGTGGTTATGAGATTTCGACCGCTTTTGTAGCTCCTGCACGCAAGAAACTGCTTGGCCTCTGGATGATTCACGAACATATCATTGGTGGTATCACTTATCTTGATCACTTTGTGAGGCAGCAACTGAAGGGGGCAGAGCTGGGGGAGGGATCCTGTCGCGCAAGCTATGAGTTCAAAGAGGCCATCTGCATAAAAAAGGTAGCGATCGAGGGCTTGCTCGCAACAGAAGGCGGGAACCTGCGCTATGAATATCGCACTGCGGTCGCCTTGTCATGGCGTCCAGGCCCAGGAAAGGTTATCATCGTACAGCCTGAGATTGGATATATGATGAGTTCCCTGGATGGGAATCCTGCCGTCTGCAAAGACCTCCCTGGTTCTGGAGAAGAACTCAGGATTTCCTATCGATTTGAAGGGAAGGACCTGGTTCTCGAAGAGGGCAATGACCATCGCCTATTGAGGAGAGTGTAATGGCTGCAGCTCGCATCCGTGTACTGATAGTCGATGATTCAGCAATAGCGCGGGATTTGATAGAGAGGGGTCTTTCCAGAAGGCCGGAAATTGAGGTTGTCGCCAAGGCTTCCGATGCCTTCTCGGCTCGTGACAAGATAGTCCTGAAATCGCCAGATGTCGTCACCCTCGATGTCGAGATGCCCAAGATGGATGGGATCGAGTTCCTGAAACGCTTGCTTCCGCAGTATCCAGTTCCGGTCATAGTGGTATCTGCTGTCACGACCGAAGGATCTCAGCGGGCTCTTGAAGCGCTAAGTGCAGGAGCAGCTGCCGTCGTGGGCAAACCACAGGCGGGGGATAGAGCCGGTCTGGAAGCCATGTTGAATGAATTGGCCGATGCGGTCATCGAAGTTTCGAAGATCAAATTGAAGAGCATTCGGGAGCCAGTCGCCCCCAGGATCCACTCTACAACGCAGAAGCGCATTTCAGATCGATTTGTGGTCATAGGTGCCTCGACAGGAGGCACGATAGCCCTTCAGACTCTGATTCCTTCCTTTCCCGCGGATATGGTGCCTACTCTGGTTGTGCAGCACATGCCTCCGGTCTTTACCCGCATGTTTGCCGATTCTCTGGGCAAGGTCTCGCGGGTAAAAGTACGGGAAGCCCAGGATGGCGATGCACTTGAACAGGGCCTCGTCCTCATTGGGGCTGGAGATTTCCATATGCGAATCGTCAAGGACGGATTGAAATACCGAGTGAGGCTTGATCAGGCTCCCAAGGTCTCGGGCCACCGTCCTTCCGTCGATGTGCTTTTTCAAAGTGCTGCCCAGGTCATTGGCAGCCGGACCCTGGGGTTCCTCATGACCGGCATGGGACGTGACGGTGCGGATGGACTGCTCCAGATCAAGAATGCCGGTGGCCGCTGCCTGAGCCAGGATGAGGAGTCATCGGTGGTCTTCGGAATGCCCAAGGAAGGCTGGGAAAACGGAGCAGCGGAGCGGCTCGTTTCCCTGGACAGGGCAGCCGATGCAATTCTTGAAATGCTAGGAGAAAGCTCAGGAGAAGGTCAATGGCGACGATAACCCTCGGAGTCGGCGATTGGGCGGTTTCTGACAATCCACAGGACATCATCAAGACCTACGCGCTGGGTTCCTGCGTTGGGGTCATGATCTTCGACGTCTCGCGTCACATAGCAGGAATGGCGCATATCGCGCTGCCTGACTCCTCGGTCGACCCCGACAAGGCCAGGAGGCAGCCAGGCTATTTCGCCGACATCGGCGTTTCCGTGATGATAGAGGAGATGAAGAAGCAGGGCGCCACCCGGCCCCATGTCTGGGTGAAACTCGCCGGCGGCGCGACAGTAATGGATCCCAATGGTATCTTCGATATAGGAAAAAGAAATATCCTGGCAATTAAACGTGCATTGTGGAGAAGCTCCCTCGGACCGATTGCCGAGGATACAGGCGGAAACACATCCCGAACCCTGTCGCTGGTCATCGCCGATGGTTCGGTTATCCTTTCGGCGGGCACCCGCCAATGGTCAATTTAGGAGGATGCGGATGGAAACATCGAAAAGAGCCCTGATCGTCGACGATTCCTCGACTTCCCGCATGATAATCCAGCGCTGCGTGGAGATGTCAGTGCCTGAATATTCCGCTTTCTCGCACGCAGAGAATGGGATGGAAGCGCTTACCATCCTCCGCGAAAGCGAGGTCTTCTCGCTTATCCTGACGGACATCAACATGCCCAAAATGGATGGCCAGACCTTCATCAAGCTCGTCAAGAACGATGCCAAGACCAGAACCATTCCACTGGTCGTCATATCAAGCATTGCCGATGGTGCGTTCATAGCCGATCTCATGAAACTTGGCGTGAAAGCTGTGGTGAAAAAGCCGGTTTCACCTGCAAAGATCCTCGAGGCCCTTGGAGGACTATCATGAGCGATGGAATGGATCCGAAGAAGGCTTCAGATGCCCTGATCGAAGCGGTGCAGTCCTCGTTCGCGGAGATGGCATTCATCGATGTCGTTGTTGATTCCAGCAATGCCGAGGTCCCGCAGCATGATCGGGCAGCCATCGACATCATGAAGCCGGTTTCCCTCCGTCTCGAGATCTCGGCAAGTCCCGGACTACGGTCCCGTATTTCAGACACATTGTTTGGCGATATGGCAGATCGACAGAAAGACGATGCCTTCCTGGAACTTGTCAATGTTGCTGCCGGAGTATTCCTGTCAGCGTACTACGGTTCAGGCAGCGAGGTGCGCCTTGAGCTACCGCGCTACCTGTTTGGTGATGATGACATCGATGGAAGCCTGGTGACTGAGCTGAAGTTCAATGCCGAAGGCGAACCGATAATTGCAGCCATCAGGTCAGTAAGATACAGATACTGAAGATGCCTGAGAACCAAAAGAGCGGGGCATGACTGGAACAACCAGCTCATGCCCCGCCCTTTTCAGGCTAGTGGAAGACGGTAACCCTGGCGGGTTACTTGGCAGGCCCAAGAATCGCTTCCTTGCACGCCTTTGAGACAGTGATCTTTACTGCAGTTTTGGCCGGGATCTTGATGGATTCTCCCGTCGCAGGATTGCGCCCAACTCGCGCCTTCCTCTTGCTCAGCTTGAGAATTCCAAGCCCAGGAAGCGTGAACTTCTTGTTTTTCTTCGCTTCCTTGCACGCCAGGTCCGCATAGGAATCCAGGAATGCGACGACCTGTTTTTTGGTCAGCTCATTCTTCTCTGATAGCTGGGCAACGATTTGCGCTTTGGTAAGACTCTTCGGGGCTGCTGTTGGCATCTAGTCTCTCCTTAAGGATCAATGAGTCATTCTAACTCCTGAAAAGAGCCTTCGCAAGAGAAAACCCTTTGAAAAGGGCCAAATTTGAAGTCTTTCCAAGGACTTTCCCTGAAGTCATGCGATGGGTATACTGACGCTTCTTTTCAGGGGCGGGAGGTTGGAATCATGGATTGCATGGATATCCTCAGGGAACGCGGCTTCGTTCAACAATGCACCGACAGCGAGGGCTTGTCGAAGGCGATGAGCCTCGGGCCGGTAACCTTTTATGTTGGCGTCGATCCAACCGGCCCCTCTCTTCACATCGGGCATATGGTTCCCTTCTTTGCGCTTCGACATCTTCGACAGGCTGGCCATATTGGAGTCGCCCTGCTCGGGGGAGGGACGGCACGGATCGGCGATCCATCCGGCAAATCCGAAATGCGCAAGATGATATCCTATGACGCCATTGACGCCAATACCGAACTTTTCAGGAGGCAGCTCGACCGTTTTGTGGGCTTTGATGGGACGACATCGTTTGCAGCCAACAACAAGGACTGGCTGGCTGATCTTAACTACATCGATTTCCTCAGGGACATCGGCCGCCACTTCTCGGTCAACAAGATGCTTTCTTTTGAGGCCTACAAGATCAGGATGGAAACGGGACTTTCCTTTGTGGAATTCAACTACCAGCTGCTCCAGAGCTTCGATTTCCTCGAACTTTTCCGTAGACATCGCTGCACGCTGCAGATCGGAGGGGACGATCAGTGGGGAAATATCGTCGCGGGTATCGAATTGATCAGGAGGGTGGAAGGATCCGAGGCCTTCGGCCTCACTTTTCCCCTCATCATGACTTCTGATGGCAAGAAGATGGGCAAGACCGAAAAAGGCGCTCTCTTCCTGGATCCAGAAATCATGAGCCCCTGGGATTTCTACCAGTATTGGCGAAATGTCATGGACCAGGATGTCTTGCGCTTCCTTCTGCTTTTCACATTCCTGAAGGCGGAGGAATGCCGTTCCCTTGCCCAAGGTGACATCAACGAAGCCAAGAAGCGGCTTGCCTGGGAAGTGACTACGATCATCCATGGCAAGGAGGCTGCCGACAAGGCTTCTGCCGCAGCTGCTGCAGCCTTTGGATCGGGAGGTGACCTCAGCCAGATTCCTACGAAATCCATCCAAAGGACAACGCTGGAAGCTGGCATGGGAGTCCTTGATCTCTTCGTGTTGTCAGGGCTCGCATCAACCAAGAATGAGGGAAGGCGACTTGTTCAGCAGGGTGGGGCGCTCATCAACGACCGCAAGATCGATGACGAGAAACTCGTCATCGATTCATCGTGGTGCTCCGAAGGCGACCTGATACTCAGGGCGGGAAAGAAGAGGATCTTCCGCTTCACCGTCGGGTAAGCAGACGCGGGAGCGAAACCTGTCCAGTTTCCAAAGCCCAGTTAGGCGATCGAGAGGGCTACTTCGAACATCGCGCTGAGGCTGGTCTGGCGCTCCACCGGGCTCATGGATGCCCCGCTTACATTCGAATCGGAGCAGGTGAACATCGCAAGGGCCTTCTTCCCCGTCCAGGCAGCATTGCAATAGAGTGCATAGCTTTCCATGTCGGTAGCCGCACATCCCATCCGTGCCCAGCGCTCCCACCCATGCTCCGGCGGCCTCGCGCTGTACAGCGAAAATACATCCGAAGAAAAGACGGAACCAGCCCAATAGCGCGCGCCAAGAATCCGTGCCCGCACTATTCCCGCTTCCAGGAGCTCGAAATCGGCTGCAGGCGCGAAGACGCCGGGGAGCTCGTACTGATCCGCGTAGGCTGAATCCGTACTAGCTGTCATCGCGAAGACCAGGTCCCCTACATGAACCCTGTCGGACAGGGCGCCACAGGTACCAATACGTATGATATTTTCAACGCCATAGAGGGCAAAGAGCTCATAGGAGTAGATTCCCATGGACGCCGCGCCCATTCCGGATCCCATGACCGAAACACGCTTTCCCTTCCAGCTCCCGGTATATCCAAGCATCCCGCGGATCGAGTTGAACTCCACCGCAGACTCAAGGAGGGATTCCGCGATGTATCGTGCGCGCAGGGGATCCCCGGGCATGAGCACAGTCCTGGCAATGTCTTCCCTGCTGGCGCTGTTGTGTGGTGTACCACTGAAAGTATCTATCCCTTCGTTTTGCATGGACACATTCCCTCCGTCGACTCCGCGAAGCATCAACTGCCGCCTTTTTCATAGGGTTGCCCGACGGCAGCCGGCGCGTGGTCTTTCCCCGAAAACATGATCAGCGTTGCCAACGTGATAACGTAGGGGAGAATAGAAAAGAACTCTGTAGGCAGGATCCTCAGTCCAGCGATGTTCACCATCGAAATCGCGAGGGCGACAGCAGACCCGAAAAGGAGGCTTGCACCTCCTACGCCCGCAGGTGTCCAGCGCCCGAAGGAGACGGCAGCGAGCGCGATAAAGCCCGCGCCATTTACTGTATACATGGTGTACTGGATGGTTTCTGTCAAAACGAGGCAGGCCCCGGCGAGTCCTGCAAGGGCGCCGGAGGCCAAGACGCCGAAATATCGCATAGCCTTGACATTGATGCCGGCCGAAGCAGCCGCCTGGGGATGCTCGCCGCAGGCGCGGAGCCTGAATCCGAAGGGACGACGATAGAGGATGTACCAGGTGCCCACGATCGCTACAAGGGCGATCCAGGCGGTGGGGTAGATCCCGCCCCAGCTGGGCATCATCCCGAGCTGGAAGGGCTCGGTCCGTTCCTGGTGGAAGATGACCTGGCAGAGGAAAACAGTGCCGCCCGTCGAAAGGAGGTTGATACCTGTCCCTGAAATCACCTGGTCTGCATTGAGCGAGACAGAGGCAAAGGCATGGATCACGCTCACGACAAGCCCGGCTGCGGTCGCTGCCGCAAGCGCGTACCAGACCGAAAGACCGGATGATGGCTCCATGAGAACGTGGACGGCCGCTGCCGTGAAAGCACCAATTCCCATCAATCCCTCAAGCGCGATGTTGACCACGCCGGAGCGCTCGCTGACCAGCCCGCCCATGGCCGCGATAAGGATGGGCGATGCCATCATGAGGATCGAGGGGATCATTCCGAGGAGCTCATGCACTGGCAGCCTCCCTGGCGGCAAGCGATCGTGCTGCCGCAACCTTGGCCCTCCAGGCCACTACCAGCCTGATCCCGGCCCGGAGAGACACGAGGACTACAACGAGGCCGGATATGATCCACGCTATTTCCTTGGGAATCTGCCGCGACTGCATCAGCGGCTGGGCAGAGGAGAGCATGCCGAACAGGAGGCCTGACAGGAGGGTGCCCCCTGCAGTAGAGTTGCCGACCAGGGCGACGGCTATTCCATTGAAGCCATAATTGTCATAGCCACCGATGACCCGTCCATAGGAAAAGGAGCCAAGTGCGACGATCGCTCCTGCGAGGCCGGCAAAGGCGCCGGCTATGCCCATGGAGGTAGTAAGGCAGCGGTTCACACCGATCCCGGCATAGGCAGCCGCAGTTCGGTTGAG
>JBAXTA010000123.1:0-11964 GCA_037130415.1 Spirochaetota bacterium
CTGCCTGTAGCCCTTGGAGAGTTCCTCGACCGGCCTGTGGAAGACGGGACCGAGGGAGCAGGAAGCCACTGCCTTGTCGATGGCCTTCTTCCTGTCACTTCCCTCAAGACCGCGGGCGTCCGCCATGAAGTCGAGGTACTCGGCCGGCGTGAGGTCCGTGTAAAGGGGCGCGGACTCGGGCAGGTAGCCGATGCGGCGCTTGATCGCGATGGGATCCTCGGTGACGTCCGTCCCTCCCACCAAGGCAGTGCCCGAAGTCGGACAATGGTAGCCGGTGAGGATCTTCATGATCGTCGTCTTGCCCGCCCCATTGGGCCCGAGGAGACCCACAACCTGGCCCCGCTCGACGGAAAAGGATACCCCTTTCACCGCCTCGACCCTGTCGTAGCTCTTACGGAGTTCTTTCGCTTCTATCATGGAAACTCCTACTGGTGATGGCATGCCGAGGGAGGGAACGCCTGTGCTCGCGATCCTTCCCCGAATGCCATTAAACCTTCGACCCAGCCCGAGGTTACGCCCTCAGTGCAAGCTGTTTCAATCGACGTTTTCGATGGCGAAGGACATGCGGTCGCGGGTCAGTACCGTGTCTGGAAACACTGCGCGGGCCTCATCCTGGAGGATCTTGAGCTCGCGGTCGGCGTAGCGGGGACTGTAATGGATGAGGCCGAGCTTTTTCACCCCACCCGCGTCCAGGGCAATACGCGCGGCCTGCGCCGCTGTCATGTGCTTTTTCTCGATTGCACTCTGAACCAAGGCCTCCTCGAACATGCCCTCGCAGATGAGGAGGTCGGAATCGGCCACCTCCTTCGCGATTTCAGGGAGGTAGAGGCTGTCGGTGACATAGGAGAACTTGCGCCCCGAGCGGGCAGGGCCCAGGACATCGGAGGGTTTGACAAGGCGCCCGTCGTCCAGGCTCACATCGCTCCCCCCCTGCAGCACCGACCACATCGGCCCCCGAGGTACACCCAGCTCTGTCGCGCGTTCCGGGTGAAAGGCGCCAGGTCTCGCAGACTCCTCGAGTGTATAGCCGTAGCAGGGCTTGGTATGCCTGAGCGGGAAACTCCTGATGGTGAAATCCTCAGCCTTCCAGAGCGTCTCGGGCCCGCTGAACTCCTTCACGATAATCTCATAGTTGATATACATGTCCAGGACCCTGCGGCTCTGCTCGATGTACTCGGCGATGCGGGGAGGCCCGAAGATGTAGAGTGGCTCCTCCCGGTCGACCTGGCTCGAGAGCATCAGGATACCGGGGAGGCCCGTTACGTGGTCCGCGTGCATGTGGGACACGAAGATCGCAGTTATCTTCTTCCATCGCAGGTTCAGGCGTCGGATGGAGACCTGGGTGCCCTCGCCTCCATCGAAGAGGAAGAGTTCGCCCTCTCGGCGCAGGAGGACACTGGTGAGGTGACGGTTCGGGAGGGGCATCATCCCACCAGTGCCCAGGACAAAGGCTTCAAGATTCATGGTGCGGCACTATACCTGAAAGGCATGGCCCGTTCAATCGAAGGAAGGGCGACCCTGCGGCCATTGTCCCGAGCCCCTCCCCCATGCAAGAATCCGACCATGCAAAGCTTCAGCGCCCTCGGCCTCCCCGAGTCCATCGCAACCGCCCTCACGGGCCTCGGATTCGCTGCGCCGACGGCCATCCAGGCCGAAGCGATTCCTTCCCTCCTCGCCGGTCGCGACCTCTTCATGGAATCGGAGACGGGCACAGGAAAGACCTTCGCCTACCTCGCTCCCATCCTCACGAGGATCTCCGAAGACAGCGCGAAATCCGAGCGTGGGAAGGGGCCGCTGGCCCTCGTGGCGGCACCGACCCAGGAACTGGCGGTGCAGATCGGACGCGAGGCTGAGAAGCTCGCCGCAGCGGCGGGCATCGAGGCCGGAGTGGCTGTAATCCTCGGGGGCTCGCCCCTGGCACGCCAGGAAGCAGCCCTCCACAAGGGTCCTTCGCTCGTCGTCGGAACCCTCGGTCGCCTCGCGGACCTCGCCTCGGTCAAGGTCCTGAAAACAGGGCGCCTCCGCTTCCTTGTGCTCGATGAGGCTGACCGCCTCTTCGCCAAGGAGACCGAGGAGCTGACTTCAAAACTCCTCGATGCGGTCCCACGGAACGCCGTCAGGGTCCTCGCTTCGGCAACCCTCCCCGAACGCACCAAGCGCCTCGCGGCACCCTGGCTCCGCGAGCCCGCCCACGCCAAGGGCGCCGCACCGACGGTGCTCTCGAAGGACATTGAGCATTGGTGCTTTTATTGCGACTCAAGGAAGCGGCTTGATTTCCTCCGTCGCTTCGAGGCCTCGCTCCGGCCCGCCCGCTGCCTGGTCTTCCACTCCAACGCAGCTCGGCTCGGCGCGGCCCTCGAGACCCTCGACTCCCTCGGCATCGAAGTGGAAGCCATTTCTGCGCGCCTCGACAAGGAAGCCCGCCACGTTGCCCTCGACCGTTTTTCACGCGGAGAGGTCCGCTGGCTCCTCACGAGCGACCTCGGTGCGCGCGGTCTCGACATTCCAGCGGTAAGCCATATCATATCCCTCGACCTCCCGGAGGAGCCGACGGTCTATGTGCACCGTGCGGGCCGCACGGGAAGGGCCGGGGCCAAGGGCATCTCCATCATCCTCGCCGATGGCTTCGAGCTCGAGCGGGCAGCCAAGCTTGCCAAACGTGGCGACTTTGTCTTCAGGACCAAGGTGCTCCGCGAGGGGAAGGTCTTCGAGCCCGAGCCGGAGGAGTTCTTCGCCCTGGCCGAAGCCGCCGAGGCGCAGCGCCGCGAATCCCGGGCCAAGCGTGCGGCCGAGGGCCGCGAAGGGGGCCTGCCGCCGCGAAGGCCTCCCTCCAAGGTTCCACCCCGGCGCCCTGGAACACGATTTCCCAATTATGAAGAAGACCGCAACAGGCGCCCGCCCCTGACTCCCGAAGGCAGGAGCGGTCCCCAGGACTGGTCACCTGACAAGACGCCGGCAAAGGATCGCGCAGCGCCAGACACGCCTGGTCGCAGCCCCGCGCCTCCAGCCACTCACGGCAAGGCCTCAGCGCCGCGCTCGGGGGGCAAGAGCCGGCGATGAAGACGCCACTTCGGCGCCTGTCTGCGGGGAGGGCTGTTTTTGGCATGACCATCGAAGCCCTCGGCAATCCCGGCTGGGAAGATGCGCGCAGCCATATCCTCATAGTCAGGCTATCCCCCTTCCGTGACGTCGACCGCTCGAGTCCCCACTTCATTCTGTTTTCCGAGACCCGGGCGGCACTTCCAGGAGCCTTCATCGATTTCGCTTTCATGCCCACGCGGACGGACCGCGAACTCCTCGATGCTGCCGGAGAGCCCTGGTTCTTCGGCGCAGCCAGTGGAAGGTCCCCGGCCGACTTCCAGCTCATCCTCGTGTCCAACGCCTTCGGCCTCGAGCTGGTCAACCTGCCGCGCCTCTTGTCAACGGCGGGCATCCCCCTCTTCACCTCGGCCCGCGCCGGAGAAAGAGAGGGGGGCGAGTGGCCACTGACCATCCTGGGTGGCTCCAACGCGGGGCAGTGTGGCGCCCTGGCCGACGCTACGGGCGACTCCCTGGTCGATGGCCTCTTTTTCGGGGAGGGCGAGGGCGCCATCGGCCCCTTGGCAGTGCATCTTACCAATTATGATATCCAGCGCGGACAGCGTCTCGCGCTTGCAGCGGCTTCGGTCGAGGGATTCTGGCCTGCGCTCAGGCCGGAACTCGCGGTCAAAAGGCGGGTTCTCGGGGAATCCCCTCCCCCCCTGGTCGACTGGCCGCCATTTGACAGCCCCGAGGCGGGCACAGCCCGTCTCCAGATCACCGCAGGCTGCCCGGGCCACTGTTCCTTCTGCTTCGAGGGCTGGGACCGCCTTCCTTACCGGGAGCTCCCCCTCGACAGCATCATTGCGGCGGCCCGCGCCATCAAGGCACGAACGGGGGCCGAGACCCTCGAGGCCTACAGTTTCAACTTCAACACGCACGCCTCGGTGTTCGCATTATTGTATGAATTAGGTCGTATATTCAAGACAGTCAACTTCATGAGCCAGCGCCTCGACGTCCTGGCCGGGACCCGCGGACTCATGGATGCCGAACTTGCAGCCGACAAGCGAAGCTTTACCCTCGGCATAGAGGGCATCTCGGGACGGATGCGCGCCTATTACAGGAAGGGCCTGTCGGAGGGGGAACTCGGGGACCTGGTACATCTTGTCGTGACCACGGGTGTCCGCGAACTCAAGCTGTTCTACATCATCGCAGGCATCGAAGACGAGGATGACCTTGAGGACTTTTCACGCTTCGCAGCTGGCGTCGCGCTACGGCGCTCCGAAGCTGCGCCGGGGCTTCGCATCCTGGCTTCGGCAGGCTACCTCGTCAGGCTTCCTGGCACCCCGCTTGCCTACTCGGCCCTCGCCCTCGAGGAGGCTCCGCTCGCCCGCATCGCAGCACGCATGGAAGCGATCTGCAAGGAGAACGGCCTTGAGTGGCGTCTAGCCGCCCACTTCGACGAGTACAGGGCGGACCAGGTCATTTCACTGGCAGGCGGAGTCCTCCTCCCCTGGCTTTCGGGACTCGCCACTGCTTCCATCGACTGGGTGTATGACGGTAGCCTTGGAAAGGGCATATGGAAGTCCCTCGAAGCATACTGCCGTAGCAATGACGTGCTATCAGAAGCCTTCCTGTCTGAAAAGGCCAGGGGCAAGGCGCCCTTGCTTGCGATGCTCGACTACGGACGGGCCAGCGAGGCGCTCTGGAAGGAGTATCTCGCCGCCAGGGCCTTCAAGGATCGCATAAGCTGCCTTGGCGGGACCTGCACCGACTGCGGCGCCTGCGAAAGCGGTGCCGAGCGGTCCTTCCTCACAGGACACGCGATCCTTCTCCCGGACAAAGAAACAATTGCGCGCATCGCCCGCCTCGTTGCCGCCAAGCGCGGCTTTGCGCGGATGGCCGTAGAGGTGGAAAGGCCCGCGACCCTCTCGGGGGCCGCCGCTCCCGCCCAGGAAGCATGGCTCATGCGAAAGCTCTGCCTGGCTGATGGATCGGGGTGGAAAACTGTCTATTCGGCGAAGCTTGTCCTTCCGCGTCCGGGTGAGGCCTTCGGCATGCCCGAAGGCGCGAGCGGCTGGGCTGTCTTCGAGGTGGAAGGTCCTGATGCCGGAGCCATGGCAGCTCTCGCCGGGAAGGCGGGGCTTAAGCTTCTGCCAGCCATACCAGCTCCTTCTCTCCTGACAATCAGGATGATCCCGGACCAGGAGGCGCGGGAGGGAACGGCAAGCCTCCGCTTGAACCTGGGCGCATGGCTGGACACAGGCCACCTGGCCTTCACCGAGACCCGTCGCGGCGAGGATTGGCAATACGTTGTCACCAAACGGGACAGGAACCGGCAGTCAGCGGTGGAACTCCGCATCCTGGCAAACGAGAAGGGCCACGAGGTACTGGTCGAAGCAGGTCCAAAGGCAGATCTCGCAAGCCTCTGGAAAGCACTTGGAGGACATCTCTGCACTTCGAGCGTGCGAACAGGCTCCCTGAGTGACAAGGCCTAGCGGACGATCAGCACCTGGACATCGCAGACATTGGTATTGGTGGGACCTGTCTTCAGCAATCCTCCGGTACCTTCGAAAAAGCGGTAGGAATCGTTGTCGGCCAGGGCCAGGGCGGGATCGAGGCCCATGAATCGGGCGCGGTCGAGCGTTGAGCGATCCACAAAGGCCCCTGCAGCGTCGGTCGGCCCGTCGTTTCCGTCGGTGCCCGCCGAAAGAAAGGTCAGGCCATCTCCATCCTTGGGAGAGCGCCCCAGGGCATCGAGGAAGGCGAGCGCCATTTCCTGGTTGCGGCCGCCCCTGCCCTTTCCGCGTACCGTGACAGTAGTCTCTCCCCCGGCAATGACGCAGGCTGGCCGCCTGAGCGGGAAGCCCGATTTCGAGATGTCCTTCCCTACCCCAAGAAAGAGCCGGGCCAGTTCCCTGGCCTCTCCCTCAAGTCTGGATGTCAGCACCAGGCATTCATAGCCGCGCCGCTTCGCCTCTGCCTCGGCGGCTGAAAGGGCGATCCGGTTGTTTCCCACCAACACTGTCTTGTTGCCGGCGAAGACCCTTTCGCCTGGCTTGGGAGTCTCGGCGATCTTCCCGGCACCACCCTCGTGCAGGCGCATCCGCACGGCCTTCGGCAAACGCTCCTCAAGGCCGTATCGCCGGACAATCGCAAGGGCTTCCGTGAAAGTCGATGGATCGGGGACCGTTGGCCCCGAGGCGATCGCATCAAGGTCATCCCCAATCACATCCGAGAGCACAAGGGTAAGGACCCGGGCCGGAAAAAGAGCACGGGCCAACTGCCCGCCCTTCACCGCAGAAAGATGCTTCCGGACGCAATTGACCTCGCCAATGGTCGCTCCTGATTTCAAAAGAAGATCCGTTGCCTGGATCTTGTCTGCCAGGTCGAGGCCGGGCGCGGGAGCGCACAGGATAGCCGATCCCCCCCCCGAAACGAGCACAATCACGAGATCCCGGGCATCCAGGGTCGTGCCGAGGCTCCGTCCAAGGTCCAGCATCATCCCTGCTGCGCGGAGCGATCCGGCGTCAGGAACAGGATGCCCAGCCTCAAGCAGCTTGAGCCTCGAAAGGATCTCGCCGTGACCGTGCTTTGCAGCGACGATGCCGCCCGCGAGGCCGGAACCCAGGACCCCCTCGAGGCCCAGGGCCATCCGCGCAGAGGCCTTGCCCATCCCGATTGCAAAAATCCTCCCGCCCTCGGGCAACTCGAAGGCAGCCTCCTCGAATCCGCTTTGCGCGACCAGCCGCCGATTGGCGCCGTTCATCTCAATTGATACGGTAGCGCAAATCATTGGAGCCGGATCGACCCGGGCGACCGCGGCGCTGAATATGGCAATGGCGTCCTGGCAGCTCCTGTCCACGACAGCTTCCTCCATCTCAGTCTGCCTCGTAGCGGGCCATGCTTGTCTCGGTTTCGAAGACCTCGACAGCGTGGAGGGGGGCTGCTGGCAGGCGCTCCCTCAACCTCATGTATATGAGTTCGGCGATGCGCTCGGCGCTCGGGTCATCCTTGAAAAGAGGTTCCTCGTTGAGGTGGTGATGGTCAAAATCCTCAAGGACCTCGCGGAGGGACTTTTTCAGTTCCCCGAAGTCCAGGAGCATGCCGCCGGAATCCAGATCCTGCCCCCTGGCCCAGACGCGAACCTTATAGTTGTGACCATGAAGCCGCTCGCACTTGCCATGGTAGTGCGAAAGAAAATGAGCTGCCGCAAAACCGGCCTCTACACGTACAAGATACATGCGTTCTCCCCGCTGCAAGGATATACGGGCCGTACACGAGTGTCGAGTGAGCCCCCGAGGGTCACCGTCGCCGACGCTGCAGCGACCCTGGCTTCAGTCCCCCGCCGCGCTGATGGCTTCCAGTTCGTCTTTGAACACTGGACATCCGTAGCAGTACTGGTCGGGTTCGGCAGAGTTGCGCGCCGAGGCACAGAGCCTCCCAGTGATAAACCAGCAAAAATGTCCGTCCCTTGACTTCCAGGCAGGGCAGTCCGATTTCGTCTCATCGGGGCAGTGCCGGGCCTTCCAGCAGGGCGGCTGGTCCTTGAGCCTGGAAACCCTGAGTTTGAAGGCGATGTAATAGAGCATTCGCTCACTGGTCGGGGGAACCTGGCGCCATCCCTGCTCGTAGCTTTCGACAGCCTTCCGCGAGACGCCCAGCATGCCGGCTAGATCCTTTTGGCTTGCCCCTGTCAGCGACCGTAGCCGCGAGAATTCCGCCGCATCCATATTGACACTCCGATAATGCTTATCCATAGTAACGCCTGAGTACCACAGTGTGGTAGATCAACGGAGAAAAGGCAAGCTGCGGATTGCCTTGGGAGAGCATGGAATCCATGAGCGAGCGTGACGGCCGACAAGGTATGCCATGCGGAATGATCCTGCCCCGTCCGCCCATGGTCGCGCGTCGCCGCGATCCGGTCGAGCGGGGCTGAACTGGCCTGCCATCCAAAGGGTGGCACGAGGCATGCATTTCCCGGAGGAACATCATGGCGAATGAAACCAGGGCCCGCTTCGAGACTCTTTCCATCCAGTCCGGTCACAGTCCCGATCCCACGACCTTTTCCCGTGGCGTTCCCGTCTACAGGACGAGCGCCTTTACCTTCAAGAATGCCGAGCACGCGGCCAACCTTTTCGCGCTCAAGGAGTTCGGCAACATCTATTCCCGGCTCGGCAATCCAACCAACGAAATCCTCGAGACCAGGATCACCCAGCTCGAAGGAGGCGCTGCCTCGGTATCGGTCGCCTCCGGGACTGCGGCGATATTCAATACAGTCATCACGATCGCCAAGGCCGGCGACGAGATCGTGTCAGCCTCGAACCTCTACGGCGGCACCTACACGATGTTTGACGCCATCCTCCCTGACCTCGGCATCACCACCCGCTTTGTCGATGTCCACGATGCATCGGCTTTCGAGAGGGCAATTACACCCAAGACCAGGTTGCTGTACATCGAGACCATCGGCAATCCTGTCCTCGACCTCGCAGATATGGCTGCGATCTCGAAGGTGGCGAGAAAGCACAGGCTCCCCCTCGTCGTCGATGCAACCTTCACGACGCCCTACCTCCTCAGGACCATCGAGCATGGCGCGGACATTGTCGTCAATTCACTCACCAAGTGGCTTGGCGGCCATGGCACGGCCATCGGTGGTATCGCCACCGACGCCGGTACCTTCGACTGGTCCGACCCGAAGTTCGAACTCTTCAACAGGCCTGATCCCAACTACCACGGCCTCCGCTGGGCCATCGACCTCTCCCCGGAGCTCCGCAAGATCGCCTTCGCGCTCCGCTTCAGGACTGTGCCTCTCCGCAACCTCGGCGCCTGCCTCTCTCCCGACAACGCCTGGATGTTCCTCCAGGGCCTGGAGACCCTCCATGTCCGCATGCCCCGGCATTGCGAGAACGCCCTCGCCGTCGCCCGTCATCTCAAGAAGCACCCCAAGGCAACATGGGTCCGCTATCCTGGCCTCGAAGGTGATCCTTCCTATGAATTGTCACGAAAATTGCTGGTCAAGGGTGCTGGCGGCATGGTCGTTTTCGGGGTGAAGGGCGGCAGGGAGGCCGGGGCGAGGTTCATCGACTCGCTCAGGCTCTTCTCGCACGTGGCGAACGTCGGTGACGCAAAGTCCCTCGCGATACACCCGGCCACCACGACGCACTCCCAGCTCAGCGAAGAGCAGATGAAAGAAGGCGGCGTCACCGCCGATCTCGTGCGCCTGTCCATCGGCATCGAGAACATCGACGACATCCTCGCCGACCTCGACGCATCATTGGCTGCCATCTAGACCCGGAACGGCGCGGATGCCCGGAATCAGCCGAAAGGCTTCCTCCTTCGGGGAGTCGGCCATCCGCGCGATGACCCGTGTCGCCAATCGATACGGGGCCATCAACCTCTCCCAGGGATACCCCGACTTTGATCCCCCTCCCGAACTGATCGAGGCAGCTGAACGGGCCGCCCGGGAGGGGCCCCACCAGTACGCAGTGACCTGGGGAGCGCAGGATTTCCGCGAAGCCCTCGCTGCCAAGCAGACCAGGTTCATGGGTATTCCCATCGATCCGGACGAGCACATTGTCGTGACCTGTGGAGGAACCGAGGCGATGATGGCTGCCATGCTGACGGCTGTCGATCCCGGCGACAAGGTCATTGTCTTCTCGCCCTTCTACGAGAACTACCTCGCAGACGCGATACTCGCGGATGCAGAACCGGTCTGCGTTCCCTTGCGGGCTCCGGATTTTTCGTTTGATCGACATGAACTCGCGGCTGCCTTCGAAGGCGGGGCCAAGGCGCTGATACTGTGCAATCCAGCCAATCCGTCGGGAAAGGCCTTTACAAAAGAGGAGCTTCTTTACATAGCCGCGCTCGCCGAACGCCATGACACCTTTGTCATCACCGACGAAGTCTACGAACACATCGTCTACGCGCCCCATGAACATGTATATTTCGCATCCCTTCCCGGAATGTTCGAACGAACAATCTCGACCGGGTCCCTCTCCAAGACCTATTCCATCACCGGGTGGCGGCTAGGTTACGCGATTGCACCACGACGAATCGTGGATGGCCTCCGCAAGGTTCATGACTTCCTGACCGTGGGCGCTGCGGCACCCCTCCAGGCAGCCGCCGTCGCCGCCCTCAAATTGCCCGACTCGTACTATGTAGGACTAGGCCGCCTCTACGCCGGAAAACGAGAGCTCTTCCTCGGCTACCTCGAGCGCGCCGGTCTCGCCCATGTCCGGCCCGACGGAGCCTACTACGTCCTCGTCGATGTAGCCGCCTTCGGTGCCCGAGGCGATGCGGCCTTCTGCGAATGGATGGCCCGCGAGGTAGGGGTAGCTGCAGTGCCGGGGCAGAGCTTTTTCAGGGAAAGCGTGGACGGCTTCATCCGCTTCCACTTCGCGAAAAAGGAATCAACACTGGTTGAGGCCGGGCAGCGCCTCCTTGAGCTCCGCAACAAATGGGAAACTTCCCTTCAGGGCTGAACCCTCGCTTTTGCTGAATCAAGCTGGCTTGTCTTGAAGCTCCTGGCGCCCGATGCTAGATTCTTTCCATGGCATCCACCCTGTCGAGCATCGTTGGCCACCTCGAGATCCTCGAATGGAGTGGACCCCAGGACCTCTCGATAGAAGGACTCGCCTACGATTCAAGGGCCGTCAGCCCAGGCTTCCTGTTCTTCGCCCTGCCGGGACTGCATGACGATGGGGAACGCTACGTGGGAGCTTCATTGCAGGCAGGTGCAATCGCAGTCATCCAGCGTGGGCCGATAGAAGCGACCTCGCCGGGAGTCGCCTACCTCCGCGTCGACGATCCGCGATCGGCCATGTCTCCCGTCGCTGCAGCCTTCCATGGTTTTCCCTCCCGCAACCTTGCCGTCATCGGTGTCACCGGGACCGAGGGCAAGAGCACGACGGTCTACCTCATCTGGCAACTCCTCACCCTTGCCGGGCGCAGGGCTGGTTTCTTCTCTACAGTGATGTCGGATTCTGGAGCGGGAGAAATTCCCAATCCAGAGCACCAGACCACTCCAGAGGCGACAGCCGTCCAGCGCATGCTGGCATCGATGCGAGATTCCGGCTACGAGTTTGCGGTCGTCGAAGCATCTTCCCACGGACTCTCACCGCGTACTTCCCGGCTCGCCGACGTCGCCTTCGATGTCGGCGTATTCATGAACGTCACCCACGAGCATCTTGAGTTCCACGGCAGCTGGGAGCAGTATCGCCATGACAAGGCCGAGCTCTTCCGTGCCCTCGACCGCTTTCCCCACGAAAAAGGACCGCTTGGAAAGAAGCGCAGCATCCCCAGCTTCGGTATTGCCTGCGCGGACGACCCCTCTCTTGGCTTCTTCCAGAGCGCCACACAAAAACCAGTTGTCAGCTTCTCCGGGAAGGGGGCAGTTGGCGCCGACTTCCGCGCGTTATCGGTTTCGAGCGATGCAAAAGGCAGCTCCTTCGTCTTCGAGGAGGGCGGTCGCCGCCACGATGCCCGCATTGAGCTGCCTGGCGCCTTCAACGTGGACAATACGCTGGCTGCGACCGCAGCCGTCTCTGGGATCACAGGCATCCCTGTCTCGGAGCTCCTGACCTTCCTCCCCCACCTCAGGCCCGTTCGCGGCCGCATGACGAACATCGACCAGGGCCAGCCCTTCGAGGTCATCATTGACTACGCACATACGCCCTCTTCATTCCAGACAATATTTCCTCCACTCAGGCTGCGGGCAAAAGCGCGTATCATCACGGTCTTCGGTTCGGCTGGTGAGCGCGACACTGCCAAGCGGCCCCTCCAGGGAGCCATCGCGGCACGCTTCAGCGATGTGGTCATAATCACCGACGAGGATCCCCGCGGCGAGGATCCCATGACCCTCTGTGAAGAAATCGCCGCCGGTTGCGAAGCCACCGCCGGTTGCGAAGCCACCGCCGGTTGCGAAGCCACCGCCGGTTGCGAAGCCAC
>JBAXTA010000124.1:0-11887 GCA_037130415.1 Spirochaetota bacterium
CCCCAGTCCATCACAGAGGTTCTCGCCGACCATGCGTGCCTTTCCCTCTATGATCCTGAGCGCTCCTTCAGGGCAGCCTGTCGCGCAGTCGCCGCAGCCTGTGCATGTTTTCTCGTTGATTTCGATGATCTGTCGCTTGGCCATGTCGGAGCCTCCAGAGATGGGGAGATGGATAGTGGCCATAATGGCACAGGGGGACAGACACCGCGGTAACACATGCTACTGAAAGGGGATTTCCCCTCAAGGAGCTTATCCAGCCGGCCTGAAAGTGTCTGTCCCCGTCTGGAGCCTCTGGAAGGGCCGTGCTAGTATCGCCCCATGAGCGATCCTGAGACTGAGCTTGTCCGTGAAAGCCTGATCCCCGCCCTCGACCGTCTCGGCCGGCGTTTTCGGGTCCTTGCCCTGGTTCCGGACGCAACCCGGGGGAGATCGAGGGCCGGAATCGTGCTCGGCCTTCTCCACGAGTACTACGGAGGAGCCTTGACCGATGTCCTGCCGGCCCTCGGTACGCACGAAGCCATGTCATCGGCCGAAATTGCCGCGATGTACCCCGATATGCCAGCCTCCCTCTTCCGCGTCCATGATTGGAGGAAGGACCTCGTCACCCTGGGTCGGGTACCCAGCAAATATGTGCAGGAGCTCTCCGAGGGCAAGCTTTCTTACGACTGGCCTGCCGAGGTCAATCGCCTGGTGGCGGATGGCGGCCATGACCTCATCGTTTCAGTAGGGCAGGTAGTACCCCACGAGGTAGCCGGGATGGCCAACCACGCGAAAAATGTCTTTGTTGGCACGGGTGGGGTTGATGCCATCAACCGGAGTCACTTCCTCGGGGCCGTGGTTGGGATGGAGCGGATCATGGGGAGGCTCGATACCCCGGTGCGCGCCCTCTTTGATTACGCAGCCTGCGAATTCGCCCAGGCGCTTCCCCTTTTCTGGGCCCTCACCGTTGTCGGTCCTGACGAATCGGGGAGGGGCGATGCCTTAAAAGGCTTTTTTGCGGGGGAGGGCCGAAGCTGTCTCGAAGAGGCTGCGGCGCTCTCGCAGCGCCTGAACGTCCAGCTCCTCGACGAGCCCATCACGCGGGCTGTCGTCACCCTCGATCCCCACGAGTTCAAGTCGACCTGGCTCGGGAACAAGGCCATCTACCGCTTGCGGATGGCCATGGCCGATGGCGGCGAACTCATCATCCTGGCTCCGGGCGTCCAGCGCTTCGGGGAGGACCCGACCATCGACCGCCTGATCCGGAAGCACGGCTACAGGGGGACAGACACCACGCTAGCGAGAGTCGCCGCCGACCCTGAGCTGGGAGCCAACCTTTCTGCAGCCGCCCATCTCATCCACGGCTCAAGCGATGGTCGCTTTTCGATCACCTACTGCACGGGCGGGCTCTCACGCGCGGACGTGGAGGCTGTCGGTTTCGGGTGGCGGGACCTAGCTGCCGAGGAAGCCCGATGGGAAGTGCAGCAGCTCGTGCCGGGAATGAACCAGGTGGAAGGCGGGAACATATTCTATGTGCCCAACCCGGCTGCCGGGCTCTGGTCGGTCCGCAGCCGCTTCCTGCCATAGGCCGCAAGGCAAGGGGCGGCTACGGGCACCCTCGCCTCACACTGCGCTATGCCTTCCTCGCTGCGCTCCCCTTCCCGGTAGCCTGTTTTCCTGCCCGCTTTGCGTTGATCCACGCTCCGTAGTCGGTGTCGACCCGGGCGATGTGCTCAAGGAGCCAGTTGACCAGCTTGTCCTGGATGCGGATGAGAAGGGCCGGAGAGAAGCCCTTGGCCTTGAGCTCCTTGCCGATGTCCGCAAACTCGCCCTCGTAGGTGGCATGGAGGTGGCGGTGAGCGTCGTAGCGGGGATAACCCTCGGCCAGGAGGAGTTTTTCCTCGTCGCGGAAATGGAAATCGATATATTCGCCAATGAACTCGACAATAGCCTCGAGGTCGGAGGTCTGGCTCCCTGCCTCGTCGCCGACGAGGGCCACGAGGAGCGTGTTGATGCGCTTGAAGAGCTCCTTGTGCTCGTCGTCCATGGCCGCGATTCCGACCCCGAGGACATCGGACCAGTCGATGCCGACGCCGACAGCCTCGGTGGAAGCTTCCTGCTTTGCGCCGGTTTCGACCTTGGCCGTCTCGATCGCCAGTAGGGAGTTGTTGTACTTGTTCTGGTTGCCGAAGGCCGAGACCTGGTGGGTGACGACGCCGAGGGACTTGGTTGCCGTGGAAACGCCATGAATTTCGCCGAGGGCGCTCGCCGAGATTCCCTTGAGCGAATGCACGGACTCGAGGATGTTCTGGGTTGCGGAATTGATCTCGCCTGAGGTCGACTTGACGGTCTCGCTCGTCGTGACGAGGGTGTTGATGGACTCCAGGATCTCCTGGCCTGCCTGGGAAAGTTCGTTCATCGAGCCGGAGACCTCGTGCATGGCCTTGGCGAATTCGGCGACTTCCCGGTTGATGACATTGAGCGCTTCCTCGCTCTTGTTGCCTGCATCCGCGGCGAGCCTGATGCGGTCGGTGGTCACGCGGAGCGAGGCTGCGATCTGGGCCGCGTTCGCTCCGGTGCCCTCCGCCAGCTGGCGGATCTCCCCGGCGACGACCGCGAATCCCTTGCCCGCCTCGCCCGCGTGGGCTGCCTCGATGGCGGCGTTCATGGCCAGGAGGTTGGTCTGGCTGGAGATGTTGTCAATTATGTCGATCATCTCCATCATCGAGTCCGCGTTCTTGGCGATCTCGACGATCATCGAGTTGGTCTCCTGCACCTTGTCTCCGCCGTTCCGTATCATGTCGACAAGGTCGTTGATCGCGGCGGTACGGGCGTCGGCTATGCGCGCGACGTTCGCCACCGAGGCCATGATCTGTTCGATGGATGCGCTCGATCGCTCGATGGCCTGGAACTGGCGGTCGACGAGGACAGCGAGGTTGCGGATCGAGCCCATGATCTGCTCTATGGCCGACGAGGACGAGGAGATCGACCCGTCGAGGCTCAGCATGTGGCCGGTGAGGTTGGTGACCGAGCCTGAGATGTCGGAGACCGATTCCGCGGAGTGGCGCGCGGAGACCTGCAGCTGCTCGGCGAGCTTGCGGTTCTTGAGGAGAAGGTCCGAGACATTGATGAGGATGGATCGGAGCTTGGCGGCAAAGTCGTTGAAGCCCCTGGCGAGGGTGGCTACCTCGTCCTTGCCGGAGACGGGGAGGGTGGTCGAGAGGTTGCCGTGGGAGGTCGCCAGACCCTCAAGGGTTGCTGCCGCGCCAAGGAGTGGCCCGGTGAGCCTTCTGATAAAGAGCAAGCCACCAAGCGCCGTGAAGGTCACCGAGAAGAGCGCGAGAAGCATAAACACCATGCTGTCCCTGCTTTGACTGGAAGTGAAATCACTCTCGAGCACCGTAGTCCTTTCAGTGATCGGTTTCGACAGCGAATCGAGGAGGGACAGGAGATCACGGCCATAAGAGTCGAAATCGACCATGACAGAGTCGCCGGCCTTTTTGCTGGCAGCGTAGCCGCCGACCATCTTTGTTCCCGTAGCCCAGAAATCCTGGAGCTTCCCGGAGATGCCAGAGATCATCGAAAGGCGGGCAGGAACGGTTTCCAGCTTCCGGAGGCGGTCAAGATCGGTCATCGCGGCGTCGTAGGAAGCCTTCCCTTCCTTGTCCGCGGCTCCGGGTGACTGGGTGAGGCTCGCATCGGTGAGGAACTGCCATACATTGGCTACCTGGAGCGAAAGGTCCGCAATGGTACTGCGCCGTGTTTCCATGGTGTTCAGTTCGCGGAACAAGGCCTTCTCGCGCCCGGCGGAACCGAGGTAGACGATCGAGAAGGCGAGGTCGAGTCCTATGACAAGCACCATGGCGAGAACGAGTTTCGTGCGGATGCTGAACATGGATCCTCCTACGGTATTCCGAAAGTATCGCAGAAAGCCCGGCAGAATGAAATGGGAAGGAACTAGGGGGCATTAATCCATGTGGTCGGCCAGGGAGGGGACGGTCAGACTGACAGTGAGGCCCTGCTTCGACAGGTCGCGTTGCATGGCGCCGCCGAGTTGCGCGATCAAGCCTTCGATCAGGGTATGGCCGTAGCCGCCCGAGGAGTCGTTCAGCCCGACGCCGTTGTCCTCGACCACGATCTCGCAGCCATTTCCTTTCTTGCTGACAGTAATCCTGATTCGACCCTTCCGGCCCACGGGAAAGGCATGCTTGAAGGCATTGGTGACCAGTTCGGTGAGGATCAGGGCCAGCGGGACCGCCGCATCCAGGGCTGCAGCGATGCCGGGATCGGCGGCCACCTCGATGTCGATCCTTTCATCCCTGGCATAGGAATCGCGGAGCAGGGCCACGAGGTCGGCGATGTAGTCCCCGAGGTCGATGAAGGACAGTGAGCGGCGCTTGTAGAGCTGCTCGTGGAGCATGCTGATGGAACGGATCTTTTCGGACGCTTCCTTGAGCACCAGGGCGGATCGTGGGTCCGCTTCCTCGAGCTCGTTTTCGCTGAGCGCGAGTATGGCCTGGACAGTCGTGAGGTTGTTCTTGACCCTGTGGTTCACTTCATGGAAGAGGAGGTCGCGGGCACTGAGTTCCGCCTCGAGCTCTCCGGTTTTCCGGGCCCTCCTGCTGAGGAAGAGGGCTCCCACCGAAACGGCGGCTGCGATCAGCGCAAGGCTTCCGGTCAGGCCCAGCTGCCAGGCCTGGCGGCGTTCCCAGTCCCGGAGTTCGCCGTTGATGTCGCGCGCTACCCGGATCCGGATTGGATGCGAGGCAAGGGCTGTTTCGGAGACGATTATCTCGCGGCCCTCCGCAAGTTCCGTGTTCCCCTCTTCTATGAACTGCCTGCCGTCCCCATCGATGATTGATACGCTGCTGGATCCCGCTTGCAGGAGGAGTCGCAGGCGGTTCGCAGACGCGCTGCCACTGAACAGGACGACTATGAAAGCAGTCCCTGCGCCCGTGCCGATTGGCTTGATCGCGGCGAGGATCGGAGTCCTCGCCTCTCCATAGTCTGTGACGAGATACGCGATGCCACCTTCCAGGGCGATGCGGTCCAGCTTGTCAGGTGAAACCCCGATCTGAAATCGGGCCTGGCCTGGGGGCATGGCTACAATGCTCCCAGAGCTGTCCAGGATGAGGGCCTGGATCGCCGCAGGGAGGTGGCGAAGGAGCTGGCGAAGGTCCAGGGATGCGATGTTGCTGCTGCCGGCATCGAATTGCCCGGACTGGCCGTCGAGAATGAGGTCGTAGATGTCCAGGGTACCATCGAGGGATTGGGCCAGCAGTTCTGATTCGAAGAGAAGCTCCTTCGAGGTACCGTTCTTGATCTCCCGGAAGGCGGCTGTTGATTCGGAGAGGTTTTTTACGCCAAGGAGGAGGATGGTGAAAAGCGCGGCTGTGCTCCCCAGGGAAAGGAGCCCCAGGCGCCGGGCACGCAGTTTCATCGGTCTGTTTTCAGCCTCGCCAGCTGCTCCCGAAGGAGGATCAGGATGGCTGGCGTCACTCCCAGCCGGCTCGCCATCCCGTCTTCCTGGGATATGAGCGAAATCCGTGTAGCCTCGGTCTCGGAGGGAGAGGGGACAGTCACGCGCATGCCGCGTTCGACAAGGCGGGCACGGGCTGCCATCTGTGCGGCCTGGGCTTCCTCGCGGGCGGGTCCTATGACCTCGTCCCAGGCCGAGGTCACAAGGCTTCGTTGGGCGGGCGTGAGGCGCTTCCAGAAGGCTGCAGATACGAGGGGGACGTAGAAGGGATAATACTCGTTGTCCTCGAGGGCGCTGCGGAGTCCCAGGACGTCGAGCCCCGCCGAATCGACAGTCTCGAATGTCGACAGGATCCCGTCAATGAGGCCCTTTCCGAGATAATTGGGAAGATCGGGGGAAGGTATGGACACAGGAGATGCACCAAGGGCCCTGATTCGCTCCTCATTTCCCCTTCCTCCTGCTACGCGGATGGTGCGGCCTTTTATGTCTGAGATGCGGGTGATGGGCTTGCCCACCCCGAAAAGCTGTCCGTAGCCAAGGTCGAGCCACCTCCCCAGCACTTTTACATCGAGGCCCTTCTCAATGTTTCCTTCGAGGCTTGCCCCGAGGGGGCCGTCAACCAAGGCATGCATGATTTCAGAGGGGCGGGCGTACACGGAGGGAAGCATGAGGGCGGCAGTGTCGGGGACGCTCCGGTCAAACTGCCAGATACCGGGGGCAGCCATCTCGACATCACCTCGTGCGAGGGCCGCCGTGACATCGGCGTCCCGGAAGAAACGGGCCGCGGGCCGAAAATCCACGAGAATTGTCCCACCCGACCTGGCGGAAAGGATTTCGGAAAAGCGCTGGACAGTCCGGGCCTGGAAGTGGTCGGCCACGTTCTCCACCGAGATCCGCATAAGAAGACGATCGTCGGCAGCTGAGGGGAAAATCACCCACGCGAGGAGCACTCCGGCCAAGCCGAGGCAGGGGCGAAAAAAAGGCCGCATCATACCTTGATAATAGTCATCCCCTCCTTCCTGCACAAGGCTTTGCCTCGTCGTGATTTGCTTGTGAAGCGCCGCGGGCACGTGCCAAAGCCTGACCCTCACGGCATGGATCATGCACTGTGACCTTTGCATCACGGCCGCGCAGGGCGGCTTCGATCCAGGGAGGATCCCGAATTGCCTTGGCCTGGGACGAAGAACCCCTCATGCTCAAGCTGGAGCGTCTTCTGGCGCTAATGGAAAAAGAAATCATACTTGTTATGACCCTCATGGAGGGACAGACGAGTTTCGTGATCGCCCAGCGCCTGTCGACAATTCGTGACGCGGAACTCATACTTGTGGTGGACTCGGGCTCGATCGCGGAGTGCGGTTTCGGCGCAGGACTCCACGAATCCCAGTTTGCGGTAACTGCGATCGAGGAGTGCCTGAAGGGGAGGGGATACGCAGCAATGGACACTACTGACATCGTCAGGGTCGAGGGGCTCTCGAGGCGTTTTGGCTCCGTGACCGCCGTGGATGGCATCTCCCTGTCGATCAGGCGGGGTGAGGTCTTCGCCCTCCTGGGTCCCAACGGCGCGGGAAAGACGACGACTATCAACATGCTCTGCGGCCTCCTTGCTCCTGATTCTGGGACCATTGCGATCACGACCAGGCAGGGCTTCCCCGGCACGGGGAGGTCCGTCGGTCTCTGTCCCCAGTCCATCATGGTCTGGGACAGCCTGACCTGCCTGGAACAGCTGGTCTTTATGGCCAGGATGTACGACCTGCCCGGTACGCGTGCCCGCCTCCGGGCAGGTCTGCTCCTTGAGGTCCTGGGCCTGGCCGAAAAGCGGAACAAGCTCGCCCGGACCCTCTCCGGTGGAATGCAGCGCCGCCTTAACATCGCCCTGGCCCTCGTCCACGAGCCCGAGCTCCTCGTCCTCGACGAGCCCCAGGCTGGCCTCGATCCGCAGAGCCGGGTCCTCGTCCGCGACTATCTCCGTTCGATACGGGACGAGGTCACCATCCTGCTTACCACCCACGACATGGAGGAGGCTGACAAGCTCTCCGACCGTGTTGCCATCATGGACAAGGGCCGCATCCTCGTCGTCGACAGGCCAGAGAGGCTCAAGCAGAGGAGCGGGGCCGGGGGGGTCCTTGAGTTGAGCCTTCCCGCAGATGCCGGAGAACAGGGACAGACACTGGTGGATCGACTCAAGGCTGAGGGCTTTGAGGTCACAGCGGAGTCCGGGAAGCTGGTCATCCCAGCCGGAGAGGGTGATTCCTCCTTTGTGCGGGTCCTCGCCCTCGCCCGGGAACTCGGGCTGCCGGTCGAGGAGCTCAGGGTGCGGAAACGTAGCCTCGAGGATGTGTTCATCGAGCTGACGGGAAGGGGGCTCCGCGAATGAGGTTCTGGTCCGTTTTTGGCAAGTTCGGCCGCGAAAGCCTGCGTGAGTGGCCCATCCTCCTTCTGGCCCTGGCCTTTGCACCCTTTTTTGTCATTGTTTTCCATGTAGCCTTCGACGCTCGGCCTACGGAGTACCGCCTTGCGGTGATCGATGAGGCAGCGGACAGGGGGACAGACACCGTGGGCAGAGCCCTCAGCGCCGCCCTCGAGGCTGCGAGCTTTGGGGATGATGGCCCCCGGATCAAGGTGCTGGGGCTTTCCACCGAGAGCCAAGGCCTTGAAAACGCTCGAAAGGGGCTCGCCGATCTCGTGCTCGTCCTGCCTGCGGATTTCCAGGCGAGCGTCGAAGCTGGTTCCAGGCCCACCCTGCGTTTCCTGGGCGATCCCGCCTCGCCGAAGTACGCCATGCTCCTGGCCCTGACGTACACAGTATCGGAGGCCTGGGTCGCGGCCCGGACTGGACGCGAGGGTGTCATTGCCATAGAAGAACGATCGGCTCGGCCAGAGGGGAAGCTTTCGCCCTTCGACGCCATGATGCCGAGCCTTCTCATCCTTTCCATTATTACCGTTCTCTTTACTGCAGCCGCCCTGTTTGTGCGCGAAACCGAAAAGGGCACGATCAAGCGCCTCCTCATGTCCAGGCTCTCGCTTTTCGAGTATCTATCGGCTGCGACCCTCAACCAACTCATCGTGAGTCTTTCGTGCATCTTCCTTGCCCTTCTCACGGCCATGGCCCTGGGCTGGAAGCTGCAAGCACCCCTTCTCTCGATACTCCTTGTGTCAGGACTCTCCTCGCTGTCGGTCATCGCCTTCGGATTGCTCACCGCAGGCTTTTGCAACTCCGTCAAGGACGTGATGATCGTCGGGAACTTTCCCTATTTTTTCCTTTTGCTGTTTTCGGGTGTCATGCCCCTGCCTTCAACGGAGCTATTCACGCTGGCAGGGCACCAGCTTGGGGTGGGGAGCCTCTTTCCGCTGTCTTTCGGCGTCAAGGCACTCGAGGGCATGCTGAACTACGGGCTTGGGCCCGGGGACCTGGCTTTCGAACTGGCCGCCATGGTCATCCTCACCTCCGCCTGGTTCTTTGTCGGATTCTTCCTCTTCCGTTCACGGCGCCTCCAGCCCTGAAGGCGGAAGCCGTCCCCCATGGCCCTCCCATTGCCCCTTCCCGGGATTCTCACGCACCTCCTTGCGGACAGTGGAATCGACCGATTATTATTAAGTACATACCTGAGAGCGTGGCAGCAGTGGACTGACAACGTCGGCTTCGATCCGCCTCCGGGAAATTGAAAGGAGCACTACATGGCGTCCGGCTTGATCGCAACCCTTGTAACTTCGATCCTCGCGCTTGTGTTTTTGGGCCTCTGGCTTTCAGCCCGGAGGAAACTTACCACTCTTGCAGCCGCAGCCACTGCGGTTCCTGCTGTGGTATCCGTCGATCCGGATTCCAGGCTCGAAGCCTTGCGTGAGGAATTCATCAGCGCCCAGAAAGAAATCATCTTCACCTTGAGCGAGCTCGTGGAGTTCAGGACCAGGGAGTCTGAAACCCACGTCGAGCGGGTGGGGGAGTTTGCGCGCATCTTCGCCGAGATCCTTGGCCTCGATGCCAAGGAGGCACTCCTCCTGACTGAGGCCGCCCCGATGCACGACATCGGCAAGATCGGCCTCTCCGACTACATCATACACAAGCCCGGTGCCCTCACTACCGAAGAGCTCGAGATGATGCGTGACCACACCCAGATCGGCCACGATATCCTGGCCAGGCACCACGGGCCACTTTTCCAGCGAGCAGCCACCATCGCCCTCGAGCACCACGAACGCTGGGACGGCAGTGGATACCCGCGCGGCCTCAAGGGTGAGGCCATTTCCCTTTCGGGGCGCATCGTCGCCCTCTGCGACGTTTTCGACTCCCTGTCCAACCCCCGGCCTTACAAGGCTGCCTGGGCCCTCGAAAAGACGGTTGATTTCATCAAGGACTCGGCCGGGCACCATTTCGATCCCAAACTGGTCGAAGCCATGTCTGGGAACATGGACCGCTTCCTTAAAGTCCTGGTCCGGATGCGCGACCGCTAAGAGGAAGGATGCGATGGGCCAAAGGCTGCCGGAAGGCAGCCTTTTTTTGTCCGGGGGACTTTCAGTGTCTGTCCCCCCGGCAGGGCTCCTCCTGCCCTGACACACCGTGACTGTCCCCCAGCCTGCCTCCTGCTTCCCTGCGCGCCCCTCCGTGTAAACCGGTTTATTTTTCCTCTTGATCCTTTACTTTGCCATTCCTTATAATGATCTTTCACTAAATCCGGTTTTATTAGGATTCGGCAGAATGCCTAGTGAGCCGGTATCACACACGTTTTTTGCATGGAGGAAGAAGATGAAGAAGGTGCTCATGACGTTTCTCGCACTCGCGACAGTCACCCTTGCATTCGCAGCTCCGGCCAAGATCACGCTCGCTCAGGGCAAACCCGAGATCGACGAGGCCCTGAAGGCCTATGCCGCCGACTGGGGCAAGGCCAACAACGCCGAGGTTACCGTTAAATCTGTCGGTGGCTCGAGCAACATCAGCCTTGGTCAACAGCTCAAGGCCGATTATGCCGCCGGCGACATGCCTGACATTTTCGCCATCGACGGTCCTGAGTCCTATAAAGAGTGGAAGGCGATCATCGCCGACCTCTCTGCCGCCAAGTGGGTCAAGAATACCTCCGTTGCCTTCAAGATGGATGGCAAGGTCTACGGCTTTCCTGTCGCCGTTGAAGGCTGGGGAATGGCATATAATGCCGACCTCCTTGCCAAGGCTGGCGTCGATCCCAAGACCCTCAATAGCCTTGGCGGCTATACGGCCGCCTTTGCCAAGCTTGATGACATGAAGGAAGCTCTCGGCGTCAATTCTGTCGTCTCCATGGCCGCCGGCCCTGACATGGGCTGGGTTACCGGTGACCACAACTTCAACTCCCTCCTTTCCAACGGCCTCAAGTATGGCGACATGAGCGTGACCAACGCCCTCCTTGCCGGAACTGTCGACGCGAAGCGCCTGACCGAGTACGCCGATTGGGTCGCCCTCCTCTTCAAGTATGCCGATCCGACTGTCCTTACTACCGGAAACTACGACTCCCAGGTCGGAGCCTTTGCCAATGGCAAGGCCGTATTCCTCCACCAGGGCAACTGGACCGATCCCAACATGAAGTCGGCCAACGCGACCTTCAAGATGGCCTTTGCACCCCATGGTTCCACCAAGGCCGTGAGCGACGGCATCTTTGTAGCCGCTCCCTCCTTTTATGTCGTCAACTCGAAGTCGAAGAACGCAGCCCTTGCCAAGAAGTTCCTCGAAGACCTCTCCTCCACCGACCGCGGTGCCCAGTACATGGTAAAGGAAGCGGGCATGATCCCCGCCTTCTCGAACGTAAAACTGAGCCCCGAAGGCCTCCTTTCCAAGTCCGTCCAGACCTGGGCTGCCTCCGGCAAGATATTCAGCTGGAACCAGTACCAGTTCACGGGAGACTTCCGCTCGAAGACGCTTGCTCCTATCTACAACCAGTTTGCAAACGGCTCGATAGACGAAGCGAAATTCATCGAGCTCCTGACCTCCGCCTTCAAGAGCCTCAAGAAGTAAATGCCAAAGCCGGGCACCGAGGCCTGCGGGCCAGTAGGCCTGCGGGCCAGTAGGCCCGGCGACAGTGTCCATCATGTGATCCATTATTAATGCGGTGGTGGCCCTCCTCTTGAGGAGGGCCGCCCTTTTATCCTTTCACGAGGCCCCTTTTTCAGGGTATGGTGAACGTAGGCGCTTGCGCGGTCGGCGCGGCCAGACAAGAGCTCAAGGAGGCTATTGATGCGGTCGAAACGGGATCACACCTTCGTGTTCTGGCTCTTTCTTTCCCCGGTGATCTTCGCCTTTCTGATGGTTGTCGTCGTGCCCTTCGTCCTGGGCATCTACTACTCCTTCACCGACTGGTCCTCGTCGCCACGGGACGGGGCAGGGGTACAGTTCGTCGGATTCCTCAACTACGCCAAGAGCTTCGCCGATCCGACCTTCCTCTATTCCTTCTGCATCACAGCCCTGTATAC
>JBAXTA010000125.1:0-11844 GCA_037130415.1 Spirochaetota bacterium
CTGCGACTCCGAAGCCGAGGGCTACATTGTGGAAGAAATAATCCATCTTTCGTTCCTTCCTAGAGCCCGAAAAGGGTCAGGAGCCCCTTCGGCAGGTCGACGCGGAGCAGCAGACTGAAGGCGAAATAGATGCCGAAACTGCCCACGAGGGAAATGATGGCATCACGGAGAATGTGGCGCCGGTCGAGGATCAGGATGCCAGCCATCAAGGCAAGGAAGGTCGAAATCGCGAAGCCCAGTGGCACAAAAAGAAGGGCGTAGGCGACCATGTCCAGGAGGACCAGGCCCATCAGCTTGAAGTTGGCCTTGTCTTCGAGCTTCTCCTCGGCTCCGATCATCTCGGCGCGCTTCTCGTCATCCTTGATCTTCCCGAGGAAGGCCTGGAAGAGGTAGATGACTGAAAGGCCGGTCATGAGGAAGCCTATGGCCTTCGGGAAGCCGTCGGGGCCGAGCTGCTGTCGGTAGATGGGCTTGTGGATGCCAAAGGCGCCCATAAGAAAGGCAACGGAAAACAGCGCGACAAGAACGCTCGCGATCCGGTCTTCTCGCTTGGAGGTGGCCATGGGATTGCTCCTTGAAAAAGGGCCGGCGACTTGAGCGCTTCTCGCGCCCCGCCGCCGGCCTGGCTTCGGGAAGGCTTCTTTTACTTGCTGATGAGTCCGACCTTGACCATGATGTCCTTGAAGGTCAGGAAGTCGGCGTCGAGGAACGTGGCGAAATCAGCCTGGGCCATGTAGCCATCGCTCCAGACGTTCTTCTCCAGCTGATCCTTCCAGGTGGCGGTGGTGACCATCTTCTTGAAGGTGGCGGCCCACCAGGCCTGGGCTTCCTTGGACATTCCGGGTGCTGCGAACATGCCGCGCCAGACATCAAAGGTCACGTTGACTCCAGCGGCTTCCTTGACGGTCGGGACGTCCTTGAAGGCGCCCGGTCGACGAACGCCAGCGGAGATGCCCAGGACACGGACAGTGCCAGCCTCGAGCTGACCCTTGACGGTGCCGGTGTCGGTGGAAAGGAAGGCGACGTTCCCGCCCAGGAGGGTGGTCATGGCCTCGCCGCCGCCAGAGAAGGCGACGTAGATGAGCTTGGAGGGATCGATGCCGTAGGCCTGGGCGATCTTGAGGAATGAAAGATGGTCCATCGAACCGGGGCTGGAGCCACCCGCGAATTTATAGGTGCCAGGATCCTTCTTGAGGGCGTCAAGGAGGTCCTTGAGGTTCTTGAAGGGCGAGTCGGCCTTGACCACCACACACTCGTAGTCGGTCGTGAGCATGGCCAGGGGGAGGATGTCCTTGTAGGAACCCTGGAGGGTCGTGTCGATGGTCTTGATGAGGAGGGGCGGGGAGAAGGGGAGGATAAAGTAGTCGTTCTTGGCCTGGGAGAGGGTGTAGATAAAGCCGACCGTGCCGCCGCCGCCTTCCTTGTTGGTCACGGACATGGGCTGGGGATAGAGCTTTTCCTTCTCGAGCGTAATGTTGACAGCGCGGGCGAGGGCATCCCAGCCAGAGCCCGGCTTGTTGGACACCATGATCTCGAGGGGCTTCGAGGGGTAGGGGGCGGCCGCGATCGGGGCTGCCACGCTAAGGGCAAGTGCGATTCCGGCGATGGCGACGAGGGTCTTCTTCATCTGCTCTCCTTGTAGGGTCCCGGAGAGGAACCCTGATTGTTGTCGGAGTGTGGCCCCTTCCCCCCGATCCGTATGTAGGAAGGCTGTTGAAAGTGCTGTCAGCCTCTGTCCTACACGGCCCCCCTTCGCGGTTTTCCTTGGACAGAGGGGAAAAGCGACACTAGACTATCCCCGCGCCGCGAGGATCACTCGATTCATCGCACCCCCGGGCCCTGGCGGCGGAATTCCTTTCAAGGAGCAACTATGCAGGATTTGTTCTCATCGAAGTCCGAGTTGAAGGTCGGTGGAACGAGCTACTCGGTTTTCAGGCTTGACGCCCTCGAGAAGGCCGGACTCGTGAAACTCGCGAAGCTCCCCTACTCCATCCGGGTCATGCTCGAGGCCGCGCTCAGGCAGTGCAACGATGTCGAGATCACCCGGGACGACGTCAAGCGCATCGCCGCATGGAGCCCCAGGGGTGAGCGGCCCGGCATTCCCTTTCTCCCAGCCCGTGTCGTGATGCAGGACCTCACCGGCGTGCCGGCGGTCGTAGACCTGGCCGCCATGCGTGACGCGGTCGCCGCCCTCGGAGGCGACCCGAAGAAGATCAACCCCCTTGTGCCCGTCGACCTCGTCATCGACCACTCCATCCACGTTGACAACTTCGGCGCAGCGGACGCCGCCGGGCAGAGCGCCCTGGACAAGAATACTGCCATCGAGTTCAGGCGCAACAAGGAGCGCTATGAGTTCCTCCGCTGGGGCCAGAAGGCCTTTGACAACTTCAGGGTCGTGCCGCCGATGACGGGCATCGTCCACCAGGTCAACCTCGAGTACCTCGCCAGCTGCGTTGCCACCCGCGTCCTCGACGGTGAAACCCTGGCCTTTCCGGATTCCTGCGTGGGTACCGATTCCCACACCACCATGATAAACGGCCTTGGCGTCGTCGGCTGGGGCGTCGGAGGCATCGAGGCAGAAGCCGTCATGCTCGGCCAGCCCATGGACATGCTCCTGCCCGACGTCATCGGCTTCAAGCTTTCCGGCAAGCTAGGCGAGGGCGTCACTGCCACCGACCTGGTCCTTTTAGTCACGCAGATGCTGCGCAAGAAGGGCGTGGTGGACAAATTCGTGGAGTTCTTCGGGCCCGGCCTCGAGGCCATGTCCCTCCCCGACCGCGCCACCATCGCGAACATGGCGCCCGAATACGGCGCGACCATGGGCTTTTTCCCCGTGGATGCCGAGACCCTTCGCTACATGCGGCTTTCAAACAGGCCCAAGGAGGTCGTAGAACTCACCGAAGCCTACTGCAGGGCCCAGGGCCTCTTCCGCGAGGCCGGTGCCCCCGACCCCGAGTTTACCGACAGCCTTGAACTCGACCTCGGCAGCGTCGTCCCCTCCCTCGCCGGCCCCAAGCGCCCCCAGGACCGCGTGGCCCTCAGCGACATGAAGTCCGTGTTCAAGGCGGCGCTTTCGGCCACGGTGAAGGACGGAGGCTACGAGCTTCCGGCCGCGGCCCTTGCGGCATCCGCCATGGTCGATGGCCTTGAGATGGGACACGGCGCCGTCGTTCTGGCGGCCATCACGAGCTGTACCAATACCAGCAATCCCTCGGTGATGATCGCCGCCGGCCTCGTCGCGAAAAAAGCGGCTGCCCTCGGCATAGCTCCCAAGCCCTGGGTCAAGACGAGCCTCTCCCCCGGATCGCGGGTAGTCACCGAGTACCTCGTCGCCGCGGGCCTCCTCCAGAGCCTCGAGAAGATCGGCTTCAGCGTGACCGGCTACGGCTGCATGACCTGCATCGGCAACTCAGGTCCCCTCCCTGACAAGGTCGCGAAGGCGGTCACGGAGGCCGACCTCGTGGGCGCAGCGGTCATATCGGGCAACCGCAACTTCGAGGGCCGGGTCCATCCCCTGGTCAAGGCCAACTACCTCGCCTCCCCTCCCCTCGTGGTGGCCTACGCCCTGGCTGGAACCGTCGACATCAACCTCGATACAGACCCAATTGGTCAGGGTTCAAAAGGACCCGTGTACCTCCGGGACGTCTGGCCGACATCGAAGGAGATCGCGGACCTCGTCGCCTCCAGTGTCACCTCGAAGATGTTCGGCGAGCGCTATGCCAGCGTCTTCGAGGGCTCCAGGGAATGGAAGGAGATCAAGTTACGCGAGGGCGAGCTCTTCGCCTGGGACCCGAAATCGACCTACATACACCATCCTCCCTATTTCCAGGGCATGAAAAAACAGCCAGGCTCCATCGCAGCCATCACCGGCGCGCGCGTCCTTGGAGTATTCCGCGACTCCATCACCACCGACCATATCTCACCGGCGGGCAACATCGACGCGAAGAGCCCCGCAGGAAAATACCTCCAGGAACTCGGGGTCACGCCCGATGAGTTCAATTCCTATGGAGCCCGGCGCGGCAACGACCTTGTGATGGTGCGCGGCACCTTCGCGAACATCCGCCTCAAGAACCAGATGGTCGCACCAAAAGAGGGCAATTGGTCGATGCACCATCCTTCGGAGGATGTTGCGAGCATGTATGACACAGCGATGCGCTACCAGTCGGAGGGAAAGAAGACCGTTGTCATCGCCGGCAAGGAGTATGGTACCGGCTCAAGCCGCGACTGGGCGGCCAAGGGTCCCCTCCTCCAGGGCGTGCGGGCCGTCATCACCGAAAGCTTCGAGCGCATCCACCGTTCCAACCTTGTAGGCATGGGTATCCTGCCCCTCCGCTTTGTCGATGGCCAGAACGCCGAAAAGCTGGGGCTCGACGGCAGCGAGCTCATCGACATCGAAGGCCTGTCCGATGCCATCGCACCGAGGGCAAGGCTCACCGTCAAGGCGACCAAGGTAGACGGGCAGATGATCCAGTTCCAGGCCGAGGCCCTTCTCAACACGAGGGTCGAGGTGAATTACTACAGGAACGGCGGAATACTGCACACCGTGCTCCGGAGCCTGGTGAAGTAGGAGTTCCTACGGTTCACGGTGAGGGCCGCGAGGACCCGGCGGAATCCTCACCGTGAACGCAGATCCACCTAATTGGGAGGATCCCACGTCGATCGTACCCCCGTGCGCCTTGGCTATCTCGAGGGCGATGGCCAGCCCGAGGCCCCGCCCGCCGGTTCCGCGTGAGCGCGAGCGGTCGAGGCGGTAGAAGCGCTCGAAGATGCGCTCGCGCTCTCCCTCGGGAATGCCGGGGCCCGAGTCTTCCACCATGATCGAAAAGCCCCCCGAGCCGCCCTCGCGGGCAACGCCGATCTCGACCGTGCCCCCACGCGGCGTATATTTTATGGCATTCGAAACAAGGTTGTGCACGATCTCGCCGAGCCGGAGCGCGTCACCCCGCGCGCCGGGGACCACTTCTCCACCCGAGCACACCGAGATGTCCCTGTCCCGCGCCTGGTGGGCGAAGAGGGCTGCGGCCCTTCCGGCGATGGCAAGGGGGTCGATGGGCTGGGCCTCGATCAACAGTTCTCCGGAATCGATGGCCTCAAGCTCGCTGAGCATGTCGATGAGGAGGGACAGGCGCATCGTCTCCTCGTGCACCGATTCAAGGTTCTCGCGGTCGGTGGGAAAGACCCCGTCGATCATGGCCTCGACGGCTCCCCGGATGAGCGTGACAGGCGTGCGCAGTTCGTGTGCCGAATCGGCGATGATGCGGTGTCGACCCTCCTCGAGGCGCGCGAGTTCGGCCGTCATGCGGTTGAAGGCGACAGCGAGGGCTGCAATCTCGTCCCCCCCCTCGGCGACGACAGTCGGGCGGAGGTCTCCGGCAGCGACGCGGGCTGCGGCCCTGGAGAGCCTTGCCAGGCCTGCGGTGATCCTTCGCGAGATCGCAATTCCCAGGATCAGTGCAAGTCCGGCCGAAACCAGGGTGGCGACGACGAGGGCACTGCTGAAGGCCGAAAGGAAGCGAGCACCGACATCCCCCAGGGAAGAATCCACCATCGAACCGACGAGGACGGTGCCGACGCGTTTCCAGTCGGCCATCACCGGGACACCCTGCATGAGGTGGCGATCCGGATGGAGGGAACCCAGGAGGCTGCCGGCGGTGTCGGCAACCACACGGCCCTCGGCGTCGGCCACGACGATGCGGTCGGCCAGGATCTTCCCGAAGGTATCAAAGGAAAAGGATGCCACGAGCTTGTCCCGCGAATCGCCGTAGAGCCCCCGGGCAAGCCCCTCGTACATCACACGCGGAAGGCCTGCCAGCCAGGGCTGGATACCCTCCCATCCGCGATGCTCCGAGTGCCAGTCTCCCAGGATAGCGGCGTAGGCCTCGGCCTTGCCCCTGTCTCCCTCCAGCACCCAGGAACGGAAGGCACCCTCCGTCGAGGCGCCCAGCATGGCCGCCGTCGAGGCCGCAAACAGGGTGATGACCGCGATAAAGGCGAGGGCCAGACGGTTAGCGAGGCGCATCGACCTGGTCGATAAAGCGGTAGCCGACGCCCCGGACCGTCCCGATAAAGCGAGGCTCGCCCGAATCGTCGCCGAGGGCCTTGCGGATGTTTTTCACATGGGCATCGACCGTGCGCTCGTAGCCCTCGAAATCGCTGCCCGAAGCTGCCTCCAGGATGGCGAGGCGGGGAAAGACACGCCCGGGTGAGCGCGCCAAAAGGAGGAGGATGTCGAACTGGGCAGCGGTGAGGGACTTCTGAATGCCGTCGATCCGGACCTCGCGCTTTGCGATATCCATGGCAAGGCCACCACGGCGGAGAGTCTCCTCGGGGCTGTCCCCCTTCGGAGGCGAGCGCCTGAGCACGGCGCGCACGCGGGACACCAGCTCGCGCGGACTGAAGGGCTTGGTGACATAGTCGTCAGCGCCCAGTTCGAGTCCGACTATCGTGTCCGCTTCGGCGGCCTGGGCGGTCAGGAAGATTATGGGCGTCGCGGATTCCTTCCGTATCAACCGCGCTACCTCAAGGCCATCAAGCCCAGGCATGTTGATGTCGAGGATCACGCAGTCCGGCTTCCGTTCGCGAAAAAGCGCCAAGGCAGTCAGCCCCTCGTGGGCCACCAGCGTCTCGAAGCCCGAGTTCCCGAGGTAGCTCGCGACAATGGAGGTTAGTTTTTCCTCGTCATCCGCGATGAGGACCAGTGCTGCCATTCCATCCTCCGATTATGATGATACTCAGGACGGAGCCTGCCGCCAACGAATGCCCCCGCCAGCCGCCCCTGGGGGGCCGGGCACGCTGGGCACAGGCCGAAGCCCGCGGTCACGCCGACCCGGGGCAGGCTTCTTCCACGCCGAAGGCGACGCTGCAGGCGACGTCGCAGGCGACGCCCCAGCCGACGCCCCAGGCGGCGTCGCCCTCCTGTGGATCGATACCCGGCCGCGTGAGGGCAAAGTCGTATTTAACCGGGTCGCGCGGCGCGTAGAGGCGAAAAGCCTCCGTCGCGCGGAGGGCATTGGCCAGGGTCGCCGCCGGACTCGGGATAAAGCCCAGCTGCGCCGAGCAGACCCGCGCCATGTGGACATCGATGGGGATCACCAGGCGCGCGCGGCTGATACCCCTCCAGCCTCCCGGATCGACGGCGTCATGGCGTACCATCCAGCGCAGGTAGAGGAAGAGGCGCTTGCAGGCAGAGCCGCGCGCAGGGTCGGGCAAAAGTCCCTCGCGGAGAGGCCCACCCAGGCTCCGTAGCCGGCGTGAAAACTCCCCGACAGCGTCAACTATGTCCTTCCCGCCAGGGTCTCCGTGAACAAACATCGCCCCGAGGCCGCCGAACTCCGCGCGAGCCCGCTTTGCCGCCAGTAACAGGGCAACCATGTCGGGGCCATGCATGAAGCGGTACTGGAAGGCGCCCCAGATCTTCCTGATCGAAGCGTCTTTCAAAGCGTCGAGGGCGGCTGCCGGGTGCTCCCCGAGGGGCTCCATCGCCTGGCGGACCGCACGCATGATGAGGTCCACCTGCCCGAAGGCCAGGGTCGATGCCACGAGTCCGGCTAACTCCCTGTCCGCAAGCTCCCCGAAGGGCCGCACCAGGGCGAGGGGGTCGCGGTCGAGCCTCGCGAGTCTGTTGCAACGGCGAAGGATGCGGCCCAGATACAGGGCGATGCCAGGATCATGGGCAGGAAGGGGGTGGCTCACGGGGCGACTTCGGCCAGGTCGCGGGAGCGGCGGATGATCTCGGGATCTGCGGGCGCCAGGGCCAGGGCCTGCTTGAGGTAGAAGCGTGACTTCTGCCAGTCCTGACGGCGAAACCAGATATCGTACATCGCCAAAAGGGCATCCACGTTGTCAGCGTTTTCGACCAAGGCGGTGCGGAGCGAGGCGAGGGCGGATTCCTCAGTCTTGGAAAGAAGGCTCTGGGTGTAGTGGAGGCTCGACCGTCCGGCTGTGGTGCCGGGCTGGAGAAGGAGGCGGGGAAGGAGATCCTCCGCTGCCTTGGTGTTGCCCGAACCGATGAGGGCGCGAAGGTAGGCATCGGCGGCGGTCTCCGAGGTCGGGTTCAGGCGGTACCATTCCGAGGCATGGTCGAGGGCGCGGCCCCACTCCCCCGCCCTCCGGAGCACAAGACAGGCCAGGGTCTCATTCGAAAAGCCTGGCGCATCATGGGCGCGCTCAACGTAGCGCGAGGCGCTGATCCAGTCAAAGCGGACTGCCGATTCCTCAAGAAGAAGCCGCGCAGCCTCTGCCCCTGCCCCCTTCCATCCCGCCAGGCGAAGGGGCGAAAGGGGGGCTGGAACAGGGACAGCAGCGGCAGTCAGGTCAAAGGCCGAGCGGGCCAGTTCCCGTCCCTCGGTGAGGGCTGCGGCCTTTGCCTCAGCGGAAAGCCCCTGCTGCCCGAAGAGGACGCGGGCTGTCAGCGAAAGGAATTCCGGATCGCCGGGAAAGGACTCCATGCCCTTCCGCGACCAGCGGAGGGCCTCGTCACGGTTGCGGAGGCCCTCCGAGCTCAGGGCGCGGAGAAGCACATAGGTACGATCATTCGGATCAACCGTAGCGTAGGCGTCGAGGAGGGGAAGGGCCTGCTGGTACTGTTTGACACGCACCAGGAGGTGGGCCCGCATCAGGATAAGCTTGGAATCGAGGGGGTCGTTCCGAAGCGCCTGGGCGACAAGGGGGTCGGCCTTGTCGAAGACCCCGTTCTCGTAAAGCGCCTCCGCCCGTATCCTGTTGAAATCACTGTCGTTCTGGATGTCCTCGGGGGTCCGGGAAATCAACTCGAGGGCCTCTGAAGGCCTGCCGAGGGCGAGGTAGTCCCTGGTAGCGCCGATCACCGAGGGCCAGGCGTCGGAGGCTGCGTCCACGGAAGCGAGATAGAAGGCAAGGCTCTCGGTCCAGGCCTTGCTGCGCTCCGCATCGAGCCCGCGTATCATCGCAGGGAGCACTGATTTCGCGCCGAGGTGCTCGAAGCGGTCGAGGGCCGTCAGGGCGAGCCGCGCGGTATCATGCGAGTCGGAACGAAAGACAGAGAGCGCGGGGAGGATCTCTGCCAGGGGATCGCCTGCATTTTCTGGAGGGAGGGCAGGAACACGGCCCGACAGGGCTTCCGAAACCATGCGGGCGATGGCGCCTGAGGGAATGTCCCCGGGAGACTGGAGATCCTGGGGAACAAAGCTAGGCGAGCGCAGCGGATAGACGATGGTTGCCACCCTGGCGCCTACCCAGGCCAGGAGGATGGCCTCGCTGCGGTCCAGGCCTGTCACGTTCCGAATCAATTCAAAGGCCTTGGCAAGCGAGGTAGGAGAGCCGAAGGCGATCGCCTCGGAGATGGCCTTTCGCTCGGACTGGGCCTTGGTTGGAGCGGCGACGGTCGCCGTCTGGATGGCTGTCCCGCCAGTGCTGCCAATGACAGAAGAGGGAAGGGCGCCAGACGAAATGCCAGCGGAAGCGCCCTTGTTCTGGCTTCCCCCCGGGCTTCCAGGCGAATTCGCTGCGCTTCCCCTTCCCGCTCCGGCTGGCCCTGAAGCGCAGGATATCAAGACGATCCCGGCAAGCCCGGCAATCGCGCTGCGGGCGAAGGCTCCGAGACCCCCGGGCCGGGGGCGGATCATGGCGCGGGAGAACGCCTGCGCGCCGCCGCGCGCCGCGAACGATACCAGAGGGCAGCGAAGATGGCGACAACCGCAAGGACGATGAGGGCGGGCCACCAGATCGCGAGGAATTTGGCGAGCCTCATGTTCACGAGGCCAAAGGAAAACAGCGAGAAGAAACCAGCCAGGAGGGCCATGGCCACTGATGGCACGAGGGTCGCGGCGCGGGGTCGCCCATATCGCGACAGGCCATAGACGATCCAGCCCAAGGCGGCACAGATCATGAAGAGGGGCCAGGATTGGCGAAGCGAAATGCCCAAAGCAGCTGCTGCCAGCACGACGCCAGCGAAGATAAACGTGACGCCCGATCCACGATGGAGGGGGGCCCTGCCCTCATTCACCGCAAGGAAGAGGAGGACGAAGCCGAAAACGACTGCCAGCAAGGGGAGGAGGACCCTCAAGTCCGCGAGCATTCCAGAGGCACGAAGCGCAATCCCCGTAGCGACCAGCGCCGCGAGGAAGATCGAGGGCAGGATGGCTTCCGTTTTGGCGGTTCGTGGCGGGTGCATGTTCCAAGGATAGTAGCTGAAGCCGCCGATCTTGCCAACTATCACAATGACATGCTACGCTTTTCCGCATGACATGCGGCGGCAGGATAGACGCATCGGGCGACAGGAAGGGCGCCTATGGCGGCACCCGTCCGACAGCTGGGCCTGCTGCCAGTGCAGCCCTTCGCCGGCCGGGTAGCGCTGCGACAGGCCTCCTTTTAGCGCTCTTTTTCCTGCTCTCCTCCTGTACCGACTCCAGTTCCAACTGGCTCGTCGGCAGCCAGGAAGACAGATCCGAACTGCGTGTCCTCCTCGGCATCCTCGATTCCCGGTCGACCCCGACCATCGAGCGCTTTGCGGCGGCCCGCGAGATCTCGTCGATATTCCTCCGTGTCAAGGAATATGGCAAGCTGGCCAGCTTCCTCACCGACCTCGCGGACAGGCACCCCGACGACCCCAATGACGCCTGGTATCTTTTCACCGCTGCCTGGTGCTACGACAGCGAGGTGGCTGCCCCCATAGCCTCCCTGTACTACGAGCGCGTCGTCAACAATTATCCCGACCTCGAGATAGAGGGAACCTCGATCCATTACGAAAGCCTCATGCGGCTCATACGCACGGAGAAATCTCCGGAAAAGCGCATCGGCTATTTCAGCACGCTCATCTCGCGTTTCCAGGACCGCGTCGACATGGGGCAGATGCTCTTCCTCCTGGGCAAGGAGTACGAGCGTGTCGGGGATTGGGCCAAGGCGGTGGAGACCTACGCGAGGTTCCTCCCCTACTTCTCCACGCAGATTCCAGGCTATCCGGACGCATTCACCTACGCGAGGAACATCGTCGACTTCTACAACAGCCCGAAGGACTGGGCCTACGAGGATCTCGACGCGCTCGTGCGGGGGATCGAAGTTGCCCTCGATTCCGGGAGTTCGATACAATTGCGAAAGTATCGCGCCAAGGTGAATTTCTTCGCGATGTCCTGGCACCAGGACGAGAACGACGTCAATTCCCAGGTGCTCTTCGACTTCGCCCCCCTCATGATCGGCAGCCGCGTGAACTACGCCAATGCCCTCGATCCCTCTTCGAGCACGCGCGAAGCCTACCTCAAGACCTGGGGCTGGTCCGACCGCGTCACGACCTGGTACCTCTATTTCCGCAAGATCAACTTCCCCGCCGACCCGGACATCCACGGAAGGTGGGAGTGGGCGGGAATCTATTTCGGCGAAAAGATGCAGTGAGAAAGGATCTGCCATTTCGCGCCGGACCCTGCACGGCCAGGCGTCGAGCCGGCTCGCCATCCCCTCTGTGGCGCCTGCCTGCGTGCTGCCCTTGCGCGCGGAGCCTGCGGCTGTTGCTCGGGATCGCCTTCCTCAGCCTTGGCTCCGCCACCTTCGCCGCTGGCCCCCAGACCCAGCCCCAGACCAGTGGGGGGCTGGCCTTTGCAGGCGCATCAGCGGGAGCGCCTCCCGCAGGAGCGCCGCCCGCAGGAGCGCCGCCCGCAGGAGCGCCGCCCGCGGGCGCGCCGCCTGAGGCTACGGCTTTTGATACCAATACCGATGATTTTAGCTGGATGTTTTCAGGGATGCGGCACAGGGGGCCGGCGGTCCCGGCGGCAGCGCCGGCGCCGGTAGCAGGACCGGCTGCAGCGCCAGCAGCCGATCCAGCGGCGATGCCGGCAACTGAACCGGCTGCATCGCCGGCGGCACTGCCTGGGGGCA
>JBAXTA010000126.1:0-11802 GCA_037130415.1 Spirochaetota bacterium
TCTCCAGAAGATCAAGGACGAGAACAAGTAGTTCGGGATTTGATCGCCCGGTGTCCTGGCTGACTTCGGGCGATCTTTCTTCAGCAAGTCAGACATGCGCTTTGCGGCAGGCAGTTGAAGTGGAGAGAATTCATGGCGAAAGTCCATAGTCGAATTTGACGAAGTTTTCCGTCTTGATTGATCCCAAGCAAAAGGAGAGTACTATGCACATCGAGCCATACGTCGGAGAGCCCGACATCCAGCGCCTTCTCGCATCATTCAAGCGCAAGAAGGTTGACCGTGTCCCCAATTTCGAGGTTCTTTTCGAAGACCAGCATGTAGAAAAGCTGCTCGGCCGGCCAGCAGGCAATTCCCTTTCATATGGCGGCGATCCGGCGAAGGGCGTATCGGAGGGCGAAGGTGCGCGCCCAATGATGGCCCCTGATTATATTGACCTCTGCAAGATGGTCGGGCAGGACTCGATGATCGTGGAAGCGATATGGACTCCATTCAAGCACCGGAAGCCCGACGGTAGTGTCGGAGGGCTGATTGCCGACCGGAGCATCAAGAGCCGGGCTGATTTCGAAAGCAAGGTAATCCTCCCCGATGATGCCGACATCGAGGCCAAGATGGTTTTCGTTCGCGAATACCGCGAGGCGCTGGACAAGTCGGGCACCAAGATCGGTTTTGGCGTGATTTTCGCAGCCTTCTTTCAAACCCTATATGAGTTTGTCATCGGTCTCGAGGATACGATGAAACTGGTCTATGAGGACCGGGAATTCATTGATCATGTGCTCGATATAAGTGCAACGTGGTGCTCTAAACTCTGCGCGGCATCGATCAAGAACGGTGTGGACTTCGTCTGGATTGCCGATGATGTCGCCTTCAAGACCGGGCTCTTCCTTCCGCCGGCGCTGATGCGTGAACTGTGGCTGCCCAAGTTGAAGCGTATCCATGAGCCTGCGCTTGCAGCAGGCAAACCAATAATGTTCCACTCTGACGGAAACGTCGAGGAGCTGGTACCTATGCTTGTGGAGGCGGGCGTAGATTGCCTGCATCCCATGGATCCTTATGGCGTCGATTATCGCAACATCAAAAAGCGCTTTGGCGATCAACTCTGTCTGGCCGGCAACATTGACATCGAGTTCCCCCTTGCCCATGGTACCCCTGCGGAGGTCGATGCCGATGTGAAAGCCCATATGGAAGTGCTCAAGCCAGGTGGTGGATATGTTTGCGGCTCGAGCCACAGCATTGTTAATTACATACCCCACGACAACGTTATTTCCATGATCAACGCCATTCACCGATATGGGGTCTACGAAGACAAGAACTGGATGGGCACCGAGATGAAAAAGCCATCCGGAGAGAAGGTTGCCGCCAAGCCTGCGCGGCTGTCGATCGCCGAGATGGAGGCCAAGGAGCTGCAGTCGATCTCGGTGGTCGCGCTCAAGCCTGCATTCTCAGCAGTCTACCGAGGCGCCACCAAGGATGTGATCGTGGCGGTGGAAGCCGCGCTTGCTGCCAAGATCGATCCTCTCTTGATTGTCTCAAGCGCTCTGACGCCCGCGATCAAGGCGGTCGGCTCCAGTTTTTCCCGCGGCGACATGTTCCTCCCGCAGCTGATAATGGCCGCCAAAGCCATGCAAGAAGCCATGAAGATCATCACGCCAATATTGGTTGGGCGTTCGGACACGGTACATAAGGGCAAGGTACTGCTTGGTACAATCAAGGGAGATTTGCACGATATCGGAAAGAACATCGTGCGCGCCCTGCTCGAGGGCAACGGATTCGAGGTAATTGATATCGGAGTCGATGTCGCCCCCGAGAAATTCGTAGAAGCCATCAAATTGCACAAGCCGGACGTCGTAGGATATTCCGGACTCCTTACGACCACGCTTGGTGGCATGCCAGAGCAGATCGATGCCCTGAAGAAGGCTGGGCTCCGAGACAAAGTCCTGACCATTGTTGGTGGCGCGCCGGTTACCCTTGATTTCGCGAAACGCAACGGCATCGACCTCTTCGCAATGGATGCCAACGAGGGAGTACTGGCGATCGAGAAAGCGCTGGCGGCTCGCGTTCACTAATATTAACGAGCGCATTCCTGGTGCCGCCCACAGTCAGGAAAGGCCAGGGCGGCACGATCTTGAAGCGAATCGGGATGCGTAGGATTTCAACATGTCGAACTTGGGCTGCATGGGGACATCAGACTTGTGAGAATAAGAAGGGAGCTTCGGAGAATGCAGCGATATGGATACCAGTAGGACTCCTGGGCGCATGTCAACTCTCAAGGATATCGCCCAGGAGCTAGGGATTTCGGTGATGGCTGTTTCGAAAGCCCTTAATGGCAAGGGCGGCGTAAGTGCAGATACCCTGGTACGAATCAGGAATACTGCCGAAAGGCTCAACTATCGCCCTAACGCCGTCGCCAAGAGCCTTCGACTCAATCAGACCAGGACTATCGGCGTAGTAGTCTCCGACAGCTCGCTTTCCTTTTTTGCAGCAGTGGTGAAGGGTATTGAAGATACCGCCTTCCTGAACGGCTATAACATCATTCTCTGCAACACCGACCAGGATTGCGCGAAGGAGAGGCAATCGATCCAGGTTTTGCTCAGCAAGAGAATCGATGGATTGATCCTTGCAGCATCCATGCTTACCCGGAAGGATGATGTCGAGTTCCTCAGGAGTTTGGGCTTGCCATTCGTCTTCTTGATCCGGCGCAGCGAGTCTGAGGATGTCGACTGGGTAATAAACGACAATATGCTCGGCGCCTACCAGATGGTGAATTACCTCATCATGAGTGGAAGCCAGAAAATCCATTTCATCAATCTCTACGTGGAGACGCCAAGCTGGAAGGATCGGCTGGCGGGGTATCGGAAAGCCCTGGATGACCATGGCATTCCCTATGATCCAGACCTGGTGTTCAAGGTCAGGCCAACTATCGAGGATGGCCAGATGGCCATGAATAAAATCCTCGATGGAAATGCGGACGTCAATACTGTTTTTTGCGGATGTGATGTCATTGGAATCGGTGCCATGGAGGCCATCATCCAGCGTGGCTTACGCATTCCTGAGAATATTCGCGTGGCAGCCTATGACGATATCGATTTTGCTGCCTATCTCAGGGTACCTTTGACAACCGTCAGGCAACCGAAATACGCCATTGGAAGCAAGGGCACAGAACTCCTTATCGAGAAGATCACGAGAAGATCGGACGAAGTCCATCACCTCGTGTTGACGCCAGAGTTGGTCATCAGGATGTCAACCTGATAGTGTCCTCAATCAATACCGAAAGGAGAAACAGGAAATGGGCGCAGGAAGACTCGAGGGACAGGTGGCATGGATCAGTGGTGCCACCAAGGGAATCGGTGAGGGTACCGCAAAGCTTTTTTGCAGGGAGGGAGCTTCGGTTGCCGTTGTGGGCAGGAGCGAACGCGACGGTGAGCGCGTCATTGAACAGATAACGGCAGAAGGCGGAAAGGCAGCATTTCTTGTTTGCGATGTGACCAATGCCGATGCTGTCCGCGGATCCATCGAAAAGACGGTGGAGCGTTTCGGATATTTAAACATACTTGTGAACAACGCTGGAATTGTCGACGTCAAGGCCCTTCATGAATATTCGGAGGCGGAGTTCGATCGTGTCATGGACGTCAACGTGAAATCCATGTTCCTTGCCTTCAAGTTTGCCTTCCCGCACTTGAGGAAAAACAAGCGAAGCTATGTTGTCAACATAGGCTCGATAAGCAGCTTTGTCGGACAGGACGGGACGCCCGTATATACCGCATCGAAGGGTGCCGTCCTACAGCTCTCGCGCTCCATCGGCCTCGACTACGCACGCTTCGGCATTCGTAGCAATTGTGTCTGCCCAGGAATAACGGATACCCCAATGCTACGCAAGCATCTCAACGCATCCTCCGATCCCGAAGCCCATTTGAAGGAACGACTCCGTCGCGTGCCACTCGGCACCATTTTGACCCCCGAGGATGTAGCCCGGTCGATCCTCTACTTTTCATGTGAGGACTCCGCCGGCGTTACCGCAACCTCGCTGATCGTGGACGGCGGATACCTGGCGGCGGCCGAATGGGACTGCAGTTCCGCCGGTTAGCCTTGGAAGTGGGCAAAATCGTGGCTTCTCTGCAAATGGGCACCGGAATGCCGCAGAAAGCCCTCAGGGCAAGGCATGAATACATCCTATCCCTCTTCAGCAAAAATGGACTAGCTACTTTCCATCTTTCTCAGCTGTTCATTCAAATCAAAAACCTTTTCAATTGTCGCAACCGTTCCAGACCCGTCGATGGTTGGACTTTCACCAATCCACGGCTGCGTTGTCTTATTCCATTTTTTCACAACCTCGAATTTACCGTACTCTTCATAGAATTCATCAAGATCAGGACACTCGAAGAACACAATTGAATTATTTCCATGGATGTATATCACTAGATTATCCGCGCCTGATGCCTTGGCAGCCTTCAATAGGTCAGGCCACGCATTCTTGTGGAGATCTATATACTCCTTCAGGTGCTCCGGCCGGATCTTCATGACAAAGCAATAGTTATTCATCGTAACAACACCTCCAATCACATAGAGGGAGTCCTTGGCCGCCTGCTTTCCTCACGTCGTCGTGCAAAGCGTTTGACCCATCTCTTCTTCTATTTACCGGGAATAAACTACTCCCTTGGTTGGCAGCTGTCAACAACAACATCCTGCTCATGATAGACGAACAAACACCTTGAATTCCTTTGCTGCCATAGCAACCTTAGGCTGGTAATCAGGATATCGACATGAGAGAATGGCTGGAGTCAGTGGAGGGGTCCCCCCTTTGGCAACAAGCTGCTGCAAGAGCCATGGCAAAAGTTGCATTTGAATATCATATTATCTAGCCCTGCAAGCATCTTTCTTGAATTATCATCGATCATCGAAAGAGGAGGAAGGAATGAAGCGATATACGTTTCAGATGCGGATCCATCCCGAATTGAAGGCCGAGTACAAGAAGGCTCATGACGAGATCTGGCCGGACATGGCTACGGCCATCAGGGAAGCGGGCATCAGGAATTACTCGATCAGCTTCCGGGCCGACGGAACCCTGTTCGCCTATCTCGAGTGCGACGACCCCTCGGCGGCCTTCGGCAAGCTCGGAAAGACGGAGGTGAACGCGCGTTGGCAAAAGATGATGGATCGCTTTTTCATCAAGGAGAATCCCACAGCCGTGGGTCCCACGATCGTCGAACTTGAAGAGGTCTTCCACCTCGCTTGATACCTATGCACAAGGAGAACAGCATGCAGATCGAACCCTTTGTCGGCGAACCCGACATCCAGCGTCTTCTCGCTACATTCAAGAGGAAGAAAGTCGACCGCGTTCCCAACTTCGAGGTCCTTTTCGAGGACCAGCATGTGGAAAAACTTTTGGGCCGACCAGCGGGCAACTCATTGTCCTATGGCGGAGATCCGGCCAAGGGCGTTTCGGAGGGAGAGGGCGCCCGCCCCATGATGGCGCAGGACTACATTGACCTCTGCAAGATCGTCGGCCAGGACTCCATGATCGTGGAAGCGATCTGGACTCCCTTCAAGCACCGCAAGCCCGATGGCAGCGTAGGCGGCATGATTGCTGACCGCAGCATCAAGACCAGGGCGGACTTCGAGAAAAAGGTGGTTCTTCCCGACGATGCCGACATCGAAGCCAAGATGGTCTTCATCAGGGAATACCGCCAGGCCCTGGACCGCTCAGGCACCAAGATCGGATTCTGCATGCTCTTCGGGGCCTATTTCCAGACCCTCTACGAATTCGTCATCGGCCTCGAGGATACGATGAGAATGGTCTACGAAGACCGGGAATTCATCGACCATCTCCTGGACCTCAGCGCGGACTGGTGCGCCAGGCTCTGCGAGGCCGCAATAAAGAACGGCGTGGATTTCGTCTGGACCGCCGATGACGTGGCCTTCAAGACAGGCTTGTTCCTGCCGCCAGCCATCATGCGAGAGCTCTGGCTGCCCAAGCTCAAGCGCATCCACGCGCCTGCCCTGGCTGCCGGCAAGCCGATCATGTTCCACTCTGACGGGAATGTCGACGAGCTCGTACCCATGCTCCTGGAGGCTGGAGTCGATTGCCTTAACCCCCTTGATCCCTACGGCGTCGATTATCGCCAGATCAAGAAGCGCTTTGGCGACCGTCTATGCCTATCGGGAAACATCGACATCGAATTTCCCCTCGCCCATGGCACGCCCGCAGAGGTCGAAGCCGACGTGAAGGCCCACATGGACGCGCTCAAGCCCGGTGGCGGCTATGTGTGCGGCTCCAGCCACAGCATCGTGAATTACATTCCCCACGATAATGTGATAGCTATGATCAACGCCATCCATAAGTATGGAGTCTATGACGAAAAGAGCTGGACTGGCTCCGATCTGAAAAAGCCAGGAGAAACCCTCGCCGCGAAGCCTGAACGTCTGAGCCTGGCGCAGATGGAAGCCAAGGAGCTTCAGAACATCGCATCCGCAGCGCTCAAGCCGCTTTTCTCGGCTGTCTACAAAGGCGCATCCAAGGAGATCGGGAAGGCTGTCGAGGCAGCCCTGGCGGCCGGGATCGATCCGATGACCATCATAGGCGGGGCCTTGATGCCCGCCATCAAGGCGGTCGGCAGCAACTTCTCCAGCGGCCAGATGTTCCTTCCCCAGCTGATCATGGCTTCCAGCGCAATGCAGGAAGCCATGAAGGTCCTCACACCCCTCCTCAAAGGACGACCTGAGGCGGCGAGCAAGGGAAAGGTTTTACTTGGTACGATCAAGGGAGACCTTCACGACATCGGAAAGAATATCCTGCGTGCCTTGCTCGAGGGCAACGGCTTCGAGGTCGTCGATATCGGAGTCGATGTCGCTCCCCAGAAATTCGTTGATGCAATCAAGCTGCACAAGCCGGACGTCGTAGGGTATTCCGGTCTCCTCACCACTACACTGAGCGGCATGCCCGAACAGATCGATGCACTGAAGAAAGCCGGTCTCCGGGACAGCGTCATCACCATCGTCGGGGGAGCCCCAGTCACCCTGGATTTCGCCAAACGCAACGGCATCGACCTCTTTGCCATGGACGCGAACGAGGGAGTCCTCGCCATTGAGAAGGCGCTCGCGGCACGGAAGCGTTGATGGAGTCTGCCGTCGCGGGCTTTGGCATTTGCCCGCGACGGCTTAGCTCTTGATAAGACCGGCGCTGAGGACTTTTCCCGCGATGGCTTCCCCGAGCATTCTTTGTCCCTCTGCGTCCAGATGGAGCGAGTCGGCGGCGCAGGCACTGACTACCTTGCCAGCATCGAGGAAGGTTACACCGAGTGTGCGAGCCAGCGCTTCATAGCGAATTCCAAGAAGCTTCGACTTGTCAATCTCTGCCTTGCCACCGAGAAGTTCTGCAAAGGGCGAGCTTGACAGGCCCTCTCCCAGGGGGAAGGGCGCGACCAGGAGCACCTTGGGAGCCTTTCCGTCAGGACCGGCTTCGCTGCCAAGTACGCAGCGGATGAGCCTTCCTGCCCCGTTGGCAATATCGGCAGCCGAGGCACCGAATCGTGCCTTCACGTCGTTGATGCCAAGTGCGAGGATGACGAGATCGAGGGGCATGTGGGACTCGAGGCAGGGCAGAAGATAGCGGAGGCCGTTCTTGTGCTCGCCATCGAAGGGATCGTCCTGGGAGGTTGTCCTGCCGTTCAGCCCCTCCTCGATCACCCGATTCCCGGGACCGAGACGTTCAGCCATGATCCCTGGCCAGCGGAGTCCGGGGGCAAAGCGGGCATTCGCCATCGGCCCTCCCCCGGTATAGGCCTCGATGTTGAAGCCCCAGGTATTGGAATCGCCGTAACACAGAATGACTGCCATGCCATCCTCCTAGATACTATGAACTTGTCATCATCGCTCATACGCGCTGGTGTCAGGCGTCATTCCTGGCACCAGCTTCCCGCGAACGGTCTGCTTTCAGCGATGGCTGTCTATCAATGCGTTGAGGCTGCGACGGTAATAATTAAACTCATCCCAGTGTATCTCGGGGGGGATAAGATGGTCGCCGAAGGGAATATAGCCACCCGTGGCGAGAACGGTCCTCACCGGTTCCAGTATTTCATCGATCCGCCTGGGACCCTTCGCGATTTCGCTCTTGGGGATTCCACCCATGAGCTGGAGCTTCGGATACATCTTCCGGACCTTGACAATGTCTACACCACAGCTCGCTTCCATCGGGTAGAGGCCCGTGATGCCCCCCTCGAGGAAAAGCGGAATGAGGTCGGTGCATTCCCCGTCGGTATCGACGAAGATCGTCTTCACACCATGTGCCTTGAGGAAGCCAGTCATCCGCTTGTAATAGGGCAACATGAATTCCCGCATGGTGTCCGGTGCAACCATGGAACCGATGCCGGCGGAGATGTCTTCCCAGAAAACGAACATGTCGACATCGGTCTGGGCGAAGACCTCTTCGTAAACGGCGATCCAGATGTCGGTAAAGGTCTTCTGGATGTCATGGATAAGCTCTGGCTGGTCGTAGTAGTTGAAAAACAGGTGTTCATAACCCATAAGATGGGCAAGCGTACCGAAGTAGCCATGCGGGTATCCTCCCAGCACAAGGGGATAGTCACGGCTCTGGTAATTTTTCACCAATTGGGCCCAGTTTGCGGGGAACCTGTCCATCACGTGCTTCAGGGAAAGCCGTTCGTCCTTGAGCTTGTTCCAGGTGGGCCAGTCCTTGACAGGATTGTCCTCCGCCATGGGAATCACTCCCGTCTGCTTGGCAAAGCGACGCTTGACTCCGTCTATGTCGATGTAGAGCATCGTGGACTCTGTGTCCTCGAGGATCTGGACCTCGAACTTCGGATAGAACAGGAGATCCACATTGACGAGGATCTGGCCTTTGTCCATGTCACAGGCAGTCCGCACGTCATCGTCGAGGGCGAAGCCCTGGGTGGGCCAATACAGGCCACCCCCCAGGACCGCCATGCCATCGGAGATCTCTCCCCGCTTCCGCGAATTCCAGCAAGGAGCATAAAGGGATGCTGTCGCCGTCGTGGTCTTCGACAGCGGCCTCGGAGTCCTGTGCCGGGGCAGGCCTTCCTTGTACCAATTGGCATAATTGGCGCCCCAGTAGCCAAACTCCCATTTAGGCGGGCTGACCGCAGTATTGAAATTCTCCATCACCTCGCGGAAGCGGTCCCTGACATTCATCATGCTTCCCCTATTGTTTCCGGAGCGCTCCGCTCCGGACAACATCGATCATGACCGCGATAAGGAGTACACCACCGGAGACAACCATCTGGAAATAGGCGTTGACGCTCAGGAGGGTAAGGCCATTGTTGATAGTCTGTAGTATGAGAATGCCCAGGATCGTTCCTGAAAGCTTCCCCTTGCCTCCGCTCAGGCTTATTCCGCCGAGGATGACAGCGGAGATGGTGTTCATCTCGGTACCGGCACCTGACTGCGGAAGGGCTGCGCCAACCTGGCAGGCTACCAGGAATCCTGCCATTCCGGCGGTGAGGCCGCTGATCACGAAGGAGATGAACTTGACCCTGCTTGCGTTGATGCCGGAAAGGTAGCTGGCGCGCTCGTTGCCACCGACCATGTACACTTTCCGACCAAAGGAAGTGAAGTTCAGCAGGTAATAGATGACGATGAGGACAACGAGGGCTATAAGGGTGACATAGGGAATGACCCCGAACAAGCGACCTCTCCCGAGCGCGATGAGCACGGGATCGGTGACCATTACAGTGGCGTCCTTGATGAGCCAGGCCGTCCCCCGGAAGATCTGCATTGTTCCCAGGGTCGTGATGATGGCCGCGATCTTGAAGATCGTCACGAGAGTCGCGTTGATGATTCCCATCAGGAGTCCGAGAAGCACTACCAGGATCAGGACCTGCCACCAGGGGGCCCCGCAGATGCTGAACAGAACGCACAAGAGACCTGTCACCGCCCCGACCGCGTTCTGGGATATGTCCATGCCACCAAGGATCATCGAGACCGTAAGGCCAGAAGCCCTGATCGCCAGTATCGATGCGAACATAAGGACGTTCATGATGTTCTGCACGGTCAAGAAATAGGGAGACAGCGAAGACCACACAATACAGAGGATCAGGAGCGCGATCGCCAGGCTCAACGTATTTCCCAGGTCTGCGACCCTTCTGAGGAATTTCGGCTTCTCGTTCATCGTAAGGTTCTTGCTAGCCATTCTCATTTCCTTTGACAGCCAGGTGTAGTATCGTCATCTGGTCGTAGTCCATCCGCATGAATTCTCCCGCGATCTTGCCATTGGCGAAGACAAGCATCCTGTCAGTGATTCCGATGACCTCCAGAAGCTCGGCGGTCACCATGATGATCGAGATTCCCCTGCCGCACAGCTCTTCCATGATCTTGTAGATCTCGACCTTTGCCCCGACGTCGACCCCGCGCGTCGGATCGTTCATGATCAGTACTTTCGGCTCGGTGAGTATCCATTTCGCGACGACGACTTTCTGCTGGTTTCCGCCGCTCAGGGACTCGACGATCGCGTTGCGGGATGGCGTCCTGATCTGCATCTTGTCGATCCAGGTATCGCAGTATTCCTTCGCCTTGGCGTTGTCGATCATGAAGCCCTTTCCCAGTTCATCGAGCTTGGTGATCGTCAGGTTGTCCTTGAGGGAATGTATCAGTATGAGACCCTCGGCCTTGCGATCGCTGGGTACATAGGCCAGCCCGCGTTTTTTTGCTTCTATCGGAGAGCCGATCGATGCTTCCTTGCCTTCTATCAAGACCTTCCCACCGGAGATGGCCCTGATCCCAAGCAAGCCTTCCACCGTCTCGACGCAGCCCGAGCCGACAAGTCCGTAGAGACCGAAAATCTCTCCCTTGCGAAGGGAGAAGGAGATGTCCTTGGCACAGCCGCAGCTCAGGTGTTCTATCCGGAGCACCTCGTCTCCGATCGGCACTTTTTCCTTCGGATACATTTCCGTGATCGCCCTGCCGACCATCATCTCCACGAGTTGGCCTGAGCTCGTGTCTTTGACATCGACCACTCCGACCCGCTTGCCGTCACGCATCACCATCACCCGATCGGCAAGTCGAAACACCTCTTCCAGCTTGTGGCTGATGTAGATGATGGACACTCCGCGGCCCTTGAGGTTCTCGATGTGGCCGAAAAGCCTCTGGGTCTCCACCTCATTCAAGGAAGAGGTCGGTTCGTCCATGATGAGGACCTTCACATCGCGGGAGACAGCCCGCAGTATTTCCAGTATCTGCTTCTCCGCCACGCTCAGTTCCTTGACGAGCGTGAAGGGGTTGTAGTCCAGGTTGAAGAGGCGCAAGAGGTCCATTGAAGCCTGTTTCATTCCCTGATAGTCCACGCGCCTGAATGGACCCTTCAGCGGAACCCTTCCCAGGAAGAGGTTCTCGGCGATTGACATTTCGTTTAAATAATTGAGTTCCTGGTAGATGATCCCCAATCCGTAGTCCATCCTCGCCTTCGGCGTGGTTTCGGGCGGAATCACTTTCCCATCGATCAGGATCTCCCCGGAATCCATGAGGAGAGCGCCGGAAAGGATCTTCATCAGGGTGGATTTGCCGGCTCCATTCTCCCCGATCACGGCGAGAACCTCACCTTTGTGTATTTCCAGATCGACTCCATCGAGCGCGAGGACGCCTGGAAATCGCTTCACCGCGTTCCTGACCTGAAGATTGTATTCCCCGCCCATGCCCTCCCTGCCAGTCACCACGCATGCCCCCCAAAAATCCAGACTTGTCGAAATTGAAACGACCCTCCAGCCACGGGCCAAAAAAGGTCCGTAGCCGGAGGGTCACCGTTGCTGTTACTTGTTCTCGTCCTTGATCTTCTGGAGG
>JBAXTA010000127.1:0-11766 GCA_037130415.1 Spirochaetota bacterium
TAATGAGGGGATTGATCGGCTTGGTGATGTAGTCTACGGCCCCGAGGGAGAGTCCCTTCCTCTCGTCCTCCTCGTCGATCCTGGCGGTCAGGAAAATGACCGGGATGACGCTCGTTGCCGGGTCGGCCTTGAGCTGGCGGCAGACCTCATATCCATCCATGACCGGCATCATGATGTCCAGGAGGATGAGGTCAGGCTTTCGGTCGGAACGGGCAATGCGGAGCGCTGTCTCTCCACGGGTGGCGATCTTGACCATGTAGTCGCCCATCAGGAGGTCCCCCATGATGACCAGGTTCTGCTGCTGGTCATCGACCACGAGTATGGTGGGCATTGGTTTGTCCAGATCTTCCATATTCATTGAAATCCTCGAAACTGCGATCCTGTAAGAATACACCACATCGTGGAAATGTGAAGGGGCGTTTCGCGCAACTTAAGCCAGGCCCTCAGCCTCGGAGCAGCTCGCCGAGGAGGCCGCTCCAGTAGGCCACCTCGACCAGGATGCGGTTGAGGAGGTCCTGGGGGAGTTCTCCGAGGCGATGGGCATCGGGCTGGGTCCACAGGAGGTAATCGCAGGAGGCAATGAGTTCGCGTAATGCGGTGTTTCCGGGATGGGGAAGGCGGCCCCTGAGGATGGATTCAATACCGATGAGTTGCCGCAACTCTGACCCGAGGAAGGACCGGCCGATGGAACGGAGGAGGGTGGCGTCGGATGCAGGCGTGGCCATGTTCGGCAGCGGCGGGCCAGCCGATTGTGGGTCGGCTTCGGGCGGTGGAAAGGACAGGATCAGGGCCAGGGCCTCCTCAGGCGAAAGCCGCCTGAGACCAAGGTCGAGGCCTCCGGTGCCTCGGAGGTCAAGGAGCTGTCCCGGGGCCAGTGCCTTCCTGGCGGCCACAAGCTCGGATGCGAGCGCGGCATAGCGCGAAAGGACAGGATCGCAGAGCCAGCCTGAGGGGGTCCTCTGTGCTTCGATCCGGAAACTGCCGTTGAAGTCAGCCTCACCGCAAAGCCTCCCTCGCCTATGCTCGGCCGCCAACAGGGCGGGGGCTCCCCGCGCGTGGCTCTGGCCAACAGGCCAGGCGAAGTCGAGGCCTGAAATGAGGACGGGAGCCTCGGCCAGGCCCAGGACGACCTCGAGGGCGTGGACGCCAACAGAGCCCAGGGGAGGCAGGCTGAGGAAGGGGAGGGGGAGGGCTCCAAGCCTTCGCAGGAAGGGACCCTCCTCTATGGCGGTAAGGCTGAGGTGGGTCCTCCCCCCAGCTGCCTTGAAGCTGGCCGGATGGGAGGAGAGGTCGGCCAGGAGGGGGACTGCCCTGCCTTCGAGGGGGAGGAAGTCCCGGAGGTTCCAGATCTGCGCCTCGAGGCAGACAACAAGGTCGGGCAGGTAGCCTGCCTGGACCAGGGGGCCCACTGCAGTATCGACGGCTACCAGGTCAAGCAGATTCCGGCAGCGGTGGAGGAGGGGAAGGACGAGTTCAAGGCTGGGGCCTGCGCCACAGAGGAGGACAGGCTTCCGAAAGGGGGAAAGGGGCTCAGGGGCGATCTCGTCGAGGCGGGAGAGGTTCCTGAAGATGTTGCGCACCCAGAGCCGTCCCATGGCCATGAGGGAGACGCGGTTTTTCCAGAAGGCGGAAAAGTCCTCGTTGAGGAGGGCCTCGGCTTTTTCGTAGGCGCCTGGCGAAAAGGCGGCCCCCCCTGAAAGCCGGACAAGCCGGACCCTCCTGAAGCGGCCGAGCCTGCGGGCAGCCCCCACAAGGGCGCCAGGGTCGAGGCCCTCCACAAAGGCGAAGCGGGTACTGGCGGCCAGGCCTTCGGGCAGGCAACTGCGCGAAAGAGCCGCGAGGGCAGGATCGGCTTCGATGGCCAGGACAGCACTGTCGGCGGGCAGGGAAGCCAGCAGCTCGGCCAGCCCGTACCAGAGACCGGGTGAGGCCAGCAGATGAAGGCGGGCTGGTTCAGGTTCATATGCCAGAGCCAGGCGCTGCGCATGACGAAGGGGGCCGCGCTCCGGATAGAGGAGGCGGCCCCGATACTGGATATTGGCCTGAAAAGAGCTTTCTCGTATGCGGGGCAGGGAATCGGTCATGGAAATCCCGAAACCGCCCCGCCTGTCAACTTTGGGTCTTAGGGGTGAAGTACTTGAGATAGACCTTCGAGAAGTCGTCCTTGAATTTCGGGCTGGCCAGGAAGTTGGCCTTGACGTCCTCATCGATCTTCTGCTGCATCAAGTAGGGGTAGTAAAAGGCAAGCATTCCCGCGTCTGCCTTGGATACGGCTTCCTTGACCTTGAGAACCAGAACGTTCTCGCCAAGAATCACTGGCTCGGAGACAGCGCCGGGGGCGAGCCCGAAGGCAGCGCTCAGGAACTTCTCGCTGCGTGAAGCGCTGGCGAGTTCCGGAACCCCTGAACTCGGTATCGGCGTGAAGAGTGGAGCAGACTGGCCGTAGAGGTTGAGGGTGAGGTTGCCATAGTCGAGGGAGAAGGGTCCCACAGACTTGACCTCGACGCTTTCCTTGCGGGCGTTTGCGGCAAAGTCGGCTGCGGGGAGGGCTGCAAAGGCCTTGGCCTTGGCTAGGGCCCAATCCTCCGCCTTGGCGTGCTCGACGCCCATGACACGGGACCGCGCGTTGGCAAGTACGGAGGGATCGGCGAAGTCAGCCGGCTTGACCGCGTCCTCAAGCTTGTAGAGGGCAAAGGCTCCTGAACTCGTCTTGAGGACGGAGGACAGCGCCGCCTTCTGAAGGGTAGCGACCGCATCGGCGTCGGTCTTGACGGAAAGCTCGTCCTGCAGCTCGTGGAAGAAGCGGAGGCCCATATCGCCCCCCTGTTTGGCCCAGGAATCGGTGGAGGAAGCCTTGGCAGCTTCTGCGAAGGCCAGTCCGCCCGCGATCCTTGCCCTGAGGTTCTTGAGGTCGGATTCCTTGTCCATCGTGATGCGTGAGAGCTTGAGGCGCTGGAAAAGCCTGGTGTTTGACTGGGCCCAGGCGAGAACTTCGCTGTCCGGATAGCCCGCCAGGGGGAAGAGCGCGTATTCGACAGTTCGCGTATCCTTGGCCATGGTCCCCAGGAATTCTATCTCCTTGGAACTGGGTTTGATGTTGTAGACGGGATTGGCGTAGGTCTGCACGAGGATGTCATCCATGAGCTGGGTGCGCAGATCGAGGCGCTGGGATGTGCCCATCTGGCGATAGAGTCTCGTCGAGAAGGCTCCGTTTTCCTGGAACTGGCCCAGGGTAAGGATCTTGCGGTCGATGATCTCATCGGGTATGACGAGTCCGGCAGTCCGTACCGCGTCGAGGATGCCCTCGTGTACGGCCGCAAGCTCGAAGGCCTGGCGATAGATCTGGTAGTTCCGCATCTGGTTGCCGAGCTCGGAGTTGTCCGACGAGGGATTTGCCTCGCTGATTGCCTGCACTTCGCGCACCATGTAGGAGCCCTGGATATAGGAGATCGGCTTGCCGGCGAAACTTCCGAAGGTCAGGGTGCCGCCGCCTGAAGCGCCGGTGCTGGTCGGGAAGAAGACGAAGGCTACGATGACGAGGATGAGGAAAGCGATGGTGCCGGCGTAGATGAAGGGATTCTTGATCCCGCGCTTGGGTCCATCGGAACCCGCTTTCTTGACGGGTGCCGGTTTTACGGCCTTGGGCTTATCTGTCTGGGGTGCCATGATTTCCTTCCGTAGGGTATGGGGAAAAACTCCGAAACTAAGGTCGATTTCAGGAACGAAACGACGGCGACAGTACCACGCAGCAGGAACGCCTGTCAACGTCGGCTCTGTTTGCCCCTATGCCTGTCGTTGTTGGTTCGGAATCTGGCTTTCTTGCCTTCTTTCGAGCCGTACATCGCAGAATCCGCGAAGCCCAGGAGCTCCTCGGTGGAACCTCCATGGTCGGGGTAGACTGCGATGCCGACGGAAATGCCAACCCTGCACTCGGAACCTTGCATGACCATGGGCTGCCCGACGACTTCGGCCAGCTTGTCGATGGTCCCCTCGACGTCGGCTACATCACGTACGGCGTTCAGCACAATGACGAACTCGTCGCCGCCGACGCGGGCAACCGTGTCTGTGGCGCGCATGCAGCTGCGGAGGCGTTCGGCCACCAGGATGAGGGCCTGGTCGCCAGCGAGGTGGCCAAAGCGGTCGTTGATGGGCTTGAAGTCGTCAAGGTCCATGAAGAGTATGCCCACCTTCGTGCCGGATTTCGCTGCTTCGGAGACAGACTTCTGGATGAGATCGAAGAGGAGGCGCCGGTTGGGCAGGCCTGTGAGGCTGTCATGGTTGGCCAGATGGGAGGTCTGCGAGGCCGCCATCTCCAGCTCGGCCTTTTCTCCGAGGATACTGCGGTTTCTTTCGGCGAGTCGGTCATGGATGGCGCTGTTCTCGATGGCGATGGCTACGTAGGGACCGAGGGCTTCGAGGAGGGTAAGCTGGCCCCTGCTGTAGGCGTCCTTCCGGTAGCTCTGCACGGTCATGAGGCCAGTGACGTGCTCATCGATCGAAAGGGGTATGAAGATTACCGAAGAGCTCAGCTTGCCGCGGCCGGAGGGCTCGCCACTGATATAAAGGTGGAGTTCGGACTCAAGGTCGTTGATGAAGACAGGCTTGTGCTGCGCGATGCACCAGGCGGCGATGCTGCGTTCCGGATCGAGTTTCTTGAGAGGCCGGTGAATGCGCCTGCCCTCCTCGAAAAAGGCCTTCCAGTCGAGGCTGTCTTCATCCTCGACATAGACCGCGATTCCGAATACTGCTGTGTCCATGTGGCGTTCGAGGCTGTCCCTGACTGTGGAAATCACGGTATCGAGGTCGAGGCTCGAGGTGATGGCTTGCCCGATTTCGGAAATGGACAGGAGCTGCTGGTTGAGTTCCTCGAGAGCCTCGCTTTTTTCCTTGAGCTCGATGTTGCGGAGACGGTATATCTCTGCTTCCTGCCGGGCCTTTTCCGTTTCATAGCGTACTGTGACATTCTTGATCTTGCGGCTCGTATCCTCGCCCAGGAGTTCCCTCTCGTAGCCGAGGTAGCGGCGGTGGAAGGCGAGGGCAGTGCGCCAGTTGCCCGAAGCCTCGTGGACATTGGCAAGGCGGCCACAGACCTCGTGGAGAAGGTTCTTGGCGCCAAAACGCTCCGCTCCGGCAGCTGCCTCGTTGCAGCTCCGGAGGGCAGACTCGAGGTCGCCGTGCTTCATGTGAAGGGCGCCGAGCTCGAGGAAGGCCCAGACTCGCCATCGTTCGTTCTTGAGGGTCTCGGTGAGCTCGAGGACCCGCATGAAGTGCTGCATCGCCTCATCGTCCAGGTTTTCCGCCACCGAGATCCTGCCTAAGACGAGCTCGGCCTCAGCCTCCCGGTTGAGGTCTCCAGCCGTCTTCGTGATCGCCAGGGCCTTGGATGCAAAATCCCGGGCGAGGACCTTATTGTCGAGGCTGAGAAAAGAAGTGCCGATGTTGACCAGGACATTGGCGACGACCTCGGAATCGGCGGTGTCGCCGAGCGCCTCATAGGCGCGGAGGAACCAGTCAAGGCCCTCCTTGATGTCCCCACGCTCCAGGCAGATCTCGCCGATGTTGTTGAGCGAGACTGCCTCCCTGACGAGGTTGCCGTGGACGCGCGCCTCCTCGAGGCTCTGGGTATAGTGGTCCATGGCCATGTCGTAGCGTCCGAGGTCATGGTGGCACACACCCAGCGCGTTGTGCGCCTTCATTCGGCCAAGTGAGTCGCCGATGGTCTCGAAATCGTCAAGGGCCTGCCTGAAAAGCTCGATGGCTTCTTCGGCACGCGAAAGGTAGTAGGTGCACCAGCCGAGGTTGAGCCGTGATTCCGCGATTCCCTTCCGGTAGTCCATCCGGAGGGTTGCGGCAAGATTGGCTTCAGCTCGGGTCAGGGCCAGGGCGGGATCGGAGAGGGTGAGCTCCCAGATGGACTCGTTGGCCAGGTCAATTGCCAACAAGGACGGTCCCTGAACCTTCGCCGTGTCCGCAGCACTGACCTTGCTATCGGGCCCTGTCGTGGGTTTCCGGCCCATGCTCAGGCTTCCTGCCTCAAACAAGCCCCGCGGCATCGTTGGATTCCCTGCCGTAGTTCGGGTCGAGGTCGTTGAGGTACTTGAGGACTTCCTGGGCCCGGCTCTGCGCATGCTCGTACCAGATTGTGTACAACTCCCCTTCGATGCTACCAGGAAAGGGCGCGCCCTCGATGTCGGACATGAGCTGGCGGAGCAGACCAAGGCCATGGTCGTCCATGGAAGCCTCCTTCACGGCAAGTTTCCCCGCAAGCTGGTTTCGGGACGACTTTGCTTGGCTAAGTGTACATCCGCCTCGCCGGAAATCAAGACTGTGGTGGCCTGGGAATAGTCTGCAGCGAGGCGGCTGGCTGCCTCGAGGAGTTCTTTTTCGGTGGTAGCCAGGATGGCGTCTCGCTTGGCCTGGCGGGCTGTGTCCTCGATGCCGAAGAGTTCGCGGCGGAAGTCCACCTGGGACTTTTCCTCCGGGAGGAGGGGCTTCAAGTCGCGCCCACCGACACCGATGACCGCCTCGACGGCAGCGCGCATGCCTCCTCCCTTTGCAGCTTCTTCAAGGACGCGGCCAAAGGCCGAGAAGCTCGCTACGGGGCCCGGATCGCGGTAGGTCGAGAAGCTCGCCACGCCCTCGAGTCCGTCCACCCAGAACGAGGCCCCGTAGGCTCCGCCCTTTACCCGGATCTCGTCCCAGAGGGCGCCCCGGTTGAGCATCTGCGCAAGGACAGACTCGTGGGCATGACTCGGTGCTTCGAGGCGTGAGCCGCGCAGGGTGGCCGCGGCAAAACCCACCTCAGAGGTGATGGTAAATGCTTCGTGGCGATCGCTTGGTTCGAGGGAGGGAGCTTCGGGGTAGGCCCTGGTGGCCAGGGCTGGGAGGAGGGCCGGGAGGAGAGGCAGCCGCTCCTCGAGGGCTGCCCGCGCTGCATCGATGCGAAGTGGATCGGCTGTCAGGCTTGTGGAGAGGCCCTCGCGTGCAAAGACAGCTCTATTGATAAGCCCGAGTGCGCTGGCGATGTCGGCAATCTGGGGCGTGGCACGGAGGGATTTCACGAATGCAGTCTGGCTTGTGCCGCGCCAGCTCTCGTCGATGGAGAGCGAGGGGCTCCAGGCTGCGGCGGCGCGGGCGACGGCAAAGGAGTTGCCCGCGGGGACGACGGCCGACAGGATGTCGTTCCCGAGCTCCGAAAGAAGGTCGCCGACGCGGGCGTGGTCGGTGGTATCTGCGCCAGCGAGGAGGGACAGGGCAAGGCCAAGGGCCTCGTCGAAGCGCTCGGCGAGGGCCTTGAGACGGAAGAGGATAAAGGTCCGAGTCGGAATCCCTGGGGTCTGACCCCGCGCTCCTCCAAGTCTGCTGGCCTCCAGCGAGGCGGAGAAGCCGCCCGAACAGGCTGCCAGGGCCTCGGCCACCTTCGCCCAGCCCATGCCCTCCATTCCTGCACTCGTGGCAAAGCGGGAGAACAGGGGCATCCAGACCTGGGCCTCGCGGGGCAGGCTGTCGATGGGGAAGGCCAGCTCGAGGTAGACGATCCCATTGGTAAACATCGGCCGTGACGAAAGGGCCACGCCCGCGACCCTCCCGCTCTCGCGGTGGATGACCTCGACCTTCCGGGGCAGGTCAGAGACGCGAAGCATCGGGATGGCCGACAGGAGTTCCTCGGGGTCGCTGGCTGACTGGAGGGCGGCAAGACCCTCCTGGTCGGCGCGGACGCGGGCCAGGCCCTCCTGGCCAAGGCTGGCTGCGAGGGCCGCCATGCGCACCGAAGTCTCCGAGGCGCGGCGCTCGAGGAGGCCCGCCTCAGGGTGGACGGTAACTGTCGTGCGGTGGGGATTGTCAATGATCCATGTGTGGGCGAGACCCTCGAGCCAGCAGGGATCGACGGCAAGGGCGGCGCGTGCGCCTGCGAGGACACGCTCGAAGGAGAGGGTCGCCTCGGGTGGCGAACCGTGGATCCAGCCCCTGAGCGCCCTGAACAGAAGTCTGAGGCCGAAGGTGGAGGAGCCGCGGCGGACCTCGCGGTTGGCGAAGGCGATGGAGTGGAAGGCCGTCTCGCGGGCCTGTTCGGGAATCCCCGCGTCGACATAGCTCCGGATAGTCTCAATTATGAGGGACTCGACCGCGGCTTCGCTCTCCGGCGCCGTGCCCCGGAGGCCCGCCGACAGGATGACCTGACGGTACTGCGTGTCGATCCCGCACTGCGGGGAGAGGTCTTCGCCAAGCTCCGAGACGCGGAGGGCCTGGGCCAGGGGGGCACCATCATGCCCGAGGAGGATCTCCCCGAGGAGCTCGATCCCGAAGGATTCCAGCTCGTCGGTGATCTGGGGCCCGAGCCAGTTGACGACGACCTGCGAGGTGGATTCCGCGCCTTCCGCAAGAGGGAAGGGCACATCGATACGGAGTGGAGCCTCAAAGCGGCCCTGGACGGGGATGGCCGTGTCCGTCCCCGCTCGGCCGCTGGCGTCCCGGCTTTCGAAGCCGGACAGGAAGCGTTCCTCGAGGAAGGCCAGCTCCTCGCCGAGGTCGATGTCGCCGTGGAGGAAGATCCTGCAATTGGATGGATGGTAGTGCTCCTCCCAGAAGCGCTTGAAGCCTGCGTAGTCCAGGTCGGGGATGCGCTCGGGGTCGCCGCCAGAGTCCATGGAGTAGGGATGGCCCGGGGAAAAGAGCTTCGTGGAGGAGGCTGTGCCCGCCAGCGAGTCCGGTGAGGCGTAGTCCCCCCGCATCTCGTTGTAGACCACTCCCTTGATGATCAAGGCTCCCCTTGCGTCCACCTCGAGGTGGTGGGCCTCCTGCATGAAGGTCTGCCGCGTGAGGAGGGGGTGGAAGACTGCGTCCCCGTAGACCGAAAGCAGGTTGAAAAAGTCGGCCTTTACAGCGCTCGCTGCGGGGTAGGCTGTCTTGTCGGGCCAGGTCAGGGCATTGAGGAAGGTCGCGAGACTGCGCCTCGACAGTACGAGGAAGGCGTCCTTGACCGGGTAGGCCTCGGAGCCGCAGAGCACCGAATGTTCGACGATATGGGCGACGCCGGTAGAATCGTGCGGTGGCGTTCGGAACACGAAGGCGAAGGAGTTCTCCACATCCTCCGCCGCGAGCTTCCAGACCTCGCAGCCGGTTTTCCGGTGCCTGAGGAGGATGGAAGAGCAGCGGAACTCGGGCAACTCGTTTTCTGAAACCGTCTCGAAGGCGGAGTGGTAGGATTTCATTGGATGAGCATGGCGAGGGGCGGGGAGAGGGTCAAGCTGGAGGGCTGGCGGCTTCCTTACTTCAGAAGGGAGAGCACAAGGGCAAGGGTAATAAGCGCCATGGCGGCTATGCTGCCTTGCCAGGGTGTATCCGCCTTGGTCTTTTTGTGGAGCTGGAAGTTGAAGTAGCCCAGGCCTGCGCAGAATACCAGCGCCAGGACCGGTATCGATACGGCCAGGACTAGACTGTGATCGTAGCGGTTGAGGATAGGCAGGACTATGAGCATCAAGCCGACAATCAGGAAGCCAAGCCCTGAAAGATTGACGAGGGTGAGAATCGTGGCTTGAAGGTTCGGGCTATGTTCCTCCCACTTCATCCCGGCCCCTTCCTCATGGAAGGGGAGATACCGTCTTGCAAACATGGTCGCGTAGGCCATGAAGAGGCAGATGATTCCGACAGCGGCAAAGAGGACAATCGAGGCGATTTCAAGGACTGAGATCATGGATACCCCTCCTTAGAGAAAGACGCTTTTTCGACTATAGGCATTGTGAGGCAGTCCTGCCACTTGAGCCAGGCTGCCAGGCAGGCAGGCAGCAATCCCAACTCACCAGCTCACAACAAAAAGGCCAGAGATAGTGCCAAAGTGGGCATCGCGCGTGGCTACGGCAGCTCCGAGCGCGAGGGCGGTGGCAGCGATCCAGAGGTCGTTCGTGGGGAGCGGACTACCAGTGGCTCTGAGATTCTTGACGAGCATGCCATACTTCTCTGCCTCTTTCAGGCCAAGCTGATGGAGGCGCACGCCTGGCTGCCCCAGAAATTCCAGAAGACCCGCCCAGTTCGCTTCCCAGCGATTTCCGCCGAGGAAGCCCGCGAGCAGCTCCCCCACAACGATGGTGGGAACTATCAGTTCGTCCGCTTCCTCGAGAAGGTCGATAGCCGCCTGGTTATCGCGCCGAAATGCGGAATAGGCATTGGTATCGAGCACGAGGGTCATCGCCAGACATCCTCATCGATGATGCCGAAAGCCACCTGGGTGGCTTCGAAGGCATCGGCTTCTTCCTGTGACCACCTACCAGGCATGTCGCGCAGGTTGCGTTTTTTTCCGCTGCTCTCTTCGAGGCCGATTGCCTTGAGCAGGAGGAGATTAGCCACCTCGCTGAGGCTCGAATGCTGATCGTCGGCACGGCGCCTGAGTTCAGCCTCGACACGGGGGTCAAGAGCGCGAAGCGTGATTTGACTCAAGGTCTGCCTCCTGAGTCAATGCTAGAGTCAAACAGGAAAGAAGGCAAGCCATGATCTCCCTCGGGCCTTGCCCTCGAGCTGCTTGAGGGGCTGCAGGGCAGGCTCTTGCCACCGCTGGGCTCTGCCTGAGAAGCGGAGCACGTGAGAGTATCATTGACATTCCCCTATTCCATCCATATCATAATTTCATGGAATCTACCGTATCCACCAAGAACATGGTTTCCATACCTCAGGCGATCGCTAGGCAAACCGGCATTACTCCTGGATGGAAACTGGACTGGAGAATGGGCGAACACCCTGACGAGCTCATCGTCACGGTTATCCCCGACCGGGCTGAGCGGGCACGCAGGCTGCTCGGGAAAGGGCTTCAGTACGCAGCAGAACGTCATGCAGTCGACGAACTCCTGTCTGAGCGCGAGGCAGAGGGGTGAGTCTGTTCCTCCTTGATACCTCCGCCCTTCTTGCCCATTTCCGCAATGAAGCGGGTGCAGCCCGAGTCCAGGCCATACTCGAAGACGAAGGGGCTGAGCTGCTGATCGCTGCTGTCTCGGTGACTGAACTGGCGCGCAGGGTTGCAGAACTCGGTGCCGGAACCATGGAAGCCCGAGCCGTCGCCCTGGAATACGCAGCCCTCGCTGACCGGGTGATCTCCGTGGATACTGCCCTGTCCATCCGGGCCTTTGAGCTTGGAGCAGCTTCCGCAAAGCGCCTCCCTTTCGTCGATGCCCTTATCGCTTCAGCCGCCTGCCTTCACGATGCCATCCTTGTTCACCGCGACCCGCACTTCGGGTCGATCCCGATGGAACTGCTCAGGCAAGAGCTTCTCGAATGATTTTCATATATTGCCCAATTTAACCCTAATTATTCGAGGAGCGCATATGCAGAAAGCTTCATCGACGAGACGAAGACAAAGCTTTCGAGCCTGATCAAGCTCGTCGAACAGTCAAAAGAGCAGATACTTTTCACGAGGCATGGCCATCCAGTAGCTGAACTTGGGCCAGTCAGCCGGAAGTCGAGGCTCCTTGCAGATCCGTTTTTAGCCGGAATGCAGATCAAATACGATCCCGCAGGGCTGACAGAGGATGAATGGCTTTCGGAATGAGGAGTTTGAGGCTGGATACCCGGTTTCGGATATGGGACGTTAGGCGCAATTAACCCAGCCGCTCGACTGCCCCTGCGGGAAAGTAGTGGATAAAGAAAAAGGATTCCTGGCGCTTGACTCAAGAAGGCGACGATTCTATAGCGAATGGTATGCATGACATCCCTTGCAGATTACTTAGAGCCTGTCCCAGATTTTCATATTTTGAACAAATAGTATCAAAGACAAGGTCG
>JBAXTA010000128.1:0-11589 GCA_037130415.1 Spirochaetota bacterium
CTTACCTCGCAGCTCGACTTGCGGGGGAGGACGGCGGATACGCGCACGAGCTCGCTCAGGAGGGCCTCAAGGGTCGTGGCAGGGGGGGTGAGCCAGTGGGAAGTGTAGATCGCCTGGTAGGTATTCATCACAATGCTGCCTAAGCCGAGGAGGGCGGCTAACCGCGGGCGGTCGAGGTCGAAGCCTGTGCCGGTGATGGCACAGGCTCCCATCGTCGAGCGGTCGACAGCGCCTATCGAACGGATGAGCTCCTCGAGGCTCTCGGCGAGGTCGGAGGCGATCGCAGCCAGGTAATGCCCTATGGTCGAGACATTGGCTGGCTGCCCGTGGGTATACAGCACGATAAGCTTTTCCGAACCAGCACCCATCGCGCGCCGCCGGGCCGTCCGTATCGCCGCATGGACTTCCCGCGCCAGTGCAAGCAAGGATCTTTTCAAGGCGAGGCGGAACACGGTCGTGTCCATGTCGTTCCGGCTTCGCGCGGTGTGGAGGTAGGCTGCCGGCTCCTCTCCGATACGCTCCCCGAGTTCCCGCTCGAAGACGAAATAGAGGTCCTCGACCCCGTCAGGGATGCTTTTGGGCCAGATGAAATCACTCTTCATCGCTTCCATGGCGCGGGCGATCGAGGTTCCGATGGCCCGGTCGACGATACCCTTGTCCACGAGGCAGACGAGGTGGGCCTGGTGGACGGCCAGCGCATCGTCCGCGTAGAGCCTCTTCCAGTTGTCGTAGCCGGGCCCGAGGACCCGCTTCACGTAGACCGGCGAAAACATGCATCCCTCCTGGGAATGTAGCAATTATGACCTTATGGAAGCTTGAGGAGGGCGGCGATGTTCCGGTACAGCACTGCGTCCACCTCGTCGGCCGAGTAGCCGTTGTCGAGCATCTCCCGAAGCTGGTTGTCGAGGTAGGCTTCGGCAAAGCCCCGGGGGAACCAGCTCGAATCGGTGCCGAAGATGATGCGTGAGGCTCCGATGGTTTCACGGTACTTCCTGAAAAGGGAGGCCAGGTCGACGGGATAGGGCATCCAGCGCATCCACTGGTTGGAGCCCGAGGTATCCACGAAGACATTGGGGCAGGCCCAGCAGAGGTTGAGGGTCTCGAAGACGTAGCCGCAGCCGAAATGTGGAATGATGATGGGCATGCGCGGGAAGCGCTTGGCAACGTCATGGATGATGATCGGGTTGATGTTCACGTGGTTGGCGATGCCGCCGGCCCCACCCATGATGCCGAAATGGATGAGCACAGGAGCCTCGTGGGCCTGGGCTATTTCCCAGAGCGGGTAGAAGGAGGGATCGTCGAGCCTCTTGTCTATGGCCGGTCCGAGGAGCTTGTAGCCGCGGAGTCCGCCCAGGCCCTGGGCCTGCGGGCCTTGGGCCTGCGGGCCCAGGGCCCGCTCGAGCCTCTCGGCCGCGTCCGGCAAAAGCGGATCGTGGTGGGCGTAGCCCAGGAAGATGCCGGGGTTGCGGGCGACGAGGGCCGCGGCGTCGTCGTTTGAACCAGTTGTGACAAAGACCACGGACTTCAGCCACTCCCGTGCCTCGACCTCTGCCCGCCAGAGGCGTTCGCCCTCCGGCCAGGAGACCTTCCTGGGCACGGGATTGCGCCAGGCGGCAGCCCAGCGGGCCTTTTCGGCCTCAATCCAGGGATGGGCCTTTTTGTCCGCAGCGGGGCCGCTGGTGTAGCCAGTACCGGCGGCACGATCGCCGGCGGCACGATCGCCGGCGGGCCTGCCGTCATCGATCAGGCGATCCTCGGGGAAGTGGACATGGGAATCGATTACACGCATTGGTTTCATCCTTTCAGGCCTGTCATCGCGATGCCACGGATTATCTGCTTCTGGAAGAGGAGGAACACGATGACCAGCGGCACCATCGCGACGGTGGCGCCTGTCATGATGAGGTGCCAGTCGCTGCCCGCCTCTCCTGAGAAGTTGGCCAGTCCCACGGGAATGGTGAACATCTTCGGCTTCGAGGCAACGATGAGGGGCCAGAGGAAGGCGTTCCAGTTGCCGACGAAGTTGAAGATGGCGAGGGTCGCGAGGGCCGGCGTGACCAGGGGCAGGGCGACGAAGAGGAAAATCGAGAACTCGCTCCGGCCGTCGATGCGGGCGGCGTCGATGAGGTCGTCGGGCAGGGTCGACATGAACTGCCGCATCAGGAAGACTCCGAAGGCGCTGATCATGCCGGGGAACATGATGCCCCAGTAGGTATTGCCCCACTTCATGGCCCGCGAAAGGGCGTACCAGGGTATTACGAGCATCTCGGTGGGAATCATCAGGGTGCTGATTATCAAAAGGAAGATGAGCTTTTTCCCGGGAAAGGTGAACTTCGCCAGGGTGTAGCCGATCAGGGAGTCGAAGAAGAGGACCGAAGCTGTCGTGGCTATCGCGACGATCACGCTGTTGACGAACCAGGTGGGGAAGCGCGCCCCCTTCGCAAGGAGGATGTGCGCATAGTTGTCAAGGCTCGGTTCGGTCGGGAAGAGCCTGAGCTGGAAGATCTGGGTGGCGTCCTTGAGCGATGTCAGGACCATCCAGAAAAAGGGGAAGACCATGGCGACCGCAAGAATGGTCAGCACCACGTAGGAGCCCGTCCGGGCGAGTGTCCTGTCTCTCGTCATTCCCGACTCCTAGTAATTGGTCTTTTTGTCGAAGAACCTGACCTGGATCAGGGTCACGGCCATGATGAGGGCGAAGAGGATGATGCTGGCTGCCGCGGCCTTGCCCATCTCGAATTTGGTGAAGGCGGTCTGGTAGATGTAGAGGGCCGCCGATTTCGTCGAGTTGAGGGGGCCACCCATGGCCTGGGTCGACATGTTGTACACGGGTGTGAAGATGCGGAGGAACTGGATGCCTTGCATGATGGCCAGGAAAAAGGTGATGGGCACCAGGAGGGGCAGGATGATCCTCGAGAGGACCTTGCGCTCGGAGGCGCCGTCGATGCGCGCCGCCTCGAGGCAATCGGTCGGAATCGTCTGGATGCCTGCCAGGAATATCGTCACGCAGTAGCCGAGCTCCACCCAGATGTTGACGCCGAGGATGGAATAGAGCGCCGAATTCGGGCTGTTCAGGAACTCCTGGGCCGGGAGCCCGAGTGCGCCCAGGAAGCCGTTGGCCAGGCCCAGGGGCGGGGTCTGGAAGATCCAGCGCCAGACCCAGCTCACCGCCACGATGGGGGTGATGTAGGGAAGGACATAGATGAGACGGTACAGGCCCTTGCCCCGGGTGATGCCGTTGAGCAGGAGGGCGATGCCGAGGCTGAGGGCTATGACGACCGGCGCGCCTATCAGGGCGTAGCGCAGGGTGTTTACCATCGCCGCGGTGAAGGCTGGATCAGAGAAGACTGCCGCAAAGTTGGCAAGCCCCAGGAACTGGCTGGTTTTGCGGAGGAGGCTCCAGTCCGTGAGGCTCCGGGCCATCATGTAGAGCATGGGCCCGAAGCGCACCGCGATGAAGAACACCAGCGGTATGACGAGGAACGCATAGGCTGTCATCGCGCGCTTTTTCGCGAGAGTCATCTGTCCGCCTCCTTCGCTTCTTTCCCTGAAAGCAAGAAGTATGACGATCGGGAGGGCTTGCCCCTTCCCCGACCGCCCCAGGATCAAACCTTGGTCAGGCCCTGGTCACTTCCAGAAATCGTCGATGAGCGTCTGCTCCTTGGCTGCTGTCGCCTTCAGGACATCGGCGGGTTTGCCGCCCTTCAAATTGATCTCGTCGATCATGTCCACGAAGAAGGTCCGCTGTCCGGCCTCGTCGACGTAGGCAGTGGCGTGGGCGTAGGGCAGACCCTTGAGGAATACGCTCACGTAGGGATCGTCCTTGTGCTGTTCGCCGATCTTCGGGTTGGCGGGGAGCTCCCCGACCTTCGCGAGCATCTGCTCCATGGCATCGGGGGAGGTGATGAACTGGAGGAACTTCACCGAGGCTTCGAGCTTCTTGCCGCTCACGCCGGCCACAATGCTGTGGGTCCAGAAGGAGGCGAAGTTGGACTTGATTCCCTTGTAACCGGGCAGTTCGGCGGCGCCCCACTCGAGGTCCTTGACCCCGTTGAGGGTGGCGATGCGGAAGGAACCGTCGATGTTCATCGCCGCCTTCTGTCCCTTGAAAGCCGTGACATCGTCGGTGGTGAAATTGGGATAGCCGACCTTGTCCTTCTGGATCCGGTCCATGTACCACTGGACGGCTGCCACGCCTGCGGCGTTGTTGTAGGTGACCTTGCGGCCCGTGGCGTCGTAGGGCGTGGTGCCGAACTGGCGGAAGAGGACTTCGCGGATGTAGCTGTGCCCCTGGCCATTGGGCTGCATCGCCAGTCCCGCCTGGACGAGGTTGCCCTGTGCATCGTACTTCGAGAGCTTCTTGGCGAAGGTCGCGAGTTCCTCGAGGGTCTTGGGCGGGGTGTTCGGGTCGAGGCCGGCTTCCGCGAAGAGCTTCTTGTTCCAGATGAGGGCCAGGGTGCGCACTGCCGTGGGTGCGGAGTAGTACTTGCCTCCGAACTGGACCGCGTCGGCGACAAAGGGGTAATAGGTACTTTTAAAGTAGCTGGCCGGGAAGGAGGCCTTGGGCAGCTCCTGGAGGTAGCTGGCCTTCACGTACATGGGCAGCCAGCCTCCGAAGAGGTTGATGACATCCGGGCCTTCGCCGGCGGGAATCGAGGCCGCAACCTTCTGGTTGTAGCTCTCGTAGGGGAAGGTGACCTGCTCCACCTCGATGTCAGGGTTTTTCTCGTGGAACTGTGCGATGAGGCTGTCCATGAGATCCACCTTGGTCTGGTAGAAGTATTGCCAGTAGGTGATCTTGACAGTCTCGGCGGACGCCAGTCCACCCGCGACGAGGGCGAACGCGACGAGCGCGAACGCGATGCGACGGATCCGATCCATTCCATGCCTCCTGTTCTTTCGCTATATCGAGCGGTTGCCTGGACTGACCGGGTTCCGCTTGAAGCGTTGAGAGCATCCCCTATCCCGCAAAGGCCTTCGCCATCCAGGCTTCGGTCGCGACACTTGCCGCTCCGGTTACCCCCGGTTCGGGCGCACGCGGCGCATCGCAGACGACTTCGAGCACACAGAGTTTTGACAGGGCCTTCGCAAGTCGCTCGAGGAGGAGGGGGCCGAAGGGTTCCTGTCCCGCCTGTCCCACGACAACCCTGCCGATGTCGAGGGAGACGCAGATGTTGGAAAGGGCGAGGGCCAGGAGGTCGACGACTCGGGTCAGCGAAGCCTCGGAGGGGCTCCCCCAGCGGGAGACCTCGTTCCAGAAGGAATCGAGATCCATGCGGGACTCGAGCCACCCCGGCTCGTCGAGCGAGGCTTCCCGGTCACCTTCGAGGGCAAGGTAGCCGATTTCCCCTGCGGAATGCCGCGAACCCCTTCTGAGCCGGCCATCGAGGATGAGTCCTGCGCCAAGGCCCCGCCCCATTTCTATGAAGACGAGATCGCAGCCCTCGCCGGGCCCCCGTGCAGCCACTTCCCCGAGGGCTGCCGCATTGGCATCGTTCTCGATGAAGACCGGAAATCCGAATTTCTCCCCCAGACTGTCGAGGATGGGACGATAGTTGAAGGACTCGCGCAGCCCTGCGAGGGGAGCAAAGCGGATGAGTTCCTTTCCGCGGTCTATGACGGCCGGCACGCCGATGCCAATCCCGCAGACCTTGGTCCAGGGAACGGATGCCTCCATGAAAAGAGCCTTGATCTCGCTCGGAAGCCGACCTTCGACAGTTTCACGGAGGTTGGAGGAGGCCACGGTGCGGCGCAGCGCGTGGATCCTTCCCCCGAGGTCCACCAGGCCGACGGTCAGGTGGACTCCATCATATTGCGCGCCGATGGCCAGGGAGGACTCGGGCTCGAAGCGGATCCTCACCGGCTTTCTTCCCAGGGCGCTCGGCAAGGCTCCCGCCTCGCTTGCGATGCCTATTTCGCGGAAGTAGTCGACGATCTTGATGACCGTGGGGGCGCTGATGCCGCTCAGTCGGCCGACCTCGGCCTTGCTGATTTCCCCCCTGGCTTTGAGGAGTCCATAGACAGCGGCGCGGTTCATTTCTTTTAAGTCCGACGCGACGTAGGCGCCCACCGCTATCCCCCCATTCGACCATTACTTAACTAACTTTAGTAATTATGTGATGGGATTGCCGAGCTGTCAATCGGGATTAAGTAAAGATTCTTTAATTCCCCAGGAGACTGCCAGGCCCATGAAGCATTCGCTCCCCTTTGCTCTATTGAAGGTTGCAGCCCCTCGATGCTAATCTTATCTCACGGCTTGTGGCGGAATTCCGCTTCCGCCGCTACCGACCCAAGGAGTCATCATGGTCATCCTCACCCTCAATTGCGGTTCTTCCTCGGTTAAATACCAGGTCTACGACTGGGATACCAAGAACATCCTTGCGACCGGCCTCGTCGAGCGTGTGACCCTCGGCAATTCCTCGATCAGCCACAAGCCCCGCGTCCACGCCAACCTCGCCGCCGGGGGCAAGATGCCCGATTTCCCCATGGAGGAATACGCGGCCTCCCACGAGTGTCCGACGCATACCAACGCGATCGAACTCATCCTCAACACGATCACCCACCCCGAGTACGGCGTCGTGGACGACATGAGCACCATCAAGGCTGTCGGCCACCGCGTCGTCCATGGCGGGCCGAAATACGGGACCTCTGTCCTCATCGACGATGATGTGATTGCATCCCTCAAGGAGATCAGCGACCTCGCCCCCCTCCACAACCCCGCCAACCTCATGGGCATGGACGCAGCCAGGGCCGTCCTTCCGAGCGTGCCCATGTGCGCCGTCATGGACACGGCCTGGCACCAGACCATGCCCCAGAAGGCCTACACCTACGCGGTGCCCAAGGAGTGGACCGAGAAGTACCTCGTGCGCCGCTACGGCTTCCACGGCACGAGCTTCCTCTACAACACCAAGCGCGCCTCCGTCCTCCTGGGGAAGGAACCCAAGGACACGAACCTCATCATCTGCCACATCGGCAACGGGGCCTCGGTGAATGCCGTAAAGAACGGCGTCTCCTTCGATACCTCGATGGGCCTTACCCCCCTCGAGGGCCTCGTGATGGGCACACGCTCGGGCGACATCGACCCGGGCATCGTCTTCCACCTGATGCGGAGCTGCGGCATGAAGGCCTCCGAGGTCGAGAAGCAGCTGAACAAGGCTTCCGGCGTCCTGGGCATCACCGGCCGCTGGGCCGACCGCCGCGACATCGAGATGGCCGCCGAGAAGGGCGACGAGAACGCCAAGCTCTGCCAGGAGATCGAGGGCTACCGCATCAAGAAATACATCGGCTCCTACATGGCGGCCTTAGGCAGGCTCGACGCCATCATCTTCACCGCCGGCGTCGGCGAGATGGGCCCGATGATCCGCCGCCTTGCGACCTCCGACCTCCAGGAATTCGGCATCGAGATCGACCACATGAAGAACGAGCTGGCCAAGTGCCGGAACGCCGAGCTCGACATCACCTCCGTGCGTTCCAAGGTAAAGATCTTCGTGATACCCACGGACGAGGAACTCGTGATGACCGAGGATGCCTTCGCCCTCATGGACGGGAGCTATGACGTCCATACCAACTACACCTACAGTTTCCAGTCCCGCGACTACTGCAACAAGGCGCGGGCGGAGGGGCTGGCACGCGACCTTGAGCGGAAACCCTACCTGAAGGAATTCATCGCGAAGATACCCTGAGGGCTGCGGTCCGGGCTTCACCTCCGGACAGCCCTGCATCGGTGTTCTCGCACCGTTCGACGCGGTTCCGGCCATTGGCCTTGGCACGGTAGACGGCCTCGTCGGCGGCACGGAAGAGGCGTTCGAAGTCCCAGCCCTCCTTGCAGGTGGCCACGCCGATGCTCACGGTCACCAGAAGGCCCGAGGGCTTCAGCTCCTCGAAGGCTCGCCGTATATGGTCAGCGCGCCTGGCTGCGTTGTCCATGCTGCAATCAGGCATGAGAATGACGAACTCCTCGCCGCCGAAGCGGGCGGCCCAGTCTCCGTTCCGCAGTATCGAGTGGAGGAGGTCGCCGACCTGCCTGAGGACCTCATCGCCCCTCTGGTGCCCGTGACGGTCGTTGACTTCCTTGAAGTGGTCGAGGTCAAGAATGAGGAGCGAGAGCGGGTAGCCGTGGCGCCTGGCCCGGAAGATCTCCTTGGGGCCGACCTCGAAGAGGCTGCGGCGGTTGAACAGCGAGGTCAGCTGGTCGCGCATCGCCATGTCGAAGAGCAGGTGCTTCTGTTTTTCGAGGCGGTCGATGAGGTACTTGTTCTCGAGGAGTATGCCCGCCCGTGCAAGGAGCTCGCGAGGGATCACGGGCTTCGAAACGAAGTCGTTGGCCCCTGATTCGAGGATCGAGCAGATGCGGTCGCGGTCGTTGGAGGCCGAGAGCATGATGACCGGCGTCCTGCTGTGCAGTTCGTCTCTCAGTATACGTACGAAGTCGAGGCCCGTCCTTTCCCCTTCCAGGCTGTAGTCGGCCAGGATGAGGTCGTAGGCTTGCTGGGCGACCTTCATCAGCGCGGACTCGACGCTCGGGCAGGAGTCGATCTCCACCGGATGCTTCGAGAACAGCTTTGCGACCAGTTCGACGGCACTGCGCGAATCCTCGATGTGGAGGATGCGCCCGCGGATCACGTCTATGTCGGGGCTGCTGGAGAGGAACCCTGCGGCCCAGGAACCGAATCGGGTCAGGTCGTTCTTGTGGAAGACTGCGAGAAATCCGGCCTTGATGGCTTCCGTGGCCGTCCCCTCCTCGGCCGAGCTCGTCACCAGGACCATCGGAATCGCGTGGAACCTCGCATCGCCGGAAAGGGCAGCCCGAAGCTCGAGGCCGGACAGGTCCGATGTGACGAGGCTCGTGCAGACAAGCGAGGGGCGGGACCCTGCCATGATGGTATCCAGGGCTTCCTGGGCGGAGGCGAAGGACCGGGTTGTCACGCCGATGTCATTGAGGGACGAAACCAGGTAATGGCGGATGAACCGCGAGAGTTCGATGACGATTGCTTCCATCAGCGGGCCTCGCGGCCTGGGAACCGGGCCAGGTCTTTGGCGGTCTTGTTTTCATACAGGTGGCAGCGCAGCATCGCCCAAGTATAGCGCCTCCTGGAGCATATCACGAGCCCGACATTGACCCTTGTGGATGCAGCTGCTACCATGAATTCCTCCGCGCCACGGGGATGGCTCGACTTCCAGCAGCACCGGAGTTCCAAGTGAAGTTACGAATACGCACGCGCATGCGGCTTCTTGCCGGTTTTCTGGTCATTGCCATGATAGGGGCCGGGGTCGGATTGCTGGGCGTGCTGGCCATGAACTCCATCTCGAGACAGACCAGCCGTGTCATCGAGGAGACTACCGCCCCCTTGAAACGGGTCTTTGGACTCTATGCTGCCCTCCTCGAAGTCCAGATCTCAGCCCGGGACCTCCTGTTGAAGGATGGAGCCGAACTCGAATCCACGATCAGGTTCATCGATGAGCACGGAAAGTTCATCGAGACCGAAGCCAAGGCCCTCTTTGATCTTTCCACCGACAGCAATATCAAGCTGGCACTCCGGACCTTCCCCGTCGTCTGGGGCGATTTCAAGGGCAACCTTCCCATCCTCTACGCCGATGCCCGCGCGGGCAAGGGCAAGGCGAGCGCCTCCTTCATGTACATGCTCATGGCGGGCCCTGGCCAGGGTTCCCGCGACGCCATGGGGATGGTTGTCGATGCCTTCATGGCCCAGGCCGTGAGGATGGAATCGAAGAGCGGGGAACTCACAAGGGCAGCCTCCCTCGAGCTCATCGCCTTTGTGGCGCTCGGCTTTCTTGTCTCCATCGGCTTGGGCCTCCTGGTGTCCACCCAGATCTCGCGTCCAGTGCTTTCCGCTGCCAGGGCAGCGGCGACCATCGCCTCGGGCAAGCTTGTTGTCGAGGTTCCCGCGCGCGACCGCGAGAGGGGAGACGAGGTTGGTGACCTCGTGCGGGCCCTCAGCGCCATGTCAGGTGACCTCAGGGAAGGCTTCCGGACTATCGGGGGCTCTGTGACCTCCCTTCAGTCAGTTGGCGAAACCCTCTCCCTGAGGCTGCTCCGCATGCGCGAGTCGGTTGGCAGGATCGGTGCGGACATCGACCGCGTGCGCAGCGAGACCGAAGAGCAGAGCGCCGGGGTCGAGGAGACCGCGGCGACGGTGAGGGAAATGGCAAAGACCATCTTTGGCCTTGAAGGCGAAATCACCTCGCAGGCTGCAGCCGTTACCGTCTCTACCGAGTCCGTGGGCAGCCTGATCGCCAGCATCGACGAGGTTGGTTCGTCCATTGGACGCCTCGGCTCCAGCTTCGAAGAGCTCCTGGCTGCGGCGGACGATGGTCGCTCAAAGCTCGAGAATGTCACCGGCATCGTCGGCGGCATCGCCCTGCAGTCGGAAAAACTCGGTGAGGCAAACCTTACAGTTGCGAACATCGCTTCGCGGACCAATCTCCTGGCGATGAACGCCGCCATCGAGGCTGCACACGCCGGCGATCTGGGCAAGGGCTTCGCGGTCGTCGCCGACGAGATCCGCAACCTCGCGGAGAGCTCTGCAGCCCAGTCCAAGGAAATCAACTCGGACATCAAGGGCATCCGCGATTCCATCGAAGAAGCGGTCGCCGGCGCAGAGGTGGCCCGGGCCTCCTTCAACCAGGTCCAGGACCTCATCCACAGGTTGGGCGAACTTGAGCGGGAGATCAACGCGGCGCTCGACGAGCAGCGTGGCGGCTCAGGCCGCATCCTGTCGTCGCTCGAAGGGATCAAGTCGGGTTCCGCGCGCGTGCTGTCGGGTTCGCATGAGCTCACCGAGGGTTCCCGTGCGATCGGCACCGAGATGGGTGAGCTCCAGGAGACGACCCTCGGTCTCAAGCAGGCCATCGACGGAATCGCGCGCGAGATGGGAGAGATCTCCGACGCGGCCGTAGCCGTCGACGCGCTCTCGACGAAGAACACCGAGGCCATCCGGACGGTCGAGGCACTTCTGGCGCGCTATGACTACGGCACGACGGGCTAGGGGACCCGATGGAAAAAGGTCCCGAAAAAGCGGTCGAAGCGCTGGATGAGGGTACAGTCCTGACTGAGGAAGGCGCAGCTGGCGTGGACAGGGCCCGGGCCATCCTCGAAGGGGGCGGTGCCAAGGGCCTGGGGCGCATCCTTCCCTTCCTCGGTCCCGCCTTCGTCGCCAGCATCGCCTACGTCGACCCCGGTAACTTCGCGACCAACATCCAGGCTGGCTCGGCCTATGGCTACCGCCTCCTGTGGGTGATCTTCGCGAGCAACCTCATGGCGATGCTCGTCCAGTCGCTGGCCGCCAAGCTCGGCATCGTCACGGGCATGAACCTGGCCGAGCACTGCCGGGAGAGCTTCCATCCCATACTCGTACGCATTGTGTGGGTATTGATGGAGCTGGTCGCCATGGCGACCGACCTTGCCGAGTTCATCGGCGCAGCCCTCGGCTTCCAGCTCCTCTTCGGCGTGCCCCTCATCGTGGGAGGGGCGCTGACCGTCTTTTCGACCTTCCTCATCCTCGGCCTCGAGCGCTACGGATTCCGGCCACTGGAGGCCGTCATCTCGGGCCTCCTCGGCGTCATCGCCCTCTG
>JBAXTA010000129.1:0-11496 GCA_037130415.1 Spirochaetota bacterium
GGCAAGGTACCCGCTGTCGACGAGCTCATTGCCCGGAAGCGCGAGCGGCTGCTCGGCCGCCTCCTTGCACGCGCCGAAAAGCTCGGGGAGCCGGGAACCGGACCTGGTACCGAGGCTCCCGAGGAGGGCAGCGAGGCAGCAGCCCATCCGCCGGTCAAGCCCGCCACCCTCGCGGTGGCCGACGAGCATGGTCCATGGATGGCCTTTGCCGACGAGCTCCTTTCTCGCTTGCCCGGCCGCGAAGCCCTCGCCGCAGCCCTCTTCGAAGCCTTCGGTTCTGAACTCGACCCAAAACGCTACCGAGAGATCGTCGAGACTTCGGTGGATGCCGCCGCTACGGTGCGGCTCTTTATCGGAATGGGCAAGCGTGACGGAGCGAATCCCCGCGGTCTCGCCAGTCTCGTCAAGCGCCTTTCTGGCCTGCCCGATCGGCTTGTCGGAGGCATTGAGGTCTACGAGAACTTCAGCTTCCTGACCGTGCCCTTCGACGCAGCCGAGAAGGTCATCCGAGAGGCACACAAAACGGGGTGCCTTCCTTCCGTGCGCTTGGCTACACAGCGTGGTGATGGCTCCGGCCCGGCTCCCTCGCACGGTCCCCGTGGGTCGCGCGGACCCCGGACGGAGCGGCCCTACGCTCCGCGTCCACCTCATGGCGATGCCGCCCCCATCGCAGCGAAGCCTCCTTCCGCAGAACAAACCCAGCGCAGCGCGGCCGACAGCAAGCCTCCCTACAAGGCAAAACCCGCGTACGAGGGGAAGCCCGCCTATTCCGAAAAGCCCCCCTACAAGGGCAAGCCGGCCTATGACGACAAGGTGCCGCGCAAGGACAAGCTCGGCAGGACCATGCCCGGGAAGGACGGCTTTGCCGCGAGGAAAAAATATCCGGCCGATCCCGCGAAGCGGGTGTACAAGAAGAAGACCGAGGAATAATGAACCAGGCCTCCATTAATACTAGATAGAGTATTATTATTGAAGCATGCTTCAAGATATGATAAAGAAGCGGGAGGAAAGGCCAATCCCCGACTGGCAGTATCAACCCCCGGATGGTGTAGAATCCGTCAGATTCCCTGAAAAATGGCGCAGAGGGGAGGCGAGGGTCCAGAAATGGCGGGAAAGCCAAGAATAGTAGAGGCACGACCGCCACGGAAGCGCGGTCGTCCGCCCAAGAATCCGGCAAGCATCGCAACCCCGACCGCCCAACGCAGCATTGCGGCCAGCAGGGGAACAGTCCCGGCCCTCATGGATCGTCCTGTCTCTGAAAAGTACGCCGCGACTACCGATGTTTTTTTCCGACTCTCCGGCAGCGGTCTTTCGACAACCCTTGACCTCGTAGATCGGGCCGATAGGCCGATAAAGCCCGATTTCAGGCGCTTTGCAGGTCCATTGCGCGAAGCTGTCCGCGCCTTTGAGGCCGAGCTCAAAGGCAAGGAAGGACTGTTTCGCTGGGACAGCGAACCCTCCCTGGGAGGCACAGCCCCCAAGGAGGGGAGCATCGTGCTCCCGAATACGCGTCTCATCGACCTCGTTCTCGGCTCCGGCCGCCTGGTAGACGAGAAGCGGCGGTTCATGGAGCTCCTTCCTGAGGAAACCGGCCTTGGCCTTGACCTGGAAGCGGTCCCCGCCGCTGGTCGAGGTGCAATGCCCGCCGCGGGTTTCAGTGCGACCCTGGCGCTGGGCCGCGACGCCCAGGACGCCATCGATGCCAGTGCCGGTGATCCTGAAGATATAGTACCAATTACTCCTGTCCACGTCCGGCGTGGTTCCCGCGTGTATCGTGTCCGTGACCTTGGCACCGAATGGCATGATGTCGGCAGGCTCGCCGCTGACGTCCCCGCTGGCGACCTCGACCTCTTCCTCTCCCTTGCGCTGTCCCGCTTTCCCGGAATTACGGTCAATTACGAAAATTACGTCACAATGCAGGGGCCGCCGAGGCTCGCGCGCCCGGCCCTCCTGTTCCGGGAAGTCGATTCCTATGGCTACCTCCACGTGCGCCCGATCTCGATCCTTCCGGGCTATCCGCCGGGTTTCCTCGAGGACGAGGAAATCAGCCTTGTGGCGGAGCGGAACGAGGAGGAGCACCGCCTCCTCGTTTCCGAGATCCTGTTTCCGCGCTTTGCAGATGAGGAATTCCGGGCCCTCCTGGCCAGGGAAGGGAAGGCCGCGAAGGCGGCGGTCCTCGAGGAATCGGGCCATTTCATCCTCGAAGGCGGCTTTGCGGAACACTTTATCGCTTCTCACATCACGGAGCTCGTGGGTCGGTTCACGCTCCTGCAATCCGAAACACTCTCAGCCTACAGGATCAAGACAGCGCGGCCACGGCTCAGGCTGAACCTGTCTTCGGGAATAGACTTCCTTTCGGGCAGTGCCTCGGTGGAGATCGATGGCGAGTTGTTCACCTACGCTGATTTCCTCAAGCGCTTTCACGAGAACTCCTATGTGACGCTTGCAGACGGCACGAGGGCCTACCCCGAGGCAGAGGCTGTCTCGAGGCTCGAGCGGGTCTTGCGGATGAGCAGGGGAGAGGAGGGCCTGGTCGAGGTCTCCTTTTTCGACTGGCCAACCCTCTCGAGGCTGCCCGAGGTCCAGGCCGAGGGAGAGGCCTGGAAGCGTCCCGAAGAATTCTATCGTGGCTTCAACGGCATCGCGGAACGCCCGGGCGACTTCCCTGTCGAGGGCGCGACGCTCCGACACTACCAGGAATTCGGCGTGCGCTGGATGGACTACCTCCGCGAGCAGGGACTCGCGGGCTGCCTGGCCGACGAGATGGGACTGGGCAAGACCATCCAGACCATAGCCCTGCTCCGGGCTGTCCATGGCGCAGGAGCCCAAGCCCAGGGCAAGAGCCGGGGCCGGAAGAAAAAGGCTGGCCCGGGGTCCGGGGGCCGCATCCAGAGCCTCATCGTGATGCCGCGGAGCCTCCTGTTCAACTGGGCTTCTGAATTCTCGCGTTTTGCCCCCGGCCTCGCGGTCGCCCTGTACCACGGGACCGACCGCGACGCGGAAGCCCTCGGAAAAGCGGACATAGTACTGACAAGTTATGCGATCGCGAGGAACGACGTCGAGGTCCTCCTTGAGCGTGAGTGGTGCTATCTCGTCCTGGATGAATCGCAGACGATCAAGAACGCGGGGGCCAAGACCACCGCAGCCATCCTCCGGCTCAGGGCCCGCCATCGCCTTGCCCTGAGCGGCACACCGATGGAGAACAACATCTCCGAGATCTATTCGCTCTTTACCTTTCTCAATCCCGGCATGTTCGGCTCACTCTCAGAGTTCTTGAAGCATTACCAGAGGCCCATCCAGGAGCGCCAGGACGAGGATGCCCTGCGCGACCTGAAGGCCCGGATCTATCCTTTCATCCTGCGCAGGCTTAAAAAAGACGTGCTGCCAGAGCTCCCGGAGAAGACCGAGCAGGTCTCGTGGATCGACCTCGATGCGCGGCACTTCGCCGCCTACGAAAAACGCCGCCTCGAGCTCAAGGCGGAGATCGACACGGCCATAGCCTCCGGGGGGATCAGGAAGAGCAGCTTCCTCATCCTCACCGCCTTCAGCGAGCTCAGGCGCCTGGCCAGTGTGCCGGAGGCGGGAAACTCGATGGTGGGGCGCTCGGCAAAGCGCGAGTCCCTCCTTGAGAGCCTTCGGGAAGTTGTCGACTCCGGGCATAAGTGCCTGGTATTCACCAACTATATAGCGGGGGTGGAATACGTCTCGGAGGACCTTGCCGCCCTGGGCATAGGGCATCTCACCATGACAGGGGCAACGACCGATCGGGCTACCCTCGTGTCACGCTTCCAGTCCGATCCCGAGATCAAGGTATTCATCATGACCTTGAAGACGGGTGGCCTCGGCCTCAACCTGACTGCTGCCGATTATGTCTTTATTTTCGACCCCTGGTGGAACCGGAGCGCGGAATCGCAGGCCATCGACCGTACGCACCGCATGGGCCAGAAGAACCCGGTCTTCTGCTACAGGCTCATCGCAAAGGGCACGATCGAGGAAAGGATGCTGGAATTGCAGGAAAAAAAGGCAGGCCTCGTAGGATCCCTCCTGTCTTCGGACGCTGAGGCCTTCAAGGCCCTCGACGAGGCCGACATCGAATACCTGTTGGGCTGAGCGATGGCAAAGGTTCAACAAGGCAGTGGCGCGGCGGCACCGAAGAATGCGCTAGATAAACCGGTCACAAGAACGCCATTCCGCAAGGCACTGGAAGCAAAGCTGTCGAGCCTGACTATCGAGCAGATCAAGTCCTTGATCGGCGGCATGGGCCAGGACACAGGGCGTCAATTGCAGAAGTCCGAGTGGATCGGCCAGGCGGCGATCATCCTGGACTTTGCCGACCAAAATGCCTTCGACGCATTTTTTGCAGCCCTGCCCGAGATCGGAAGGAACCTCATCGCCGCCGCGGCCTGGGTCGATTACCTCGACCTGGCACCCTTTGCCAAGGCCTTCGGGAAGCCCCTCATCGTCGAGACCAAGCTCCGAGATTATTACAATTACAACAAACTTTCGCTCATTTCCGATGCCGCACCTGGCCTCATCCTGCCTGTCGACGATGCCTATGCAGTCCTCCATCCCCTCGCTGCCGAGGTCTTCCGGAACTGGCTGCCGAAGCCGGATTTCTGGACACCCAAGCCCCAGGCCGAACCCGATGGGGAATACTATTCGATTTCGGATTCGATTCTCGATATCCTGCCCCTGGCATCGGCCAACCTCGAAAACAGGGATCGTGAAGCCATCATGACCAAGGGCTTTGCCAGGAAGGATGCGCGCGCCTTTGCTGCTGCCTGTGGCGTGCGCGGCTACCCGATAGCGGCCAACTACGGGATTGTGGCAGGAGAGCTCCTCGCCCGCTTTGTGCTCACCTTCCTTCCGCGCCGGAAAGACGATCAGCTCCCTGCCGAAGAGAGACTCAAGCGCGCGATCGGACATTTCTTCGACGATACACAAAGCATCAATTGGAACAATGCCGAAATGGGCTTCCTCTTTGAATACCGCTGCCTCTTCGATTACCTGTCGAAAAAAAAAGGCTTCTTCCTCTACTCGAACTCCATACCGGCGGTGAGGCGAAGCCTCCTTGAAGCCCTTGCGTGGATGCGCGATGGTTTCTGGTACTCGCCCGAAGCCTGCGTGGCTGCGCTGACCGCACGGGGATTCCGGACAAGCATCGTAAGCCCGGAATCCCGCGACGAGTACTTCAAGCTCTCCTGTAGTGAACTCAGTATTGGCGACCACTACTACGAGACTGAGTCATATGAGGCTTGCATCTATCCTGTCGGGCCCCTTCATCGGGAGATTGTCGCCCTTCCGCTTTTCAGGGCCTATTTCTACCTGATGGCCGAGCTCGGGCTCCTCGAGATTGCAGAGCTCCCTGCCTTGGAGCGACTCATAAAGGGCGGCCCCCCCAAGCCGCTGAGTTCCTGGGATGGCATGGTCGCAGCCCGCCTCACTCCCCTCGGTTCATGGTGCCTCGGATTTGCAGGGAGCATGCCCGAGCGCCTGAAGGACACCGGCGTGGTACTGGTCGATCCAGAACTGCCCCTCCTGACCATCCAGGGCGACTCCTTTGGAAAGCGGATCTTCCTCGAACAGATTGCACTTAAGCTTGGACCGGAGCGCTACCGCGTGACGGAGGCAAGCCTTATCTCAGGCTGTGATACTCCGGCCAAGATCGAAAAACGGATCGAGCGCTTCCGGGCAGAGATCCAGGCTTCGCCTCCCCAGCTTTGGGAGGAGCTTTTTGCAAGGGTGCGCGCCAAGAGCAGCGTCTTTACCAAAGGTGAGCCTGCCATTCTTTTTGCGCTCCCCACAAATGCAGGCATACGGGCGCTCTTCATGGCTGATAAGGAACTCAGGAGCCTTGTACTGCGTGTGGAGGGAGGCTACATCGTCGTGCGGGAAAATGACGCATCCCGCCTCGCGACCCTTCTCCGAAGCCGTGGATTCCTGACTACGGGATTCGCCAAGCGCTAACGGAGCCTAAAGCTTACTCCTGGTCGCTGCCCGACAGCGCCCTGAGTTCGCGCACCCTCGCATCGTCCAGCTGTATGTGGAGGTTCTTTTCCTGGGTCGGGATGACGAGGCCCTTGGGGCCGTTCTTTGCGCGCCTGAGCCATTTCACGAAGGTGTAGTAAAGGTCACCTTCTCCTGCCTCGCGGCCCTTTGAATAGTAAAGGGCAAGTTGGCCCGCGTCGAGGAGGATCTCGAGGGGTACTGACTTGTCGCGCCTGGCTTTTATGAAGACATAGGATCCGGCGTAGTCGCGGGCGTGGAGCCAGAGATCCGAACCCCGGACATGTCGGCGGAGGAGTTCGTCATTCTCTTTGGCGGAGCGGCCGACAAGGATGAGCCAGCCGGAGCGCTCGAGGGAGATGCCCGGATACTTCGCTTCGACTGTGGTCCTGGCAGTACCGCCCTTGTCGAGGCTCTTGGCGATGAGGAGGGGATCGCGGAGGGTCCCGAGGCGCGCGAGTCCGGCAGCCTGTGCCTCCAGGTCGGACTTCCAGCGTGTGATCTCGGCCTCGACCTCGGACAGGCCACGGGCTTCCTTTTTCGCCTGTTCGTAATAGTTGTTTGCATTCTTGACAAGGCTCAGGGCGGGGTCTATCTCAACGCTGACAGGCCCGCTGTGGTAGAAGTCCTCCACGGCGAGGAAGTGCCCCTCCTTGCTTTGACCGAGGTTGGCCATGATGAGGTCGCCGAGTTCGCGCTTCCTGCCCGCCTGCCTGAATTCCCTCGCCTGAGCCTCCAGCGCGGCAATGCGGGTCTCCAGGATACGTCTCCGTTTTTCGAAACGCTCGCGGGCAAGCTCAAGGAGGTTTTCGCGCGAAAGCTCGCCGCCGCGCTGGGCGTACCAGGCCTCCACGCATTCGTTGAAGCCCGCATCCGGCCTTCCGTCAGGGAGCGGCAGCTCGCGGACAAGGAACTCGCGCGGGGGCTTTGGTGGTTTCGGCGTCACCGGCCCCGGGTCTGCCCCTGTCATAGGTGATGCCGGAGCTGCCCCTGCCGGGCTGCCGGGATCAGATGGCCTGTTTTTTCTCAGGGGCGCAGCCTCGAACATGCTTCCTGCAACCTCTCCCTTGGCCGGCCTGCGCGCCAGGGCATCGATGATGATGCCCCCTTCATCGCAGAGAACGATGTTCCCGGCTCCCGACCACAGCCGGGCAAACAGCGAGTAGACCCTGCTTGTCGACTTCGAGCCATCCCCTTCCTCGCCCTCGTGCCGTGATACTGCGATGTCCATGCGCACGACACGGTCGTCGCCGAGTTGCGCGAGCGAGAGGACATGACCTCCGCGAAGCCGGGAACGGAGACACTCCATGAAGCGAAGGGGGCGATCGTTTTTCGGAGGATTCCTGGAAAGCCTGTGGATCCGGCAGGCACCGTGCGACACGGATATGAACAGCGACGTTTCATGCCCCTTGCCGTAGAGCCCGAGCACGATCGAATCGAAACTCGGCTGGAGCACCTTCTGGATCTGTGAGCCCACAAGATCGAGCTCTGAAAGGACGAGATCGATCTCCTTCCAGTTCAGCGACACGAAGCCATGGTCCTCGTGGTTACTCCCTTCGAAAATGGCAGGAAGATTCCGCGACTCGCGGAATCTTCCTGGGCAATGAGGGCTGCGCCCTCATTGCCCATGGCAGTGCTTGTATTTCTTTCCCGAGCCGCAGGGGCAGGGATCGTTGCGGCCGACCTTTTCGGCAGAGCGCACCACGGTAGCACCCGCTGGGCGGGCGGCCTCGGCAACAGCGGAACGCTGGGCGCCTCCGCCTGCATTTCCCGTGGAGGTTCCGCCGCCACCGAACTGGGCGGCGTCTGCGTGGGATGCGCTCACCGATTGTACTGACACTGACGAAGCCTGGCGCGCCTCCGGTGTCTGCACGTGCACGAGGTAGAGCTTCATCGCGATCGAGCGGCGTATCTCCTCGATCATGCGCTCGAAGATGTCGAAGCCCTCGAGCTTGTACTCAAGGAGGGGGTTCTTCTGGCCGTAGGAGCGCAGGTAGACAGCCTCGCGGAGGGCTTCCATGGACTCCAGATGGTCGAGCCAGCGGTTGTCGATGGATTGGAGGTACTGGAAGCGGATAAATCCGTTCAGGTTGTCCTCGCCGGCGAAGGACACCTTGTTGGCAATGTCCGCATCGAGAAGCTGTTCTGCCTCGGCCGCAATCTCGGGGTTTGTCTTGGTGCGAACCATATCCGATTTCCAGGGCACCTGGATATTGAAGTTCTCGCGGAGGTTCTCCTGGAAGATGGCCCAGGATGAGGATGCATCTTTTTTCTGGTCCTCCTCATAGGCTTCAAGGAAGCTGCTGACCATCTCCTTGGCGGTGTCCTGGGCTCGCGCCTTGAGGTCGCCGTCCTTGAGGATTTCGTTGCGCTGGTCGTAGATGAACTTGCGCTGCTGGTTGAGCACATCGTCGTACTCAAGGAGGTGCTTGCGGATCTCGAAGTTGCGCTCTTCTACCTTTTTCTGGGCATTCGCGATCGTACGGTTGAGGAGGGGATGGTAGATGGCCTCTCCCTCCTTCATGCCAAGCCTGGACATGAGGCCCTTGTAATTGTCACCGCCGAAGAGGCGCATGAGGTCGTCGTCGAGGGAGAGGAAGAACATCGAGCGTCCGGGGTCGCCCTGGCGGCCAGACCGTCCCCGAAGCTGGTTGTCGATACGCCGCGACTCATGGCGCTCGGTGCCGACAACATAGAGGCCTCCGATGCCGCGCACCTCCTCATAGTCCTTGCGCCACTTGTCATACTCTATCTTCAGCGCCGCCTGGTACTGCTCCTCCGTGGCCTGGGTTCCTGCGGCGCGTCGGGCCCGGTACTCGGGATTGCCACCGAGCTTGATGTCAGTTCCGCGGCCGGCCATATTCGTGGCAATGGTGACTGATCCCCGGGCGCCGGCCTCCGCGATGATGAGGGCCTCGCGGGCATGGTTCTTTGCGTTGAGGATCTCGTGCCTGAGGCCGCGCCTTGTCAGGAGGGCCGAAAGTTTCTCCGACTTTTCGATCGATACAGTGCCAACCAGGACAGGCTGGCCCTTCTTGTGGGCTTCGGTGATCTCGTCGGCGATGGCGTCGAACTTCTCGCCCTCGTTGAGGAAGACCAGGTCATCCTCGTCCTTGCGGGCCAGGGGCCTGTTGGTGGGAATGACGACCACGTCGAGATTGTAGATCTTGGCGAACTCGGAAGCCTCGGTGTCGGCTGTTCCGGTCATGCCGGAGATCTTCTTGTAGAGGCGGAAATAGTTCTGGAAGGTGATGGTCGCAAGTGTCCTGTTTCGGCGCGCGATCTTGATGCGTTCCTTGGCCTCGATGGCCTCGTGGAGCCCGTCCGAATAGCGGCGGCCCGTAAGGATGCGCCCCGTGAACTCGTCGACGATCTGCACCAGGCCGTCCTGGACGACATAGTCCACATCCTTCGCAAAGAGGACCATCGCCTTGACCGACTGGGTAAAGTAGTGCACGAACTCGAAGTTGGACTCGTCAAAAAGCGAACCCTTGATAAGGCCGCGCTTCAGGAGGAGTTCCTCGATCCTGGTCATGCCCATCGGGGAGAAAGAAATGCGCTTCGACTTTTCCTCGACCTTGTAATCACCGACGAGTTCTTCGCCCTCCTCCTCCTTGGGGTACTCACCGGTCGCCGGATTCTTCTTGACTTCGACGAGCTGGGAGGCAAGGCGGTTGACCTCGTTGACCTTGAAGGTATCGTCCTCGGCGGGACCTGAGATGATGAGGGGCGTCCGCGCCTCGTCGATGAGGATGGAGTCGATCTCGTCGACGACGCAGTAGTTATGGCCGCGCTGGACGCGGCCCTCGGGGCTCCAGGTCATGTTGTCGCGGAGATAGTCGAAGCCGAACTCGTTGTTGGTTCCATAGGTGATGTCGCAGGCATAGGCCTTGCGCCGTAGCTCATTGTCCATGTTCGACAGGATGCAGCCGACGGTGAGGCCGAGGAAGCGGAAGACCCGGCCCATCCACTCGGAGTCGCGGAGGGCGAGGTAATCATTTACCGTGACGACGTGGACGCCGTCCCCTGGAATTGCGTTGAGGTAGGTCGCGGCGACCGAGGAAAGGGTTTTGCCCTCGCCTGTCTTCATCTCCACGATCTTTCCCTCGTTCAACACCAGGCCACCTATTATCTGCACGTCGAAGGGCCTCTCGCCCAGCACGCGGCGCGCAGCCTCCCTTGCGAGCGAAAAGGCCTCGGGGAGTATTTCGTCAATGGTTGCGCCGGCGGCGAGCCGATCGCGGAAGCCCTGGGTCCGGGCGGGGAACTCATCGTCCCTGAGGTTCAGGAAAAGCTGTTCCTGCTCATTGATCGCGTGGAGTACGGGAAGGAGACGTTTTATGTCCCGCTCGCGCTTCGAGCCGAAGAGGGCTGCAAGGATGTTGGTGGCCATGGTTGCCAATCTACCTTTTTGGCCGAACTGGGGTCAAGGCGGCAGGGCTTTTCCCCTCGCTGCGCCCTCGCTGCGCTGCTGCTTCATTGACAGGGAGAGGGCCTTGGCGCTCTACTGGATGCCCATGATTCCGAGGCACGAAAACGATGCATCTCCGCCGCCTTGCCGCATGACCCTGGCTGTCTTTGCGGTCCTTGCCATGCTGGCTGCTGCGCTTTCCACTGCCTGCAATGCGGGTGGCAATAGCCAGCAAGCCATCGCTCGCGAGCAACTCTTCACGCTTTCCTACGGACCCGCCGAGGACCAGCTCGATCTCTTCCAGGTGCAGGGTACCGATGGCTCGAGGAAGACCAGGATTGCGATGCGGGATGGGGTTTTCTGGTTCTCCAACGGCAATTCATCAAAGGTCCTCAGGCTCTCGTCCTACGGCGATATCCTTTCGGTCATCTACAATTCCGACAGGAATCCCGAGCCAGCCTTGAAGAGCGGGGGAAACGCCGAGAAGTCGGGGCGCATCATCGAGACCTATGCCTTCGAAGCTCCTGGCGAGATTGCCATCGACTCCGAGAATACGCTGTATGTCGAGGATCGCATGCCTCCCGAGCGTAGGGTCAGCGAGGGAGGGACGGGAGCAAGCCTCGAGTACGCCGTGCTGCGCTTCAACAAAGACGGCAAGTTCATAGACTTCCTCGGGCAGGAAGGCATAGGCGGGACTCCCTTTCCCTTTATCCAAGGGATCTTTGTGACGGAGTCAGACGAAGTCGTGGTGATCTCTGTCGAGCAGGAAGCCTGGCTTGTCCATTGGTTCGATCCGCGGGGAGGACTTCGCAATTCCCTCAAATTGCCGCGCAACGCCCTGCCCAAGCCTGGCGGTCAGGATGGCTTCCTCGCCAGCCTTGACCGCGTCGTTCCCGATTCGAAGGGCAGGGCCATCATACTCCAGGTCGATTACTCGCGGGAAATCGTCGATGTCCAGACGAAGTCCCGTTCCGGTATCGAGTACGCAGGCTCCTGGCTGTACCGGATGGACCTCGCGCGCGGAGCTGTGACCGATAGGTGGGAGATACCCCCCCAGGACATGAGCTCGCGGAACAGCG
>JBAXTA010000013.1:0-30423 GCA_037130415.1 Spirochaetota bacterium
TATCAGAGTTCCGCCCGCTTGGAAATTCCTTGTTTTCAGTCCGACAGGCTGCTAGTTGGACGAAATCGAGCCTCCGAAGGCCAGGTGGAGGACGCCTTCCCTGGTGATTTGTGCCCCGGACAATACCCCGGATACGCGACCCTGGAACATGACGAGTACCCGGTCGCACTCGGCGACGACCTCCTCAAGTTCGGAGGACACGATGAGGATCGCCTTGCCTTCCTCACCCTTCAGTTTCCTCAATATCTTGTAGATCTCCGCCTTGGCTCCGACGTCGATGCCCCTGGTGGGCTCGTCCATGATGAGTATCCTCGGTGAGGTGGAAAGGCTTCGCCCAATTATGACCTTTTGCTGGTTCCCGCCGCTCAGGTTCCTGACCCGCTGGAAAGGGCTCGTCACCTTGATGGAGAGATTCTCGACATACTCCCGGGCAATGGCGAGGATCTTGCGGCTCTGGACGAAGCTCGCGACCGTTATGCGTTTATCATGGATCACCGCGATGTTGTCTTTCACGTCCATGTTGGAAAAGAGTCCTTCCTTCCTCCTGTCCTCGGGAACGAGCGCGAAACCCTTCCGGATAGCCTCCCTGGGGCTGCGCAACCTTATGGCTCTGCCATCGAGAAGGACCTCTCCGGCATCCGGGAGGTACATTCCGAAAAGCGTTTGCATCAGCTCCGTACGTCCAGCCCCCTGCAGGCCGTAGATCCCGAGCAGCTCTCCTTGGCGCAGGCTGAAGCTCACGTCCCGGAAGTACCTCCCCCGAGCGAGGCCTCTTACCTCCAGGGCTATTTCCGCGTCAGACCCGGTACGCAGTTTCTCCGTCCCGACGATCTCCTGCAGAAGCTCCTTGCCGGCTATGAGGCTGATGATGTCTCTCGGGGTGGTTTCCGCAGCCACGAAGGTACCGAGATATCTGCCGTCCCGGAGGACAGAGATCCGATCCGTGATCTCGAAGACCTCGTCCAGGCGGTGGGAAATGAAGATGATGGACATCCCCTTCTCCCTGAACCTCCGGAGGTTGTCGAAGAGTACCCTGGTCTCATTGATCGTGAGCGAGGAGGTGGGTTCATCGAGGATCAGTATCTCGGTTTCCATATTGATCGCCTTGGCGATCTCGACTATCTGCCGCTGAGCTATGGGCAGGTTTCTCACCAGGGTCCTGGTACTGATTTCTACTCCGAAGGAATCCAGGAGTTTCCGGGCCTGCCGGTGCATCGCCTTCCAGTCGATGCCCTTCCTGGAACTCAGTTCCCTGCCGAGATAGATGTTCTCCACGACGGTCATGTTCTCGCAGAGCATGAGCTCCTGATATACGGTCGAGATGCCCATGGAAAGGGCGGCTTCGGGATTGCTGGTCGAGATGCGCCTGCCCTTGAAAAGGATTTCCCCTGAACTCGGCGGATACCAGCCCGAGAGGATCTTCATGAGTGTGGATTTGCCAGCCCCGTTCTCCCCGGCGATGGTATGAATCTCGCCTTTGGCGACGGAGAAGCTCACGTCTTCCAGGGCCCGCACGCCAGGGAAAGTTTTCGATACGCCATTGAAGACCAGGATGTCTTTCATGCCTACTTTTTCCGTGACCGCATGTCCAGAGCGACTGCCCCAATGAGCACGGCGCCTATCAGCACCATCTGCACGAAAGGTGAGACACCCATGAGGACGAGGCCGTTCCGGAGCACGCCGAGGAGAAGCACGCCGATCAGTGTACCGACAATCGTCCCCTCTCCTCCGTTCAGGCTTGCTCCGCCCAGGATGGTGGCCGCGATCACGTCCAGCTCGAGGCCCTGGCCTGCGGTGGACTGGACGTTGCCCAGGAAGCCGGAGTTGATGATCCCACCGAAGGCCGCGAGGAATCCCATGATGGCGAAAGCGGCTATCTTCACCATGGTGACGCTGATGCCCGACACCCGCGCCGCCTCCGGGTTGCCGCCGACGGCCCGCATGCGGTATCCGAGGATATTCTTCTGGTAAATGATGAAGCCGAGGATGAGGACGAGGAGGAAGGCGATGGACATAGTCGGGACGACATCCATGATCCTGCCACGACCGATGAAGATGAAGGCATCCAGGGCGGGATCCTTGATCAGGCGCGGGATGAGGGGAACGACCATTCCGCCGTTGATGATCATTGCGACGCCGCGGGCCATGTTCAGCATGCCAAGGGTGACAATGAGGGCGGGCACCCGGAGACGCGTGACGAGGAGGCCGTTGACGACGCCGGCTGTCGCACCCAATGCGAGGGCAGCAAGGATCGAGGTCCAGATGGGCACGCCGTGCGTCATCAGCACCGACATGGCGACGACTGACATCCCGTAGACCGAGCCGACGGACAGGTCGATCTCGCCCGACACGATCACCATGGTCATGCCGACCGCCAGGATGCCGAGGATGGAGACCTGCCGGACGACGTTCATCAGGTTGTCCACGGACAGAAAGACGGACGTGGAAAGGCTGAAGAAAATGACCAGGATCACCAGCCCGGCGAAGATCCCGATCTCCTTCGCCTTGAAGAGGTTCGCCAAGGGTCCGCTGCGCCTCGCCTCGGTATCCTGATTCTCCGTCACTGTCGTGCCCATGATACTACCTGCCTGTGATGCCGCCTTGCGGCGGAGGATCTTGAAATCGGGTCCGGAGGAAAGCGCGTGTGGCTGCCCCCCGGACCCAGGATCTGTAGCAAGGATTTTCGCAGGCTATCAGCCTACCGGTTCTCCGTCCTTGATTTTCTTGAGGTAGGTGTCGGCGTTCTGCTGGTTCACCTCGACGATGCCGGTGTCGATAACCGTCGGCGGCGTTCCTTTGGTCAGGAGGAGATAGAGCTGCTTGACGGCCTCGTAGCCCTGCTTGTAGGGATTCTGCCCGTAAGCGGTGGTGGTCCAGCCATCCTTGATCTGGAGGAGTTTCTCCTCGTAGAGATCGTGTCCGCTTGAATAGATAGGAGCCTTCGATGAGGCATTGCCGATCTTCTTGTTCTCCATCAGCCGGCCCCAGAGGTAGTCGGTCCCGCCGAGGCTGATATGGCCGCTGATGTTCTTGTTCGCGAGGAAGGAGTTCTCCAGTGCGGCGTAGGCCGACTGCTCATCGCCCTCGGCGTTGATGATGTCCACGATCTTGATGTTCGGATACTTGTCGAGCACCGACATGACTCCATCCTGCCGTATCCGGGACCAGATCGCCCCGATGGCGACCGAGGATATGATGACATTCCCCTTGGCTCCCATCTTTCCGACGACGGATTTGGCGGTGGCTGCGCCGGCCAGGAAAAGGTCCTCGCCCACGAAGCCGAGCCTGCCCGACTCCGGAGCATCCACGTTGTTGCAGGTGACAGGGATTCCGGCCTTCAGAGCCTTCTGGATGATGGGGGTCATGCCGGGGATGTCGAGGACAGCCACGGAGATCCCGTCGACCTTCTTGGTGATGAGGTTTTCCATGACCTGGATCTCGGGCTCGGTTCCCCATTCGGTGGGACCGGTCATGTAGGCTTTCACCCCGAATTCCTTGGCCGCCGCATCGACGCCAGCTTTTATGAACTGTGCGAAGGGGACGGTGACATTCATGTAGATGACGGCGATCTCGATGTCCTTGGGTTTCTTGGTCGTGAGATTGAAGGTGTATCCGTTCAGGGATACCGTTTTCGGCGCAGCGAAGCCAATGGACGCGGCGAATGCCACGGCGACTAGAACCGCGAGAAGCTTCTTCACATGTTCCTCCTTGTTCGATACGAGACAGATTGCATTTAGGCACACGCCCATCATCGCCATTGCAGGAAGCGTGCCAATTAGAAGAAGGACTTGGGGAAAAGGTACATTTGTCGTATCCGATATGCCCTGAAAAGACTTACACGGGACGTGATTTTCTTGACAAGGTTTGTTGACAGAACTACCATGATGTGTCGTGTGTAAGAATTACGCTACGTGTGTAATTAGTCTCCACGCATGGCAAGCTTCGAACAGCTAGGTAGAATATGAAACCGACCGTACTGATCGTCGACGACAATGAAAAACTCTGCCAGAGCCTCGCGCGGAATTTCGAGGACGCGGGCATGGGGGTGCAGTGCGCACGGGACAGATCCTGCGCGCTTGAGTTCCTGTCCGGGGGAAAGGTCTCGGCGGTCCTCCTCGACATCATGGTCGGTGAGGAAAGTGGCATCGATATACTTGTGGAACTCAAGCGAATCAAGCCGCGGATTCCCGTGATCATGATCACGGGTTACGCGACTGTGGACAGTGCCGTCCAAGCTCTCAAGCTTGGCGCCGCCGATTACGTGAAAAAGCCGCTGGACTTTGACCTACTCCATAAGATCGTCACGAGCGCGATCGACCTCTCGAGGCTTTCGGAGGAGAACAGCCTGCTGAAGCGCCGCCTGCACGAGCTTTCACCCAAGATGATCGTGCAGAGCTCCGAGATGCGGGAACTCATGGAGAAGGTGCGGAAGCTCGCGGCGACAGAGCTGCCTGTCCTCATCACCGGGGAGAACGGCACGGGCAAGGAGCTCATCGCTGACGCGCTGCACGAGGGATCGCACCGGGCGTCGGCCAGGATTATCAAGGTCAACTGCGCCGCCTTCCCCGAAAGCCTTCTCGACAACGAGCTCTTCGGCCACGAGCGGGGGTCCTACACGGGAGCGGACTCCATCTTCAAGGGTGTGTTCGAGCAATCCGATTCCGGCACGCTCTTCCTGGACGAGATCGGTGACATGCCGATGACGATCCAGACGAAGATCCTACGCACCATGCAGAACAAGGAGATCAGGCGGATCGGCGGATCCCAGACGCTTGGTATCGACGTGCGCTTCATTGCGGCGACCAACCAGCCCATCGAGAAGCTCATCGACGGAAGCGGCTTCCGCCAGGACCTTTTCTACCGCATGAGCGGAGCGGTGATCTTCGTGCCGCCCCTGCGAGAAAGGCAGGAAGACATACCGGAGCTGGCGCGGAAATTCGTGGAGGAGTATTGCCTGTATAATTCCATGCCGCCCCATCGCATCGCCCCGGACCTCATGGAAAGACTCCTGGCCTGCCCCTGGCCCGGGAACGTGCGCGAACTCAAGAACGCCCTGAACTACGCCTGCGCGATCTCCTCCGGCCCTGAGATCGACATCGGCGACATGCCGACGCTTTTCACTGGAGCCGGGTACTGCTCGGGCGCCTCGGATCTGAACATCAGGGAGTGGGTCGAAAAGGACCTCATCGTGAAGATGCTACAGCGCTCAGGATACAACAAAAAAACGACAGCTGAACGCCTGTCGATGAGCCGGAAGACCCTTTACAACAAGTTAGCCAAGTATGGAATCGACGCAGCCACCGATTGAAACGACCAAGGAGGTACTGTCCCTCCAGGGCATCTCGCGGGATTACGGCAGCCTCGAGGCTGTCCGCGGCATCAGCCTCGACATCAGGCGCTCCGAAATCCACGCCTTGGTTGGTCAGCATGGAGCCGGCAAGACAAGCTTGGCCCAGATCATCAGCGGTATGCTCAAACCCTCGGGCGGCACGATCACCTTCTGCGGGAAGCGCTACGGCTCCCTCAGCCTGCAGCACTCCCATCGCCTGGGCATCAGGATGGTCTACCAGCAGCTCTGCCTCAATGGCAATTTTACCGTGGCGGAGAACCTTTTCGCCAATGACCGGAGGGTGAACAATTTCGTCTGGAACTCCCCGAGGCGGATGAACAGGGCGGCGGCGGATCTCCTCCGGGAACATCGCTTCGACATAGACCCGGCCGCCAGGCTCGGTGGTCTCAGTCTCTCCGACCGCGCCGTGGTGGATATCCTGAAACAGGTCCTCGCCGAACCAGTCCTCCTCATCCTCGACGAAGCCCTGGAGAAACTCACGCACCGCTCGATGGACGGGATCATCCGGATACTCCTCGGGATGGTCGCGCGGGGCATGTCGATACTCTTCATAACTCATAGGATTGACGACGTTTACAGCTTCGCCCACCGCGTCAGCATCATCCGGGACGGGCAGCTGATCTTCACCGGGACCACCGAGGACATCGACAAGATCAACCTCGTGCGGCTCGCCTACACCCAGTTCTCCTCCCAGCCGGGTGGGGGGCTTGCCAGCACCGAATTCAAGCGCTTCCTGCGCTACAACGAGGCCATTATCGTCCATCTCCCGATCAGCCTGCTCCTGACCGATACGGAAGACCGCGTGATACTCGGGAACCGGCACTTCGAGCGGGCCTTCGGCCTGTCGAGCGCAGACTATCAGGCCCGCCCGATGGACGAGCTTTTCAGGGGGATGAGCGGGGTGGGTCCCGAGGAGCTGTCGACGGTCCTCCGCGGAAAGCAGGAGGGGCAGTTCTTCAACATCGGCCTCGTCAAGAACGGAAGGGCCTCGATGAACAACCTCAAAACCTTTCCGGTCTACGACGAGGGTCAACACATAGGCAGCGTCCTCGTGATCGAGGACATTTCGGAATACGACAAGATGCAGAAGAAGATGATCCTTTCCGAGAAGCTTGCCTCGGTCGGACTCCTCGCCGCTGGAGTCGCACATGAGATCAACAATCCCCTCGAGATCATCTACAACTATATCGCTGCTCTGAAGAAGCGGGTGCAGGGCCGCGATGCGCTGGACACCGTAGGCAAGCTGGGGGAGGAGATAGCCTACATCTCCTCCATCGTCAACAACCTTGTCAACCTCGGCGACACCGACCGCCTGGCCGACGAGGAGATAGACCTCACCGACACGATATCCAGGATTCTCGATCTCCTCCGCCAGAGCGCGAAGTCCCGGCGGATCAGGATGGACTTCTCCCCAAGCCCGGATCCCTTGCGGACCATGGTGAACGCCAACGAGGTGAAGCAGGTGATCCTGAACCTCATGAAAAATTCCTTCGAAGCCATGCCGGAGGGAGGGGTCATTTCGGTCAGCACGGCCAGGGTCAACGAAGAGGGTCTTCCCATGGCGATCGTAAGGGTAGCGGACGAAGGTCCCGGGATAAGCGCCGAGAATCTGGGCGATGTCTTTCTTCCCTTTTATACAACGAAAAAATCGACAGGCAGCAACATCGGTCTCGGATTGTCGGTGAGCTATGCGATCCTCGAGAGACATGGGGGGAGGCTCATGGTCGAGAACCTGCCCGCGGGAGGATGCAGCTTCAGCATGGCGCTTCCCCTTTCGCCGAACGACGGACCGCGGGGTCCCTGACCTTGGCGTTCCCGCGCCAGGATGCCATCAGAGCCAGCTAGCTCCTGCTGGAAGCCGGTTTTCCCGCTCCGACATTCTTCAGCAGCTTCTCGTTGATGATGATGGCGAAGACAAAGATCAGTCCCTTCAGGATGCTCTGCCAGAAAGTCAGGATGTTCATCATGTCCAGGCCGTTCCCGAGCACGGCGACTATCAGGGCTCCGATCAGCGTTCCGATCACCGAACCCTTGCCTCCAGAGAGGCTGGTGCCGCCGAGCAATATGGCCAGGATCACGTCGAACTCGAAGCCGACACTGATGCGCGGGTCGCCGGCCGCGAGGCGGGATGCGGTCAGGATCCCCGCGAAGGCGGCCAGGATGCCGACGATGGCGTAGTTCCAGAAGACGATGCCGCCGACGTTGAGCCCGGCGAAGAAGGCGGCGTTCTTGTTGCCACCAATGGTCATGGAATATTTGCCGAAGAGCGATTTCTTCTCGACTATCATGAACAGCACGACGAAGAACACGACGAAGTAGATGGGGATGGGGACGCCCAGGAACTCACCGCGCGCAAGGGTGGAGATTCCCGGCGGCACCTTCTCGCCCCTGACCGGTGAGCCGTTGGCCAGGATCAGCGCCAGGCCGCGGGCGACGTACATCGTCCCCAATGTCGCGATGAAGGGCGGGAAGTCCATCTTTGAAACCAGGCCTCCATTGACCAGTCCGATGACCGAGCCACAGAGGATGGCGATGATGGCCGCCGGCAGGAGGGCCATCCCGCCTGAAAGCAGGACCGTGTAGATCACGCCGGTCAGGGCGAGATTGCTGCCGGTCGACAGGTCGAAGTTCCCGGTCATCATGAGGACGGTCGCTGCCGAGGCAACTATGATGATCATGGAAGACTGCTTGAGCATGTTGAAGATGTTCTCGACCGAGAGGTAACTCTCCGAGTTGGTGGCGAAGAAGACATTCAGGAGCACGAGGATGATGAACATGAGGAACTTGGGGTCCCTGATGACCTTGCTGAAATCCCTGGGCTGCTTCATGCGTTCACCTCTCCGCCGGCCACCAGGGCCATGATCCGGTCGCTGTCGATGTCCTTTCCGTTCTGGAGCACCGTCCGCACCTCGCCCTCGTACATCAGCACGATCCGGTCGCAGAGCTGCATGATCTCGGGGAGCTCCGAGGAAAAGACGATGATGCCCTTTCCCTCCCTGGCGAGCTTCCGGATGATGTCGTGGATTTCCTGCTTCGCGCCGACATCGACGCCCCGTGTGGGCTCGTCCATCAACAGGACCTCGCTCTCCCGGTTGAGGCATTTGGAGATGACCACCTTCTGCTGGTTGCCCCCGCTGAGCTGGGCCACCTTCTTCTCGCGGCCGCTCGTGGCCAGGGACATGCCCTTTATGTATCCGTCGGCGAGGGTGTTCTCCTTGCCGCGGTTGATGATACCATTTGTGAGGACATTTTCCATCTTCATCATGGGAATGTTGGCACGGATCGAGAGCTGGCCGAAGATGCCCCCGATCCGCCTTTCCTCCGGTATCATGGTGATTCCCGCCTTCAGCGCCTTCGCGGTGGAGCTTATCTTCAGGCACGTGCCCTTCACGCAGATCTCGCCTGAGTAGGGATCAATGCCATAGAGGACCTGCGCGACCTCGGTCTTGCCCGCGCCCACAAGGCCGTAGAAGCCCAGGATCTCGCCCTTGTGGAGTTCGAAACTGACGTCGCGCAACTTGCCTGTCTTCAGGTTCCTGGCTTCCAGGAGCTTCAGCTCCTGGATGTTGCTGCCGGGAATGTACTCCTCGAGGACTACCTTTCCCAGCATCATCCTGACCAGCTCGAGGCAGGCATCGGAATCGGAGTTGCAGCTGCTGGAGTTCCGGATCTCGGCCACGCCACGGGTTTCCACGACCTTGCCGTCGCGGAGGACGGTGACCTTGTCACCGATCTCGAAGACCTCGCTGAGCTTGTGGGAGATATACACAATGGTGATACCCTTGGCCTTGAGTTTTCCTATCACCTTGAACATGCGTCTGGTTTCGTCCTCGCTCAGGGCGGCCGTCGGCTCGTCCATCACCAGCATCTTGCAGTCGGTGGAGATGGCCCTCGTGATCTCGATGACCTGGCGCTGCGCCACGCTGAGGTCTCCGACGCGGTCGGTCAGCCTGATGGAATCGTCGAGGCTCCTGAGGTTTTCGACCAGGACCGAAAGGTCGGCGTCCTTCTGTATGAAGCCGAAGCGCTGCTTCTCGCGTCCCAGGGTCAGGTTCTCCGCGACGCTCAGGTCATCCACGACATTCAGCTCCTGGTAGAGGGCAGTGACCCCCTGGGCCATGGCCTCCCTGATGGTCTTGGGCTCGAAGGCCTGGCCTTCGAAGAGGAGTTCCCCCTTGGTTCTTTCCAGGGCCCCGGTGAGGATCTTGATCATGGTGGACTTGCCACAACCGTTCTCCCCGACGATGCAGTGGACCGTATTCCTGAGTATGTCGAAGCTCACGTCGTCGAGGGCGAGGGTTCCCGGGAATTGCTTGTGGAGTCCCTTGATGCCCATCAGCACATCGGTCTTTCCTGTGTCCATCATGGTCTCCACTCCTAGCCGCGCCGTCTGATGGTCTGATCGGCAAAGACCGCGACAATCAGTAGCAGGCCCTTGGTGATTGTCTGGTAGAAATAGGGGACTTTGAGAAGGTTGAGTCCGTTGGCGGCCGTTCCGACGATCAGGGCACCGATTATCATGCCCGCCGTGGAGCCCGAACCTCCGAGCATGCTCGTACCGCCGAGCACAATGGCTACCACGACATCGAATTCCATGCCCTCGGCGATGTTTGGAAAGCCTGAACCCACGCGGGAAACCTGCACCGTTCCGCAGAAACCGGCCAGGAGTCCTACGAGGGAGTAGAGGACGATCGTCATCTGGGGCACCTTGATGCCGGAAAGGACAGAGGCCTTGCGGTTGCCTCCGATGGCGAAGCTGAAGCGGCCGAGCACGGTCTTTTTCTCGATGAAGACGAAGATCGCGACGGTCACTACCATGAAGACGATGATGATCGGCAGGAAGCCGAAGAGGTTCGTGCGGCCGAAGTCGCTGAAATCGGAGGGAAGCCCGGCCGAGATGTTGGCTCCGCCGTCCCAGCGGGCGATGAGATAGGCGAAACCGCGGGCGGCGTACATCGTCCCCATGGTCGCGATGACCGGGTTGACGTTGAGGTAGCCGACCATGATCCCGTTCGAGATTCCCCAGAGCACGGCCATCATGCAGCAGAGGGCTATCGAAAGCCCTATGGGCAGCCCCAGCTTCGACATGTAGGCATGCATGATGGCAGAGAAGGCGAGGACGCTCCCGATCGACAGGTCGAAGTTGCCCGTGATCATGAGGAGGTTGGCTGCAGAGGCGATGATGATCAAAGGAGCCAATTGCAAGAGAATGTTCTGGAAATTGCTCAGCTGGAGGAATTTCGGAGACAGGAAGGACATGGCCACCACGATCGCGGCCAGGATCGATAGCAGGACGAGTTTTTGCCTGTCTATCTGGATCGCGCTGAATGAGTTAGCCATCATCGCCCCTCAAGGAGAATTTCCCGGACTGCTTGTCGCGAGTGACGCCGGACCGGCCGACGCCCGCTCTCGACCTTTTGTGCCTGTCGCTGGCCCGGCACTAAAAAAAGGTGGGAGAAGACCAGGTCCCTCCCACCATTCATGAATGCCCCGGGCCTTATTTCTTCTTTGTCGCCTTGGCGATGTCGTCGGCGAGCTTGCCCTTGTAGAGGAAGTTGTCCTGGAGGAAGACCTGGGCCTCGGGAACGGAACTGTTCCAGAAATCGGTTACCACGCTCAGGACCTTGGTCTCGGACCATTTGTTGGGATCGATCCTGCCGGTGACCATGCCGATCATGGTGTCCATCTCGGCGCGGGCTACGTCACGGACTGCCCCGTGGGTCATCTTGAAGGAGGAGTTGGGATCGAAGATCTTGAGCATTGCGGAGACGTTTCCGTCGAGGCCGGCGATGACTTCGGTGAGGGCCACGCCGTTGTTCATCTTGCCGCGGCCGATCTGCTCGCAGGCAGCGAGGGCTCCGAGGGCCATCTCGTCGTTGGCGCCGAAGATGATATTCACCTCGGGGTTGGCCTGGAGGATGTCGAGGGTGATTTCCATGGACTTGGTGGTGTCACCCTGTCCGTTGAGCTCGGTGACCAGCTCGGCGTTGGGATCGACGGATTTTACACCCTGCCAGAAGGGAGTGGTCCGGAGGACTTCGACCGGGGGGAACTTGCCGAAGTCGAGGATGGCGACGCGGCAGGGCTTGTCGGGATTGGCTTCCAGCCATTTGGTGGCTGCGAGTATGCCCATGGTGAAGGAGCTGGGTGTTTCCAGGGGCTGCACGTGGGGTGCGATCTTCTCGGCGGGCCATACGAGGGTGGTGACAACGGGGATACCCTTCGCGCGGGCCAGCTTGATGGCGGCGAGGGTCATGGCCTGGTCAGGGCTGTGGATGGAGATGGCCTTGACCTTCTGGGCGATGAGGTTTTCCACCGCTTTGAGGATCTTGTCGCTGTCACCCTGGCCGTCGAGGACGATGACCTTGGCACCGTACATCTTCTTTCCGTAGTCGACGATTTCCTTGGCGATTGCCTGGTGGAACTGGTGCTGCATGTTGAATACGACATGTCCCACTGTGACGTTCGTCGCCTGCGCGGTTCCCATCGCGAGTGCGAGGCTGGCGATCAGTACCAGTCCTAGAAGCTTCTTCATAAGAACTCCTTCTCCTACATTTGACCGGCCAACTGCCGGAACATCCGCAAAAACGCCCTGATGTGATGTGACAGCCATCAAGGTTACATATGTTGGGAGTTTAGGAGACAAAATTACACTTGTCAACATAATAGTTCAATTCGTGTCCAGCCATTGAGGGAAGAGCTTTTTGTGAGCAGTAGGAAGCCTACGTCATTATCCGTGGCGCTGGCGCTGGCGCTGGATGCGGATGCGGATGCGGATGCGGATGCGGATGCGGATGCGGATGAGGGCTGCTTGGATTTTGTAGCTACAAAGGCTATAATAGACCTATGACTACCGTAGGCGTCCGGGATCTAAAGAATCAGCTCTCTCGCTACCTTGAACTTGTGAAGGGAGGCGAGAGCGTCCTGGTGACTGAACACCACAGGATCATCGCGCAGATCTCGCTACCTCAGGCTGAGTTCCTCCCTTCCCCCCTGGAAGAGCGTCTATCCTTGATGGAACAGGCAGGGAAGATCATCCGGGCGAAGAGAGACGCTGGGCTGGCTAAGGCCTCGCCCTGTCCTTCTATTGATTGGGAGCCGCTCTATCAGGAAGCCAGGTCGGACCGCCTCGAATGATCGGGTACTTCGACTCGTCGGTTCTCCTGTCAATACTGCTGGACGAAGCGACCAAGGCTGAAGCTGATTCATGGTGGGCAGGATCCGAAGTCCGTGTCAGTTCGATCCTTCTGAAAATCGAGACGATCACCATCCTTCGACGGACCTGGGACCGCTATCGGGAAAGACTCGATTCGCAGTGGTTGCTCAGGAAGACAAGAGAGCTGGAAGAGTTCCTCTCCGAAGTCAACCTTCGGATCGTCGATGAGGAGATTGAGAGGATCATTTTCCTGCGCAAGGACCTCTCACGATGCCGGTCCCTTGATGCGATCCACATGGCCACTGCCATGGAATGGGCCCGGATCCTGCCGGACGAGGATGTTCTTCTCTACACCTACGACAAGAACCTCAATGCCTTGGCCAGGCTGATGAAGATGGCCACGAACCCTCTGTAAGATTCATCCTTACTACCGAGTCTTGAAACAAGGCTACACAAGAGCGCATTTCGCATTGCTGTACTTGGGCGAAATGCGTTTTTGTGTATCCAATGCACCGGACTCGGTAGTAAGTATCCCTTCCCGAATGACGCCGGAAAGCCCTGCCGTGTGGGATTTCCGGCGTCTCGACAGAAAATACTCCCCCTACTTGCAGAGCTCGAACATCTTCGTGCAGGAGTCCAGGGTATACAGCTCGCCCAGCCCCCAGGCCTGTGCCGTCTTGAGGGCATCAGGTGCCATCTTGGCGATGGAGTCAGCGGGGATCCCTGCCTCGGCGAGGGTGGTGGGGGTTCCGATCTTCTTGCACCAGGCTACAAAGGCGGCGATGCCTGCCTTGGCTGCTGCCAGGTCCTCAGCTTCGTGGACGGCGAATACCTCACGGGCTATTTCAGCCAGCTTCTTCGTCTTGCTGCCCAGGAAGTAGCGCATGGTAGCCGGGATGGTCACCGACATCGACGCACCGTGGGGGGTGTCGTAGAAATTGCTCAGGGAGTGTCCCAGGATGTGGATGGTCGCGTCGCAGGGACCGAGGCCGCAGGGATAGAAACCATTCCAGGCGTAGGAGGCCGTCCACATCATCTGGGCGCGGGCTTCCTTGTCCTTGGGATCCTTCAAGAGGCGGTCCATGCACTCCATGATCGTGCGGATCGAGGCCTGGCAGTAGTGGTCCTGGAAGGGGGCCCAATCGAGGCCGTGCCCGAGGTAGGCCTCAAGGAGGTGGGAGACGATGTCGGCAGCTGAGTAGGCTGTCTGCTTGATGGGGATCGTGTAGCTGAGTTCGGGATCGAGGACGGCGTATTTCGGGCGCATGAGGGGGCTGACAAAGCCGTCCTTGCGCTGGATCTTTACGTAGGACATGACGGAGGTACCGTTCAGCTCCGAGCTGGTCGCCGGGATGGTGACGACAGCGATGAGGGGGAGGCTTTCGGTGATGGGGGCCTTTCCGGAGGCGAGATCCCAGGGATCGCCGGCATATCCTGCCGCGACACCTACGAACTTGGCTTCGTCGATGGCGCTGCCACCGCCAAGGGCAATGAGGACGTCGGGCTTTTCCTTCTTGGCCAGGGCGATGACGCCGATTGCATGCTCGACAGTCGGGTTGCTCTTTACCCCGAAGGCACAGACGAGGGTTACCCCTGCCGCCTTGCAGCTCTCAGCCACCTTCTGGTAGAAGCCCATCTTCTTCACGAAGTCTTCGTCATAGGTAACCAGCAGGGCCTTCTTGCCGAAGCTGGCAGCGAGTTCGCCGACCTTGGCTACGCTACCCTCACCGAACACTGCCTTCGTTGTCATGTCGAATTCAAATCCATACATGTTCGCCATCCTCCTCGCTGATATCCAGCATAGGTCAGGAACGGCTGACAACCGTCCCCAAACCTCCGACAGATTAACGCTTGTAATTCAAGCCGTCAACAAGGCATTGAACTCGTCGAACCCGGATCCTGCGCTGGGGCAATAAAAAGGCCGCCCCGACATTCGCGGGGCGGCCTTGGCTGATCTGGGTCTTTGCTTAGGCGCTTTTCTGGCAGGCAGCGACAGCGGCTTCGGCAGCGCTCGCTGCGTCGGGGCTGTAGAGGTCGGCGCCGATGGACTTGCAGAAGGTGTCGGTGACAGGGGCGCCGCCGACCATGATGGTGACCTTGTCACGGATGCCCGCGTTCCTGAGCGCTTCGACAACGCTTTTCATCTCGTTCATCGTGGTCGTGAGGAGGGCAGAACAGGCGACAACGTCTGCATTGAACTCCTTGGCGGCCGCCACGAACTTGTCGCTGGTGGCATCGACGCCGATATCATGCACCTCGAGGCCCTTGCCTTCCATCATCATCTTGACGAGGTTCTTGCCGATGTCGTGGAGATCGCCCTTGACCGTACCGAGGACGACGATGCCCGTGGCCTTTACGCCCGCTGAAACAAGGAGGGGCTTCAGGGGAACGAGTCCTGCGTTCATGGCGCGAGCGGCGATAAGGACTTCGGGGACATAGACTTCGTTGCGCTTGAACTTGCCGCCGATGATGTTCATGCCAGCCATGAGGCCTTCCTCGAGGATGGTCCTGGCGTCCAGGCCCTCGGCGATCGCCTTTTCGACATTGGCTTTCACGTCATTGGCCTTGCCCTTCTGGAGCAATGCAGAAATGTCTTCAAGTGTGGACATTCGTCCCTCCTTTGCAGCTTTGGCCAGGCCGCCTCGAGGGCGGCGCGGGCACACAAATCTAGAATGATCTCCTGGGACAGTCCCCAAGACAATCACCGAAACGCTATATTAAGCAAATCCCTCAGGAAATCTAGGATTCTCTTGCTTCCTTTTGGACAAAAATGCCGGTAAACCGCGATTCAGGCCAAGGTCCACGCCAAAGCCCTCGCTCAGGCTCGGAAATCCGCGTTCCTCGGAGCCCGGCCCGCTGACTCGCGGAAGCGCCCCGGGGAAAGCCCGACCAGTTTCTTGAAGACCTTCGTAAAATAGCTCTGGTCATCGTAGCCAAGCATGCCCGCAATATCGATGAGGGGGGTTTCCGTCGTCCTGAGGAGGACCTTGCCGCGCTCGACCCGGAGCTTGTTGAGGTAGGCCGTAAAACGGCACTTCATCTCCTGGTTCCAGATCTTGGAGAAGTAGGTCGGGCTCAGCGAGACGGCCTTGGCCACCTCGTCGAGGGTGATGGGTTCGGTGAATCTCCCGTTGATGTGGCGGAGGGCCTTCATCATCACGTCGGCGTGCTTGACGTCGGCGAGGTTGAACACGAGGTCGCTGAAGCGCGACATGACCCGCGCGAGCCAGAGGGCGATGTCGTCAACACTGCGCATTTTCTGGATCTGGTTCAGGTAGGTGAATCCGAGGTCGAAGATCTGCACGACGTCGGCACCTCCGTCGAGGGCTGCACGGGATATCAGGACAACCAGCTCAAGGGCGCGCACCCTGATTATCGCGGGGTTCTGGCCGCTGGCAAAGAAGATGTGCCCCAGGAGCTCGTTGAGGAGTCGCTGCGATTCGGTCCGGTCGCAGCGCGAGATCGCGTTGATGAGTTCCCGCTCTTTTTCGATGGGATAGGCGGGGAGACGGTCCTCTCCCTCCTTGAGTTCCTGGATGTACTCGGAGATGCGCGACTGCTGGGCGACGCGCTCGCGGGCAGCCCCGAGGCGCTCGGGGAAGTCGCCCCCCGAAACCGATGCGAGGTCGGTCAGGAGCTCGGCGAGGCTTGTCGCGCGACGCGGCGTAACCCGCGGCAGGGCTTCGAGGGCTGCCTCGAGTTCGGCTTGGCGCTCGGGGGGGAGCTTGCCGGCTGCGCGGAGGTCGGCGAGGACTTCTGCAGGTTCGACCAGGAGGAGGGGGCCGCAGACAAAGGCAGCTCGCAGGGAGCCGTCCCGCAGGACCGGGGCGACAAGGTGGAGGAGGGAGTGGGCGCAGAGGTGGATGTACTTGCCGCCGAAGCGTTCAGCCTGGTAGGCGCCGTAGAGCTGGCCACGGAATTCAGCCTGGGCCTCTTCGCTGCCGAGGGCGCGGCAGGCCGGGCAGGCCCCGTCCATGTCATCGGATGGACTCCGCAGGGAGCCTTCGCTGTCGGCGATGCCAAGGATGGAGGCCTCGTCATCGATAAGGTAGCCGCCGACGGCAGCGCTCCTGCAGAAATGCCCGAGCTTCCCGAGCACGGCGACAGGGTCGAAGTCGTCGGACAGGGCTGCCGACTCGCTCATGCCGGCTCCGGGAAGAAGAGGTGCTCCACAAAGAGGTCGCTGAACTCGGGGCTGGACGAGAGTTCGATGTAGGAACTTCGGGCGCGGGCCTGGTTGCAGGCCGAAAGCCGTGCGCGGGAAAGGCAGGCAGCGACGGCGCCTGCTCCCGAGCTGTTGCCGGCCACGACGACACGGTCTTCAAGGCCCCGCGGTATGAGGCCCACGCGTACTGCGCTCCTCACGTCCATGAAGCTGCCAAAGCCCCCCGCGAGGAAGACGCGCTCCACCTCGCCTACGCTCTTGCCCGATCGCTTGATGAGGATCTCGATGCCTGCGCCAATGGCCGCGGTCGCAAGCTGGAGCTGTCGCACATCGCCCTGGCTGAGCCAGACACCTTCACAGATGCAGAGGCGCACTTCTGTTTCGTCTTCCTGGCGCAGCGCAGCGAGCTCGGGGCCCAGGGCTGCTGCCTCCTCCGCATCGAGGATGCGGCCCGAGCTGTCGATGAGTCCAAGCTCGACAAAGCAGGCAAGGGCGTCCAGGACACCGGAGCCGCAGAGCCCCTGGGCCTTCACGTTGCCGATGGTCGAGCAGGCTATCCCCCTGCCTTCGATCCACACGAAATCGATGGCTCCTACGACGCCGCCCATGCCCATCGAGATGCCCGCGCCTTCAAAGGCGGGACCGGCGGCAGTGGCGCAGCTGAGGATGCCTCCGGAATCGCCTAACGCGAGCTCGCCGTTTGTGCCGATGTCCAGGAGAAGTGAGCAGCGCGGATCTTCGGCCATGCCGAGGGCCGTGATGCCCGAGACGATGTCGGCTCCTACGTAGCCTGAGAGGCCGGGAAGGAGGAAGACGGAGGTCGTAGCGGGAAGGTCGAGGCCGAACTCCGGCGCCAGGCCGACATGGAGTCCTGTGAACACAGGCGGGAAGGGTGCGGTCGAGATAGCCCCTGGTGGGACTCCTGCAAAGAGGTGGAGCATCGTCGTGTTGCCGGCTATCGCCATCGAGACGAGTTCTTCACTTTTTGCCTGGGCCTCAGCGAGGAGGGCATGGGCCATTATCGTCAGCTGGCTGACGATGCGAAGGCGCTGTTCCTCGAGGCCTGTCTCCCTTTCGATGGTCGCCTGGATTCGGGCGATTACATCCGCTCCAAAGACGCGCTGGTCGTTCAGGCCAGACTTGGTCCCGAGGATGGCCCCGCTGGAGAGGTCGATCAGGTAGGACACGACGGTGGTCGTGCCGATATCGACGCCGATGCCGAGGGACCGTCGGACTGCACCGCTTTCTTTGGGAAGGGCTGCTACGGCCAGGACCTCGGCTCCCCCTCCCGGGACCATCCTCACGAGGGCTTCCACGCTGTCGTGCCGCGCTGCCCCTGCCAGACCCCTGAGCGCGGCCGTAGTGACGCGGGCCGCGCTGCCCGCGCCCGCAACGCCCGCACCCGGGGCTGGCGCAGCGAGGGCTGGGGGCAGCGCCGCCAACGCGGCCACAAGGCGCTCCTCATCGGAGATCTGCTCTTCAAGGGTGGGCGGCGGCAGCGCAAGGCGAAGCCAGCGTGCAGGGGGATCGGGCGAAAAGTCGATGGCCGGCCCCTCGGCCAGGATGCTCGCCACCGTGGAAGCAGGCCGGTCGATACGGGCGGGGCCCTCGATGTGGGTCATACAGGACAGTCGCCAGCCCCCAGCCAATTCGGCCGCCGAGAGGAGGGATCGCTCGCGCTCGCTTGGCTCGGACAGGGCGCCTGAGGCGCGAAGGCGGCATTTTCCGCAGCGGCCCTTGCCCGCGCAGGTGGCGCTGACAAGGTTCTCCCCTGCTGCGATCAGGGCATCGAGGAGGCTTGTCCCTGTTTCCGCAGGAATCTCTGTACTCGTGCCCTCGTGTACGAGGGACAGTCTCTCGCTCATGTGCTAGGCTCCAGTTTCAGTTTCTCGGCTTCCCTGAATGCCAGTGGGGACCAGCGGTACCGACTTCCGGACAGTGTCATATTTATGGCAGGATTGTAATGGGTCGCAAGGGTTTTATAGGCGTCCACATGCGTTCATAGGAGTTTTTCATGCCAGCAGCGGCCCGATACCGGCTCATTTCCTGCAATGTCTTTCAGCGCGAACTCAGCTTTGCCATTTCGCAAAGCCCCAATATCGTCGACCCCGAGTTCCTCGAGCTTGGCCTCCACGAGCAACCGGGGCGGCTCTTCGAGGCCCTCCAGGCCCGGATCGATGCCGCAGACGCGGCCAAGGCGCCTGGCGGTGAACCCTACGACGCCATCCTCCTTGGCTACGGCCTCTGCGGAAACGGCCTTGCGGGCATACAGGCGAGGACGCGCCCCCTCGTACTGGCGCGTGCCCATGACTGCTGCACCCTCCTCCTGGGTTCGCGAGCCGAGTTCCTGGCGCGCTTTGGCGAAAACCTCTCCGCATCCTGGAGCTCGGTCGGCTACATCGAGCGGGGCTCCACCTATTTTCGCGCCTCCGACCTCGGCAAGTCCTCGGGCATCGGAATGGAGTACTCTGCCCTGGTCGAGCAGTACGGCGAGGAAAACGCCGCCTTCGTCTGGGAAACCCTCCACCCTGAAATCAAGGAGACGGAGCTCCGCTATATCGAGGTGCCAGAGACAGCCGGGCTTGGGCACGCCGAAATCATGCGCGCCAAGGCCAGCGAAGAGGGCAAGGAATTCATTCTTATCGCGGGAAACATTCGCTTGTTCCGCGGTCTGGTCGCCGGGGGCTGGGACGCGGCCGAGTACCTCGTGGTGCCTCCGGGCAGCCACATCGAAGCCACCTGGGATCACGACAAAGTCTACGAGGCGAGGCCCTGAGGGGACTCGGGAAGAGGGGGAATCATGGACACGGGAATCATGGCCAGGACAGTCAGCGACGCGGGGAGGAAGGCCGTCTGCCTCGAGAATGCCTCCGTTCGCACGGTCATTTGCGCCCAAGGCGGCATGATGCCCGAATTCGGCCTGAAACGAGGCCGAGGCCTGCTGAATGCCCACTGGATACCGGAGTGGAGGGCGAACTCGGGCCTTCCCTGGTCGTCTGCGGAGCATGGGGACTTCTGGAAATCGGGACTCCTCTACCACCTGGCGGGCGACTTTCCCTGCAGCCCGAGCTTTGGCGGCGACTGCGTCGTTGAGGGAGTGGCACTGCCTGCCCACGGCTGGGCTGCCAGCTCGGAATGGACCCTCCAGCGTGTGGGAGTGGAGGATGGGGTGGCCTTTGCCACCTTTACCCTTGTCTCCCCCGACGCGCGCATGCCCCTGGAGTACGTAAAGGACGACCTCGTTTTCCCCGGCCAGGACGCCTATTTTTCGGTGATGACCATCAGGAATACGGGCGTGAAGCCAATCCTGATCAATGTGGGAAGGCACAACACCCTCGGTGCGCCCTTCCTGCAGGCAGGTTGCCGCATAAGCCTCCCCGCTGACCGCTTCCTGACCGCCCCGCAAGGAACAGAATTCGAAACTACCGGCCAGCTTCGGCTTGGAGCGGAATTCACGGACCTGGCTCATGCGCCCCTTGCCGATGGGGGGACAGCGGACATCTCGAGGGTGCCCGGTCCCATCGGTTACACGGACTTTGTCACCGGCGCAATTCCCCGCGAGCTTGCCCTCGGCTGGAGCGCTGTCGCCAACCCTGAGACGGGTCTGGCCTATGTCTGCTTCTTCCCAGGCATGGAGGGACTTCCTGAGGGGGAAATCGCCATCGGTTTCAACGACCTCTGGCTGCAGTACGGCGGCAGGCCTTTTACGCCCTGGGCCATGGCCGAGGGCGCTCCCGACCGGACCTTCTGCCTCGGCACGGAAAACATCACGGGAGCCTATGCCGAAGGCCTCGCGTATTCCCTCGGTCATCGCGAACTCCTGGGCAGGGAAACAGTGGTGGAAATTCCCGCCGGCGGGGAGCGGAGACTCTGCTACGGAGCCGCCCTCCTGGACATAGGCGCCGGACTCGCTGTCGAGGGAATCAGGAAGATCGAGGCCGCTCCGGGCCGCATGGTCCTTTCCGGAGTTCGTACGAGTTGTCAATTCAATGTCGGCTCGGACTTCGGCGAGGCCAGGCGCTTCGTCAGGCATCTCGGCCGGTGATGCCCTCGATCACCTGGCGGTCCACAGGGGAGGCCGGGTCGAGGCCCGAGACCTCCCTGAGAACGCGGGCGAGGTCTTCGGGAGCGTAGCGCGCGTGGAAGAGGGCGTCTGCCTTGGCCAGCCCTCCGGACTCGTCCGGAGCCTTGAAGCGCAGGGCGGCGCGCAGGGCCTCCGCGATGGCCGCAAAGGGAAGCCCCTGCCGAGCTGCCAGGAGGCAGGCTCCAACGATGCGGTCATCGCGGGAGAGCTTCCTCGGCAGGTCGCGCCCGACACGGTGGATGGTGTCGCCCAGCGCGCGGTTGGAAAAGCGCGACAGGAGATCCTCGATGTGCTCCCCCAGTTCCGCTGCCGGCAGTGAGGCGGGGTAGGCCGCGTGGAGGGCCGCGGCGCTCTCGCCCATGGCCCCGCGCACGAGTGCAGCCAGGCCGGGAAGCTCCAGGGCCTCCCAGAGGTAGGTGATGGCTGGGTCGCGGGCATGTCCAAGGTAGGCCGCCGCAGCGTGGCCGAGGTTGTGGACAAAGAGCTTGCGGTCCACGTAGGCGGCGATGTCGTCGACGGCCTTGAGCCCGGGCAGGGGCGGCAGCCCGCGCGTGAAGCCTTTTGCGTCAACTATGAGGGTATCGTAGGGCTCGGCGAAGAGCTGGAGGGGATCGGCGGCGAGGGCCTCGCGCGGCATGATCGGGACCATCTTCCCGATGCTGGTCTCCACGAGGCCTGCCAGCGTATCGATCTTCGTTCCGGCTTCCAGGTTGCGCGCCAGTTCTGTCCGGAAATACTGGGCTCCTGAGCGGAGGTTCTCGGCGATGATGATGTCGATCGGCGGCCTGCCCGCGGCCCTTCGCGCGAGGAGGGCAGGAGCCATCGAGCGGATCACCGAGGGCAGGGCCCCCTGGCCCACCGAGGTGGCCGCGTAGTCGGCCGCGACAAGCTCGCGGGTGACGGCTTCCAGGTCGCGGCTGTTTACCGCGCGCACAGGAGCCACCTCCAGGACCCGGTCGGCCACATCGTTGGCCTTGACCACGACACGGTAGGATCCACGCTCATTGATCAGTGCTATGAGCTTCTCGTCGACGTCGAGGAAGACGGTTTCGTAGCCTGCCGACGAAAAGAGGCGCCCGATGAAGGAGCGCCCGATGTTCCCCGCGCCGAACTGGACAAAGGTACCAATGCTCATGAAAGGCCTACCTGGTTGCGCCAGGCGGCAGCCCTTGGCTCGACAAGGGACTTCTTGTGTCCCCTGTGATCTTCCTTGAAGACCCCGCCGACATGGAAGCAGGCAAAGCCCCCCGAAGCCACCGCCCAGGCCAGGGCCTCCCCGATGTCGATCTGCCCGCTTCCCGCCGCAAGCTGCATGGCAGCTGATGCCACGAGGCCGCCGGCAAAGTTGTCGCCGCAGCCCGTCGTGTCGCCCCGCCGCTCGGGATGGGCTGCCAGCTCTTCCATCACGGCGGCCGAGACGGGATAGCGGCGCTCGGGCAGGGCGGCGAAGCGGCCCCTTCCGAAGGAGGCTACCGCGATGTCGCGGGTGCCCGAGGTGACGACGGCTGCCCCGACGCCGCGGCTGCCGAAAAAGGCGAGGGCGCCGGAAGCGTCGGAGGCCCCGCTCAGGCGCAGCGCTTCCTCAAGGTCGGCGACCAGGAGATCGACCGAGGCATAGGTTCCCGCATCGCTGCCCAGGGGCCAGCGACCGACCGGATCACGGCGCTCGTTCCTGAAATCGTAGACGGTATTCACCATGGTGAGGGTTCCTGCCGAGCGGCAGCGCGACAGGAGGGGCCCCAGCGCATCGTGGAGGGCCGGGGTCAGGCCCGTTCCCCCGAAGACGGCGATGTCGGCATCAAAGAGGCTCGCCGGCAGGTCTTCTGCCCCGAGCCTCCCCGCTGCGCCGATCTCGTTGATGAAGCAGCGCTCGCCCCTTCCCCCGTCATGCCGTGGGTCGGAGAGGACAAGGGTAAAGGGAGTGCGGCCATCTTTGGTCGCGAAGTTGACCGCTTCGAGGCCACAGGGTGCCACCATGGAAGCAAGAAGCTCTCCGTTGGCGTCAGCGCCCCTGGCGCCGGTGAAGGCTACTTCAAAGCGCTCGCCCGCTTCAGCGTTGAGCATCTGGGCGGCATGGATCATCGCAACGATGCCCGGGCCTCCGACATTGCAGGCGTCCGGGGCGGCACCCCGCAAAAGCGCTGCCAGTGCCACGGTAAGGTCGGCACCGGCAAAGCGCTCGAAATCCTCGGCGAAGACAAGCTTCCCGGGTTCCAGACCCCCGTCGCCCGGCCGCCTGGAACGCAGTGCTGAAAAAGCCTGCGAGGAAAAATCCACATCCGCGTGGATGAAGTCGAGAAGGGCGCAACCGGCACCTGCTATGTGGATCATGCCTTCACTCTCCTGGGTAGCCCGCCTGCGCGGGTCAGAAACGGAATTCCATGAAGGCTTCGTACATCGCCTTGATGTTGTCGAGCGGTGTGTCGCGGCCGATCTCCCCGCAGGCGATGATGCCTCCACGCTCTGACCCGAGGGCATGGAAAACCTCGTCGACATGCCTTCGTACTTCAGCGGGGCTTCCGTAGGTCATGGTCTTCTGGCGGTCAAGGTCGGTCCTGAAGCAGATGCGTCCCTTGAAGCGCCGACCGAGCTCCTCGTTGCCCATGCAGTTCGACTGGCAATTGATCACCGAGACCCCCAGGTCGATCAGCTCGGGGATGATGTCGGTGACGTAGCCATCGGTATGGAAGTGTACGTCTACGCCTGCTGCGCGCACGCGCTCGAACATGGCCTCGTAGCAGGGCCTGAAAAAGGACTTCCAGAGCGCCGGGCTGACCATCAAGGCGTTCTGCGTGCCCCAGTCGTCGGCAAAGTGGATGCCGTCGTAGTCGAGAAGGAGGAATTTGTCGATCAGCCGGAGGTTATGCGCCATCATCGCGTCGCGGAGCTCGAATGCGGCTGTCTCGCCAAGGGCGATGTCAGCCAGTAGGTCCTCGAAACCGCGCAGCTCCTGGAGGGTCTCGAAGAAGGTGATCCAGCCGCCCCTCGAATAGAACCCCGGATCGGGGCCGACCATGTGCCCGGAGTAAAGCTGGTAGGCCGGAGTCCTGACCTCGAAGTCAGGCCATGCAAAACCAGACCAATTAGACCAATCAGCAAGGGGCTTCCCGACGGGGATCCCGTACTCGCCGTCCTCCGAACTTTCCCAGATCACGCCGAAGCCGTCCTTGTTGCGCCCTTTCTTGTAATAGGGAGGGAATTTCGCCAGCGGCAGGTCGGGCAAAAGGCCCCAGCCGAAATCCTCCTCCACCTCCGCGAGGATCTTCTGCAGCGGCTCGCCGTGACGGATCAGCGCCGAGGGGAGGATCGCGTGGGAGATCGGGGGCCGGTCGGGATAGTTGAAGGAGATGGCTTTTTTCACGCGCTCCCTGCAAGGCATGGCACTCATGTCGCTTCCCCCCTTACTTCGCGACCCGGGCCCTCTGGAGGCTCTGGATCTGGATGGTGTTGAAGAGCACGGCGAAGAGGATGAGGAGGCCGCGCACGATGTACTTCTCGAAGTCGCCGACACCGAACAGCGTCATGCCGTTGTTGATGACCCCGAGGAAGACGATACCCATGAAGGTTCCCCAGACCTTGCCGATGCCCCCGAAAAGACTCGTCCCACCTATGATGACCGCGGAGATGACGTCCATCTCGTAGCCGCGTCCGAAGGTCGAGGAGCCCGACATGACCTGCGCCGACAGGATGATGCCCGAAAAGGCGGCGAGGACCTGGACAGCCACCAGGATGATGATCTTCACCTTGGAGACGTTGATGCCGGACAGGCGCGCCGATTCCGGGTTTCCACCCACCGCGTAGACCTCCCGGCCAAAGCGTGTCAGGTTCATGATGACAAAGACGATGGCGAAAACAATGAGGAGCCAGAGTGCCGGCACCGGGAAGATCCCGAAGAGCCTGCCTGCGCCGATCCAGTTGTACCAGTCGGGGAGGGTCGTTACGGGAAAGCCCCTGGAAATGAGGGCCGCCGAGCCGTAGATGACGTTCAGCATGGCCAGGGTAATTATGAAGGTCGGAATGCTGAACTTCGTCCGGATGAAGCCGTTGAAGAGCCCGATGAGGAGACCGACCAGCAGGGCACAGGCCATCCCGACAAAGACGGCCGACTCCATCGGCAGGATTCCCGCCTTGGCAAGAGCGCCGGTAATCGTGGCCGTGAGCACTGCCGACAGGGCGATCGAGGAGCCGACCGATAGGTCGATCTCACCACCTATGATGGTCATCGTCATGCCGAAGGAGATGACTCCCGCCAGCGCGACGTTCCGGAAGATGTTCAGGATGTTCCCGATCGTGAAGAACCCGGGCGCAGTGATGCACAGCGCGAGGGCGATGAAGAACAGTATGATCTCCATCATGTATTTCTTGGTGAATCGGGAAAGGTTGAAGCCCTTGCTCGCTTCCGCTTTCATCGTTCGTCGCCTCCCATGCATAGCGAATAGAGTTGCTCTATGGTCACGTCCTCGGGCCTGACCTCTCCGACAAACCGGCCGAGTCTCATGATGATGATCCTGTGGCAGACCTCGATGAGTTCCTCGAGCTCGGAGGAGACTACCACCGAGGAGATGCCGCGGCGCGATTGCTCCCAGATTATCTGGAAGATCTGCTGCTTGGCGTTGACGTCGATGCCCCGCGAGGGCTCGTCGAAGAAGATCACCTTGGGGTCAGCGTTCAGCCACTTTCCGACGACGACCTTCTGCTGGTTTCCTCCCGACAGGCTCGTCATCGGCAGCTCGATGTCCGTGGTCTTGATGTCGAGGGCTGCGACCTGCCTGTCCGCAAAGCCCCGCTCGAGGTTTCGGTCGACAAAGCCTCCGGGCGCTACCTTGTCGAGGCTGGCGTGGCAGAGGTTGGCCTTGATTGAAAGGGTCTGCACGAGACCCTGGGTCTTCCTGTCTTCAGGGGTAAAGGCAAGGCCTTCCTTGTTCATTCGGGTAGGGCTGGGCGAGGCTATGGTTTTTCCGTCGAGGACCACCGTGCCGGAATCGGCCCTGTCTGCGCCGAAAATGCTCCGGAGCAATTCCGTCCTGCCCGATCCGAGCATTCCCGCGATGCCGAGGATCTCGCCCTTTTTCAGGTTGAAGGAGATGTCCTCGAACCAGGGCTTGCGCGTGAAGTTGCGCACATCGAGTATCGTCTCAGGCGAGGTCAGGAGGTCGGCCGGCCTCGACTTCACCTCGACGTCGCCGAACATGAGCTTGAGGATGTCGCGGGGCTGGGCGCTTGCCATCTCGAGGCGGCCAGTGAGCTTTCCGTCAAGGAGGACCGTGCTCGTGTCAGCGATCTCCCACAGCTCCTGGAGCCGGTGGGTGATGTAAATGATGATTACGTCTTTCTTTTTCAGCTCGCGGATGAGCTTGAAGAGGACCTGCGTCTCGTGCTGGGCCAGCGCCGAGGTCGGCTCGTCGAGGAGGATCACCTTGGGCCTGCAGCTCATTGCCTTGACGATCTCGACGACCTGGCACTGCCAGACATTGAGGTTCACCACGAGGTCCCTGAGCGGAAGCTCGATGCCCATCTCGTCGAGGAGACCCTGGGCCTTCGCGTAGGTCTTCTTCCAGTCGACGAAGGGCCCGTTGGTCTCGTAGCGCCCGATCAGGATGTTCTCTGCGACGGTGAGGCCCGGTATCAGGCTCATCTCCTGGTAGACGGTGGCGATGCCCTCTGCGAAGGCGTCGGCGGGACTCGCGAAGCCCAGGTTTTCCCCGTCGATATCGAGGCTGCCGACATCGGGCTGGTAGACCCCGTTGATGATCTTGACGAGTGTGGACTTCCCCGAGCCGTTCTTGCCGATGAGGGCGTTCACTCGGCCGCTTTCGAAGCCGATGGAGACACTGTCGAGGGCTGTGGTTCCGGGAAAGACCTTGGTGATGTTGCGAACGTTCAGGACGCTCATTGAAGCCTCTTTGCCTGAAAGGGTGACAGCTTGAAAGAGGGGCTCCGCGGGCCGTTCGGATCGGCTCCCGCGGAACCCCTTCAGCAAAATGCGAGTCGGAAAATCCGGACTTTAGCTACCGGATTTCGCCTTGAGGTCGGCGAGGAAGGCGTCGAGGCCCTTCACGTTCTTGCGCTCGAGGAGGATGCCGGGAACGATTACGGTTTTGGCCTTGGTGGCGCTGTAGTCCTGGCCCTTGATGGCCTTGACGAGGGATTCCATGGTCTTCACGCCGATGCCGTAGGGGTCCTGGGCGATTGCAGCCTGGAGGATGTTGGCCGGATCCTTGAGGAGCTGGACCATCTGCTCGCTGCCGTCGAAGCCGAATACGACGATCTTGCCGGCCTTGCCAGCGTTCTTGACGGCCATGGTCGCGCCGATCGTGCCGCCCTCGTTGGCGGAGAAGATCAGGTTGAGTTCATTGCCCTTGGCGGTGATGATGTCGCCGCCGACGGCGATGGCCTTGTCCTGCATCCAGGCATCCTGGTCGGCGATCACCTTGACGCCGGGGAGGGTCTTGATCTGATCGAGGAAGCCATTGACGCGGGCGCCGGACTGCTCGGGGAGGAGGGACTTGAACTGGAGGATCGCGATGTTCGCTTTTCCGCCCATCTTGGTCTTGATGTAGTCGAGGGCTGCCTTGCCGCAGGTCTTTCCAAGGTCGTAGTTGTCCGAGGTGAAGGCGCCGGTGATGTAGGGCGCACTCGTGAGCGTGAAGTTGGAAATGCCAACGAGGAGTCCCGATCCGGCGGCGTCGGCGATGACCTTCATGGAAGCGCCTTCGCTGATGGGGGAGATGGCCATGCCCTTGTAGCCCTGGGTCACGTAGGTGTTGATGAACTCGGCCTCCTTGGCCGCGTCACCGTTCGTATTGCCGGGGAAGAAATCGAAGCCAGCCTTGATGGCGGTGTCCTTGTAGCCCATCTGCATGAGCTTCATGAACTGGTCTTCCTGGAATACGACGCCGGCGACCTTGGGCTTTTGGGCGTAGGCGGACGAGGCGACGGCGAACATCAACGCCACCGTCATGAGAGTTACGAGAATCTTCTTCATGGAAACCTCCTGGATGCACTTTAACCGTCGCGATGCGGCGGCAGGAAACAATATAATGGTCAGCCCTTCGCGTAGATAGCGGTGCCCGCCTTCATTCCCTCGCGCTGCACCGGGTGGATCGACTTGATCTTCGTGGCAGCCATGAGATCGAGGTACTCGTAGATGCAGCCACAGGAGTGAAGGAGGGCCGGCACACCGAGGGAGTCGACATAGTCCACGAGATCCTTGAAATAGGGGTAGAAGTGCTTGATATCAAGGTCTTTGTTGAAAAGCACGGAGATGGAATCTCCGAAGTCTTCCCGGCAGCTGATCGGGTAGCGTATCGGGGAGTCGATGGGCCAGGAGACTTCGGAGCGAACGAAGACACTTCCCCACTCGTCCTTGTGTCCGATGAGCCGCTCAAAAAGCGACTCTTGCAAGAGGAAATCGAACATCGGGACCCGATCGGGAATCCTGCGATCCAAGGCTGTCAGAAAGCGTTCTCGTGCTGTCACCTCATTCTCCACGATTCGTGGCCTGCTACCCTAGGATTGGGCCCAACTGAAAATCTGTCAAGGAAGTTAATTAACAAAAGGCTATTCTTGGCAGGTTAAATCAAGGAATTCACCTACTTAACTTTGCTTGAGTGCCGGAAAGCATATATAATTCCCTATCATGGAGCAGCGGATAACCCTGAAGGACCTTGCCCAGGCTGCAGGAGTTTCTGTGGCTGCGGTCTCGATGATACTCGCGGGCAAGGGAAAGATCTCGGCCCCGGTGGCCGAGCGGGTCAGAAATCTGGCCACTGAGCTCGGGTACAAGAATAACCTCCGCAGCCCCAAATTGCTGACCCGGCGCTTCAAGTACGTCAGCATCCTCCAGAGGGAGGACTTCCCCTATCTGTGGAACTTTTCCCAGCCCTTCGCGACCTGGCTCGAGGAACAGGTCATCCAGAAGGGCTACTATCCCATCATCCTCCACATCCCCCCGACGGCTACGTCCACGTCTGTATTCAAGGAGATCACCGGAGCCAGGATCGGTGCTGTCTTTGCCATCCACTACGCCGATCCGGTACTCTTTTCGGAACTCGAGGCTGCTGGAATTCCCGTCATAATTGTTAACAACAGCGAGTACCAGACGCGCTTCTTTTCGGTGCTGGCCGACGAGGTGCAGGGCTCCTGCGAGGCGACCATGCACCTCATCGACCTCGGGCACCGGAGGATCGGCTACGCGGATTATCTGCGGCCGAACTATCCGACCCTCGTCAATGACCGTTTTTTCGGCTTCCGCAAGGCGATTTCCGAAAACAACCTTGAGTCGCCGGATGGCTACCGGGTGGAAGTGAACCTTCCAGACTTCGATACCCTGCTCGGCAGGATCGGGGAGATCTACAGGCAGCCTTCGCCACCCACCGCCTTTGCTGTCCACGACGACTATTTCGCTGCCTACATCCTCGAGGCCCTCAACCGCATCGGAAAGCAGGTTCCCAGGGATGTTTCGCTCATCGCCACCGGAGGCGATGTCCTGGACTACCGCGTTCCCTTCATCCGCAAGATAGACACAATGCAGATAGACCAGCGGCTCATGGTCTCCATGGCCTGGAACCTCCTCGAGGCGCGGCTCCAGCAGCCGGGCGGGCCCATCCAGGTGCTCAAGACCAGGATGCCCTACATCGACCGCGGGTCCTGCCGGTTTGACATGGATTGATGCGAGGTCAGTAGGCGCGCGGCTGGATCATCGAGAGTTTGAAGTCTGTCCCTCGCGGAGTTCCTGCGAACCCTAGATCAAGGCTTCGGCAGCCTGACTGGGTCGCAAGATGCTGACTCCGGCTACCTTTGTTCCGTAGAGCTGTCCAAAGTTGCGAAAATCACCTGTGATAAGGATGTCACAGTGGAGGGTGATGGCGGCGGCGAGCACAGCTACATCTTTGGCAGGTAGTCCCCAGTCAGGGCCTGGAGTCACCCCAGCTGATGCAGATCCGGTATGCAACTCAAGTTCGGCACTGAGCTGGTGGAGAGCCTCCACGGAAGATGGCTGCTGCAGAGCCACGTTGCGTAGCGCTTCTTCCCACACATAGCCATCAACTACAAGAACATGGCCTAAGCGTTTTAGTTCCGAAAGCAGTCTCCTGATGGCCCCATCACTGCAGGAGGCGGAGAATAGGATGTTGGCGTCAAGAAACAGGCGCAGGGTTGCTCCCTTCGCTTGCATCCAGCTTCGATGCGCGATCCTTGTACCAGTTCTCCAGTTCGCTCTCTGCTACCGCAAACTCCGCAACTCTTTCTTTTGTATAGATTTCCAATGGCAATGCCACGGAAGGTCGGAGCAACAATCCCTCGCTCGTCACTTCGGCAATCAGGACATCATCAGCCTTGATACCGAGTTGCCGTCTGAACTTGGCAGGAAGTGTGATCGTCCCACGGGCATTGACAACAAGCGAAGTCTTCATGTTTTCAGCATATCTGATTTTCAGCATTTCTACAAGAACGCAGTACGACAAAACATGACGTGTGGCATGACTGATAGTGGCTGCCTCTCGCGGAGTTTACCCGTGACACCATCTACATCGAGGCGAGGCCGAGCCGCGTGCTGTCGTGGGTTGTGTGGGCGTTTCCATGGCAACTCCCGGAGCTGCGGAGCTTCTACGGCATCCTCAAGGACGCCGATGATTTTTTCGTTTTGTCTTCCTCACCGGAGTGAGGAA
>JBAXTA010000130.1:0-11323 GCA_037130415.1 Spirochaetota bacterium
AAGCCGGCAGAGAAAGCCGGCAGAGAAAGCCGGCAGAGAAAGCCGGCAGAGAAAGCCGGCAGAGAAAGAATGTGGATTTCTTGCCTTTGGACGCAGTTGAAGTCCGCTTGAACACCGAAAATGGAGCGCGCGCCACAGATTCCTCGATTACCACGGTAACATTCGCGGTAACAATCAGGATTGGCGGCCTCCGTTTTCGCTTGACCTTGTAGCTATTTCCTTATGCTGTATGATGGGCGCTGAGGGAATCGAACCCCCGACATCCTGCGTGTAAAGCAGGCGCTCTAACCAGCTGGGCTAAGCACCCCGACTTTTTTGTAGCATGGTGGAGGGGGAGGTTGCAAGGATGGGCTCGCCTTGGCGGGGGGAAGTTCGTACCTTTGGTACATCCCCTCGAGATTGCAGAAGGAGAACACATGCCTTTGCTTGGAGTCCTTGAGTCGCGGCACGCCCGTCGGGCTATTGCCCCCGATCCTGTTGACGATGAAGTGCTGGGGAGGCTCGTGGAGGCTGCTCGGCTCGCGCCATCCTGTTTCAACAACCAGCCCTGGAGGATGGTTGTCGTCAGTGGCGCAGTGCTCGAGGAGCTTCGGACTTCGCTCAGCGAGGGGAACAAATGGGCTACCCGCGCTCCGGTGATCATCGCCTTTGTGACCAAGCCCTCCCTCGATTGCCGCATGGACGGTGGACGGGACTTCGCTTCTTTCGACCTCGGTCTGGCTCAGATGGCCCTCATGCTGCAGGCTACCGAGGAGGGTCTGATAGCCCACCCCGTTGCAGGTTTTTCCGCTCCCAAGGCAGCCAAGATCATTGGATTGCCCGAGGACTTTGTCCTCTGGGACCTCGTCATCGTCGGGAAACCTGGCGACGAGGGCCTTCTTGCCGAATGGCAGTTTGAGCGCGAGCGGGGGCCAAGGCAGCGCAAAGCGCTTGGAGAACAGGTGTTCCGAGATCGCTTCGGAACCGCCTGGACCTGATGAGACGGGAGCCTCCCTTGTAGCCTCCCTTGTAGCCCTTGGGCACGGGGGCTATCCTTGGTCCAGGAGGAGCAATGGTAAAGGAAGCTTCATTGGGGATTGTCGCCATCGGTAACGCGCTGCTCGACATCATTGCCTTTGTCGATTCTGAGCTTCCCCCTTCCTTTGGCTTCCATGCTGGTTCCACGACTCACCTCTCAACCGCTGAGCTTTTGCCAATCCTGCAGCAACTCGAATCCCCTTTTTTCTCTGCTGGCGGAGGAGCGGCGAATGTCGCGCGGGTGGCAGCCCAGCTCGGAGTGAAGGCTACCCTTGTGGGGGCGGTCGGGGATGATCCCTTTGGCAAGCGATACCGGGACGATCTCGAAGGCCAGGGAATCACAGCCCTGCTATCCGATAGTGACAAACCGACAGGCCTTTTTTGCGCCTTGATCGACCAAAACGGAGGCAAGACCATCCTGGTCGCGCCGGGAGCTGCCCTCGAAGTGACCCGGATGGGAGATCGCATCAAGGCGGTATCCGGAGACCTTCTCTATTTTGATGGCTTTGTCCTCCATGACCGGGCGTTCTTTCTCGACTGTGTCCGCTGGGCCAAGGCAAGGGGCATGAGGGTCGCACTCGATCTAGGCGCTTCCAGTCTCGTAGCTTCAATGCGCGCGTTCCTTCGTGAGGCCCTTCCAGGGCTCTGTGACTTTGTCTTTGCAAATGAGGAGGAGTTCCTCGCCCTCATGGGAACTTCGGTCCGCAAGGGCCTGAATGATTTTGCGGGCGAAGGCTGCTGTGTCGTCGTCAAGCTCGCTGAGCGCGGAGCGCTCTGTGCGAGTGGGGGGCAGGTCTTCGAGAGTCCCGTGCGCGCCGTAAAGCCCTTTGACGATACGGGAGCCGGGGACGCCTTTGCCGGCGCCTTTTTAGCAGCTCGTGCGCAGGGCATGAGCGTGGAGCGCTGTCTCCGTTTGGCCAACAGGATCGCTGAAGAGTCCCTCGGCGTAGCAGGGGGTGCCATGGATTCCCGTCGCATCAGGACGGCATTGGCAAGCGTGAACTAGAAGCCTTGATTTCTGAGGCAAAACCCCGAAATTGGGGCTAGCACCCTACGATTGTCAGCTAAGACTTGTCCTCCCGTGATCCAAAACAGTATTTTCGTGGGAATCCAAGAAGGAGATATTCATGGCTGAAACTGAGATAATCCCCATCGACTTAGTCCTTCCCGGGAAACTGCCGGTCATCCCTCTGATGGGGCGGCCCATTTTTCCGGGCATTTTCACGCCAATCATGATCGGCAATCCCGATGACGTGAAAGTGGTAGAAGAGGCAGTTTCGGGTGACGGCATGATCGGCCTCCTCATGATCAAGGCCGATGTCGACAAACCCAAGTCGGATGATCTCCACACCGTAGGTACGGTCGCCAAGATAATGAAGCGCATCAACCTGCCCGACGGCGGGGTCAATATCTTCATCTCGACGCTGAAGCGCTTCAAGGTGAAGAAGTTCCTGTCCAAGGAGACACCGATCTTCGCGGGCGTCGCCTATCTCGACGACGAGGGCGAGGGCACCGACGAGATCAAGGCCCTGACGCGGGCCCTCCTTTCGGAGATGAAGAGCATCTCGGAGAACAATCCCCTTTTCTCCGAAGAGATGCGCCTAAATATGATAAACATCGACCATCCGGGGAAGATAGCCGACTTCATCGCGAGCATCCTCAACGTCGAGAAGAACGACCAGCAGAAGATCCTCGAGACCCTTGACATCCACGAGCGCATGGAGCGGGTCCTGATGTTCATCAAGAAGGAGCAGGAGCTCCTCCGCATCCAGAAACGGGTGCAGACCGAGATCAACGAAAAAATCGAGAAGAGCCAACGCGAGTACTTTCTCAAGGAGGAGCTCAAGGCCATCAAGACAGAGCTCGGCATGCCCACCGACGCGAAATCGAGCGACTGGCAGAAGTTCAAGGAAAAGATCGAGGCCTTCAAGTTCGAGGGGGAGGTCAAGGAGCTCGTCGAGCAGGAGCTCGAGAAGTTCAACCTCATGGATCCCAACTCGAGTGAATTCATAGTCACACGCAATTGGCTCGACCTTGTATCGAACCTGCCCTGGAAATCGCCGCTTTCGGGGGAGTTCGACTTAGGCGGTGCCAAGGAGATCCTCGAAGGGGACCACTACGGCCTCGACGACGTGAAGGAGCGGATCCTTGAGTTCCTCGCCGTGCGCAAGCTCAAGAAGGACGCGAAGGGAACCATCCTCTGCCTTGTAGGGCCGCCCGGTGTGGGCAAGACGAGCGTGGGCAGGTCCATCGCCCGCGCCCTGGACAAGAAGTTCTTCCGCTTTTCGGTGGGCGGCATGCGCGACGAGGCGGAGATCAAGGGACATAGAAGGACCTATGTGGGAGCGCTGCCGGGCAAGATCCTCCAGGGCCTCAAGATCTCGAAGACCCGCGACCCGGTGTTCATGATCGATGAGATCGACAAGATGGGGGTGAGCTTCCAGGGCGATCCCTCGAGCGCCCTCCTCGAGGCCCTCGACCCGGAACAGAATTTTTCCTTCCGTGACCACTACCTCGACCTGCCTTTTGACATCTCGAACATATTTTTCATAGTTACTGCCAATACCCTCGATACCATACCGGGTCCCCTCATCGACCGCATGGAGATCATCCAGCTCCCGGGCTACGTGGATGTCGAAAAGCTGGAGATAGCCAAGCGCTACCTGATACCCAAATCCATCGAGAAAAACGGCCTCAAGAAGAACTCGGTGCGCTACACGCGGGATGCCCTCCTGGACATAGCCGAGAGCTACGCCCGCGAGGCTGGTGTGCGCAACTTCGAGAAGGCCCTCGACAAGATCCACCGGAAGATCGCCAAGGTCATGGTCCTCGAGGGCCGCGAGGCGGAGAAGTTCCCGGTCGACAAGGCAGCGGTGCGGAAGCACCTCGGGAAGCCGATGTTCCGCGAGGACGACATCAAGAAGGTCACGGGGCCGGGCATGTCCATCGGGCTTGCCTGGACCAGCATGGGAGGCGATACCCTCATCATTGAAGCTGTCGCGAATTCGGGCAAGGAAGGCTTCAAGCTCACCGGGCAGATGGGCAGCGTCATGCAGGAGTCGGCGGGCATCGCCTACACCTTCGTGCGGCATATCGCAGGTGAGCGATACGGCATCGGGGGTGACTGGTTTGACGCCAGGCAGATCCACCTCCACATACCCGAGGGGGCGACGCCGAAGGACGGTCCCTCGGCCGGCATCACGATGGCAACAGCCCTCCTGTCGCTGGTCCTTGGCCGGAAGATCAGGCAGGGCCTGGCCATGACCGGCGAGCTGTCGCTTACCGGCCAGGTCCTCCCGATCGGAGGCCTGCGTGAAAAGACCGTGGCGGCGAGGCGCAACAAGATACGCGACATCATCATACCTGGTTCCAACGAGAAGGATATCGACGAGATCCCCGAGCATGTGCGGAAGGGCATCACTTACCACCCTGTATCGACCTACGAGGATGTGATCGGGATCGTGTTTCCGGACTGATGCAGGCAGCCGCGCGGGGTGGCGCCATGGTGCCGCGATCCGACCCCCGGCTGCAGGCCTACTTCTTCTTTTTCGCCCGGTACTCATCCAGTTGAGAGCTCAGTAGCAGGTAGAAATCGCGGTCGAAGGAAGTTCCAAGGGTAGCTGGGATGCCCTGTTGTATGTCCTTCTTCCAGACTTCGACCTGCTCGGGCGTGTTCTTTGTGATGACAAGGCCATATTTCACCATGGTCGTGACAGCCGAGTCCTCGAGTTTCACGATCTCCTCGTTGAGGTGTTTCTCGATGGCGGTTGCGTATTCGTGGATCTTGGTCTGCGTGTCGGGGTTCACCTTGGACCAGGCTTGCTTGGATACGATGATGGCGCCGAGGAAGGGAGAGACCCGGAAATCGGTCATGTATTTCGCACTGCCGAAAAACTGCATTGCGCCTGCCGCCAGGGGGCTGATGTAGCATGCGTCGATCATGCCACTCGAGAGGGCTACGAGGGTCTCATTGAGGGGTACCGGCACCAGGTTGTAGCCAAGGGTCTTGAAGGCCTGGGCGAGGGAGAGGTCGGTGGGTGTGGTGGCAAGCTTCATCTTCTTGAGGTCGGCAGGTGCGGACAGCGGAGACTTCGAGAAGAAACGGATCCAGCCTGCCTTGGACCAGGCCAGTACGACAAAACCCTTGGCCTCGATCTTGCCCTGCATGTAGGCCCGGTTCTTGGCGATCATGTAGTCGAGCTCGTCGTCATCCTGGATAAGGAAGGGTGCGGAGAGCGTGAGCGCCTCGGGGCTGATGAGGTTGAGCCCGAGGTTCGTGAGGGCTGCTCCCTGGAGTTGCCCGATCTTGAGCTTGCGCAGGATGTCCGATTCATCCCCTGCGATGCCGCCGTGGAAGACCTTTACGTCGAGTTCGCCGCCCGAAATGCTGTTGATGTCCGCCACCATCTTTTCCATGGCTGCGCCCCAGGGAGTGGCCTGTGGCGCTATGCTTGCGAATTTGAGCGTCAGCCCCGTGGCCGCTCCCATCGAAATCGCAGCAATGGCGATCATGGCGACCGTCGTCCGGCCCGGGAAAATCCTCATTGAAGTCCTCCGTCGTCTTTCGTGTGTCAGAACAGTCGCGCGAGTGCGGTCGTAAGCCAGGGAAAATAGGAAACGATGAGCACCACCACGACCTGGATGAGAAGGAAGGGAAGGACGCTCCGTGTGATATCGGTGAAGGGTGCCTTGAAGCGGTACGAGGCCAAGAGGATGTTGAGGCCGACCGGAGGGAATAGAAAGGCCACTTCCATGTTCATGAGGAAAATGATGCCGAGGTGTACCGGGTCGATGCCATAGGCGACGCCCAAGGGGCCGATGAGGGGCAAGAGGATGATGATGGAGGCGTAGATCTCCATGAAGGCGCCGGCGACGATGAGGACGATGTTCAGTAGTAGTATGAACAGGATCGGGGAGTGGACGACCGACGTGGCCCAGTGCGTGAGGGCCTGGGGGATCTCCGCGTCGACGATGTAGTACGAAAGGGCTTGCGACGCAGCGAGTATGGCCAGGATGCCGCCGATGATGGGAAGCGCCTTGAGGAAGACCTTTCCGAGGCCGCGGAAGGGGATGTCCCTGGTGATGAGAACCTCAACCACGATGGTGTAGAGCAGCGACACGGCGGCTGTCTCGACGATGGAGAAGATGCCGCTGAAATAGCCGGCGATGAGGAGGACCGGGAGGAGGAGCTCCCAGATGGATTCCTTGATGCTGCGGAGCGTGTCCTTGAGGGAGAAGCGGCTGACAGGGACACGGTTGCGGATGGAAGCCAGGACGCCGTAGCCGCTCATCGCAATGACCAGGAGGAGGCCCGGAAGGAGCCCTCCGGCGAACATCTTGAGGACGCTCGTACCAGTCGATACGCCGACCAGGATGATGGGCAGGCTTGGTGGGAAGAGGATGCCGATGCTGCCGACCGAGGTGAGAAGGCCGTAGACGAATTTCTTCGGGTAGTTGGCCTCGAGGAGGATCTTCGACAGGAGGCCGCCGAGGGCGAGGATGGTGACGCCGGAGCCTCCGGTGAAGGTCGTGAAGAAGGCGCAGACTCCCACGGTGGCTATGATCACGCCGCCGGGAATCCAGCCGAACATGGAGCGGAAGACGCCGACCAGGCGCTCTCCTGCACGACTCTCGGAAAGCATGAAGCCCACCACCGTGAAGAGTGGGATGGCGGGTAGGCTCGTGTTCGTAAGCTGGGTGAAGATCTGGTTCGGCACGACCAGGAGCTCTCCGCCTGAGCTTCCGATGAGGAAGAGGGCTGCTCCTGCCATGACCACAAAGAGGGGTGTTCCCGCGAAGGCGGCAAGTACGAAGAAGGCTGCGGACAGGGGGCCGAAGCGACCATAGAAGGCGAGCGACCAGTCGGCGACGGTTCCTGCCCAGGCAGGGGCCGCGCCGCTCCAGAAAAATGGAAGGAGTGAGGGCAGGGCCAGTACCATCCCGACCGGGACGCCCAGCAGTGGAAGGTAGGTGGAGCTTCCGTTGGCGCGGCCGACCCTCGCCATCCTGAAGGTCATTGCAGCAAAGGCAAGTGGCATGATCCAGGCTACGACCTGGTCGGGCAGGAGGCCTCTGGAGGCGGCACCGGTAAGGCCAACCTCCACGAATGCCAGCGAGGTAAAGGTCAGCATTGTGAGGATCACCACGGATACCAGGGCGGCCACCGCGGCAAGTGCCCGCTTTGCCCTGCCCTCGGGTACATAGTGCACCAGGGCTACGTTGAGGTGTTCGCCCGAGCGCGCGGCGATCATGCCGGCAAGGAATGCGACGACAAGGAGGGAGAGGGCCAGGTTTCCGAAACTTCCGGGGAAACCGGTCTTGAAGACGCTTCTGGCAATCATCTCGAGGGTGGGCACCAGGGCAAGGACCACGATGAAGAGGTAGGCGAGCCCATTCTCTACTTTCTGGAAGCGGCGCAGCACTGAGTTCATTCTTCCTCCGTCTCGAGGAAGAGGTCATCTTTCCTCCCGTAGAGCCACAGGGCCTTTGTCCTTGCGACGTCGTTGGCCAGCCTGCGGTCGGGGAACTTCGAAAGATCCACTGCGAGGGCCTTTTGCATCAGGACCTTCCATTCGCGATAGTCCTGCGCGGGCACAAAGACTGCCATGGCGTAGGCCGTATAGGCGGAGACGCTGCCGTCCCCGCTCTTCCTCAGTGCTTCTTCGAAATGATGCTTGGCCAGTTCCTTGTCGCCCCCGAAGGAGGCGGGCAGGGAACCGTAGAATGAAATATAGAATTCATCGAGGCTGCCCTGCCCGAAATCGGGATCGAGGGCGTAGGCGCGGGCCATGAGAACCTTCACCTCCCTGATGCGCATGGAGAGTTCCACGTCCAGGGGATCGAGGGCGTAGGCCGACATGATCGCCGCGGAGGTCCAGTACAGAAGGCCGACATCAGCGTTGCCCGCGGTCGCGAGGAAGGGTTGCGCCTCGCCTGCCTTGAGGGCCGCGGCGATGCCGGGGAAGCGCCGCTCCAGCTCTGCGCCGAGGGATTTCGCGCTGGCGAGGTAGTGGGACCTGGCGTCCTTCAGTTCCCTCTGCTTGCGGTCGAAGTCCTTCGGGGGAAGTCGCTCGGCAGGACCCTGCACGTAGGCGTTTGCGTACATCACCTCGAGGCTGCCAAGCTGTACGACGGCCGGTCCGCTTGTACAGGAGGCGAGGGACAGGAGCGCCACGGCACCGATGGCTGCGATCATCGTATCAGTGAATATACGAACACTGAATATCCTGGCTGTGATGTTCATGGGCGTAGCTCCGGAGTGCATGGTTATTTGGCCCCAGCCGTGGCCCGGGCCGGGTTTTCAGTCGCAGTCCAGCGTCCGCCTTCGACTCTGAGCCCGTAGGCGCCAGAGAGCCTTGCGACCAGGCCACGGTGGAGGGTTGCGGTCGCTTCGGCCAGGCTGGCCGGCAGGCGCGGATCGCCCTGCCCGATGCCGCTGGTCAGCAGGGTCTCTGCCAGGAGCTTGGCTGCGATAAAGCGCTCCTCCTTCGAAACCGCGAGGGCGAGGAAGGAAGGCAGGAGGGAGGCCACCTCCCAGGTGACCTGCTCAGCCTGCGAATAGCGGCCCGCGTCCTTGTCCTGGTCGGTGAAGCGAACGGGGAGTTTCCGGGCGATCTCATCGAGGCGCGGTACGAACCAGTCGAGGTCGAAGAGGCCGGTGGCGCAGTTGAAAAGTATGGAAGCGCCGCCCGCCTCGAGACTGCTGACCTCATCGAAGGAGATGGCGGGACCGATGTCAGCTATCGTACGCGTCCCCGCTCCGGTTTCCACGAGGATGCCGCCTTTTACGTCGAGGGGCGTCCGGTAGCTGAACTCGAAGGCAGCGGGCTGCCCCGAGAGCGCCAGGAGGGAGAGGTGGACGGGATCGGGGAGGTAGCCGAGGTTGTCGACATTGCCGATCCATGCCCAACGAGTACCGCTGGCGTGGAGGTCGCGGAATACCTTGGACAGTATCCTGAATGATTGCCCGTGGCCGCCGGGGAGGGCTAGTGCGCTGTCTTCCCTTCCCCAGGCTCGGTCAAAGATCCGCTTTGTTGTACCCTCGGAGGAATGGGTGAATGCTGCGATCATGGGTTGCACGCCTGTGGCGAAGGACAGGGCTCCGGAGGCAGCAACGCCTCCGAGTTCTGCGCCGAGGACCGAGATGAGGGGGTCCGATTCAAGCGCCCGATAGGCAGCCGCGAGCTCTGCGTCATTGCCTGAGCTGGACATCTGGTAGAGGGGGAGGAAGGGTCGGCCAGGATCGCCAAGTCGGCGCCGGTATGCCTGGAGGGCGACGAGACGGGCACGGGCCTTGAGGAGGAGGAAGGAAGCTCCCGGACTTCCGTCGGGGTTGATATAGGCGGGGGCCAGACCCTTTGGGCGATCCCTGCATAAAGGCTCCAATTGAGAGAATCCTGCCTCGAGGAGGGAGAAGGCCGCTTCGCCGTAGGCCTGGTTCTTCTTGCGGTCCGCGTAGCTCGTCGCGGAGCCGCCGTTGAGGACGCCGTAGGCTGCAAAGGGCAGGAGCCGCTCGCCGATGTCCGCGAGCGCGGTCCGGTCAAGGATGATTTCTCCTTCCTGGGAGGGCAGTCCCCCGGGGAGGGCGATCCCGAAGGAATCAAGGAGGGCGTCTGCTGCATCCTGGGTGACGCACAGAGATACTGCCTGGCCCGTTGCGATGACGGTCCTGCCATCCACGGCTGGCACTCCCCGGGCCTTTACCGGCCTGACATCGTCATAGTACCCCGAATTCCAGTCATCGAGTATCGAGAGCGAAAGATCGAGGTCGATGCCTTTCGAACGGAGGTCGGCGAGGAGGGCTTCAGGCAGGTCGTACATGGCCAGCTTCCTTTTCTTCAGCAGTTCATGGCCGCGGCGTTGGCCGCACCATAGAGCGAGATCGCATAGTCCTTCACGATCATGACCGGTGTCGCGGCGAGTATCGACCTGATATGGCCGCGATAGCTTTTTTCGAAGGTTTCCATAAAACGCTGCCCCTCGAGGAAGAGGGCAGCATTCTTGGCAGCGATGCCGCCTGCGAGGAAGACGCCACCCGAGGGCAGGAAGGTCGCCGCGGCATCGGCTGCAACGCGCGCATAGAGCCTGACAAACATGTCCATTGTCGCAGCACAGACAGGGTCGTCAGCCGCGTTGGCGGAGATCAGGGCCGGCCTGGCGCCCCCGTCCATCCTGAGGATCTCGGCGTTGAGTCCCTCCCGGGAGCCCATTCTTGAGCAGAAGAATTCGTGGATGTTCGAGATGCCGATGCCCGAAACCGCAGCCTCTGCCCCGGGTACGAAGTCCATGCGTTCGGCCAGCCAGGACTGGAGGCCGCGCGAAACCTCGTCGTAGACCGGGAGGGTGACGTGGCCTCCCTCGGAGGCAAAGGCTTCGGTTCGGTCATGGACCTTGACGACATAGCCATAGCCCAGGCCAGTGCCCGCACCGATGATGACACGGACACCCGCCTTCGGCTCAGGCAGCGATCCGTCCGCATGTGGCAGCCGCAGGAGCTCCTCAGGGTCCCTCGGGTCGAGGAGGAGGACACCGTAGGAGATGGCCGTAAAGTCGTTGATGAGGAGGGTCCGGAAGCCAAAATGGGATTCAACCTCAGCCCCGTCGATGCTCCAGGGCGCGTTGGTCAGCTCGATGCGGCGTCCTATGACGGGGCCAGCAGCGGAGATGCAACAGAGCTCCGGCACGAAAGCCGGACATTCATGGGCTGCCTCAGCGAGGAATTTATCGAGGGCAGCGACGAGGGTGGGTTCACTTCGGGTGCGGTAATGTCGGTCGAACAGGAGGGTGAAGCTACCCCCCTTTTTACCGATAAGGGCGAAATTGGCGTTGGTCCCACCTATGTCGCCGGAGAGGACTATCAGGTCATAGGAAGTGCGAGTCGAAGACATAGCTGGCATTCTAGCAAGCGAGGCGGGTCCTGAACAATGGAGGAGACCCTAAATCATCACATGGAGCTGCTTCGCCGAGGCCATGAAGACAGCTGCGGCAGCCCGCGCGTCATCCAGGGCCCGGTGGCTCCGCCCGCTGGGGATGCCGAGGAAGGCCACGACGCGGGGGAGGCTATGGGAGGGGAGCTCGGAAAAGGCGGCGCGCGCAAAGGTAAGGCTGTCGATGACTCGGTTCGCCGGGCAAGCCCTGCCGGCTTCGGCGTATTCGCGGGCCAGGAAACCGAGGTCAAAGGGAGCGTTGTGGGCGACGATGATGGCAGCGTCCTCACCCTGACCAAGGAGCCGGTCAAGTTCCGGGATAAGTTCGGCAAAGCCCGGCTGGCCAGCGACATCCCTGTCCCCGATACCGTGGATCGAGG
>JBAXTA010000131.1:0-11313 GCA_037130415.1 Spirochaetota bacterium
TCGACCGCGAGGAGGGGCTCGTCCTCCTCCTCGACCACCTCGAGGATCCACAGAATTTCGGGGCCATCCTCCGCTCTGCTGACGTCTTTTCCTGCGACCTGGTGGTCTCGCCGAAGCGACGGGCGGCCCCGCTTTCCGAGGCTGCCGTGCGCGCCTCGGCGGGAGCGGCTGCCCATGTTCCGCTGGCCATCGTCCCGAACCTTGCAGAGGTCCTAAGGCGGCTCAAGAAGGCGGGCTTCTGGTGCTATGCGGCGGCCATGGACGGCGAATCGCTGATGGAGGCCAAGCTTCCGAAAAAACTCGCCTTGGTCGTGGGCAACGAGGGCGAGGGCGTCTCCAAGCTCGTCCGCGAGCAGTGTGACGGCAGCCTGTCCATTCCCATGTCCGGTCATGTCGATTCGCTCAATGTCTCGGCCGCAACGGCCATCATGCTCTACGAATACAGGCGAGGCTTGAGTACATTGTGACCATGAGATTCCACGATAGGGCGCGGACCATGCGTCCTGATTCCAGCGTCCTCATGCCCCTCCTCGTGCTCTTTGTCGCCGCCATGAACGGCCCAAGCATTTCGCAGGCCTTCCAGACGGCCTTCGGGCTCTTCACGAGCTGGGGACCGGGCCTGGTCATGTGGCTCGAGGTCATCCTCCTCAACCTGCTTGCCTTCCTGTACCTCGCGCCGGTATTCAGGGTGCACATCACCTGCCTCAACTCCTGCGAACCCCCACAGGGAACCATCGACCGCGCGATGCGCCACCTCAACAGGGTGCACCGGATGTCCATCTACCTGTCGATCCTGGTCTTCCTCGCCGGGGTACTGGCCCGCGTCTTCCTGTCTCCCGCGAACCCGGAGCGGCCGCGTTTCGCCGAGCTTCCCTTCCAGCTCCTCGATGCCGCGATTTCCGGCTACTTCGTCGGCGTCCTCTTGTCCCTGCAGTTCGAGCGCAGGCTCTACGAGGCGCGGCTGACGGTGGTCGAACACGGTACGACCGTGCCCATCGCCTACCGGTCCTTCTTCTCCCGCGTGATGGCGATACTCATCGCAATTGTGCTCTTCATGGCCATGCAGGCCTTCTCCCTGGCCGGCGGCTTCCTCGGAGGCTCCGGAGCGGGCCCGCTGCCCGTCGCCGCGACCCGGGGCGCCTTCCTGACCGCCCCCGACATGATCTTCCACGCCAGGCAGTACTCCGGGCTCAGGGAGGCCCTCTACCTCTTCCTCATCAAGCTGCTGCTGATCGGTGGCCTCTTCGCCCAGGTGCTCTGGCAGCTCCGGCACATCATCGAGCGGCCCCTGGCCACCATCCGCGAGCGCCTGGCCGACCTCAACTCGCCCGAGGGCCGCGCGAGTTCGGTCATCGGGATCCTCAACAACGACGAGTTCTCCCCGGTCTACAGGGAGATCAACTCGCTCATCCTGAAGCAACGGGGGCAGGTGGAGGTTTCCAGGCGGCGCCTCGAGGAGGTGATCGAGCTTGCGGATGACCCGATTATTTCCTTCGATTCGGCAGGGAGGATACGCGTCTTCAATCCCGCCGCCGTGGAGGCCTTCGCCTGCAGGCGCGACGACGCCCTCGGCCGGGACATCGGCGCCTTCGTGGAAGGCGGGATGGCGGCCCTGGCCCCGGGTCTGGATACCCCCGTCGCGTGGAAGGACGCCCATGGGGCAGCCCTCACGATGGCGTCGCACATTTCGGGAGGAGAGGGCGAGGCCTGGCGCACGGCCATCCTCCACGACATGCGCAAGCAGGCCGAAATCGAATCCAATCTGCGCGCCGCGAGGGTGGAGGCAGAGAACGCCAGCCGCATGAAGAGCGAGTTCCTCGCCAATATGAGCCACGAACTCCGGACCCCGCTCAACGCCATCCTGGGCTTTACCCAGCTCATCGGCGACGACCGCAACCTCACCGACGGGCAGCGGGAAAAGATCCGGGTCATCACGAGGTCGGGGGAGCACCTCCTGTCCCTGATCAACGACATCCTGGACATCTCGAAGATCGAGGCGGGGAGGATGGACCTCCACGAGTCGGTCTTCGACCTCCACGAATTCATCGGCGACCTCCGCGACATGTTCTCCCAACGCTGCAGGAAAAAGGGGCTTTCCCTTTACGTCGAGACCCTCGAGGGCCTGCCTCGTTACGTCCGGGGCGACCTCGGCAAGCTCCGCCAGGTGATGATCAACCTCATCGGCAACGCGGTGAAGTTTACCGCCGAGGGCGGTATCGGCATCCTGGTCGGCAAGGCCGAGGAGCTCGGGGCCCTGCGGGAGGGCTCCACAGCGATACGCTTTGCGGTGCGTGACACCGGCCGTGGAATACCACAGGACGAACTGGATCTCATAATGCGTCCCTTCGTCCAGGCTTCGACAACAGACCACGAGGGTGGAACGGGTCTCGGATTGGCGATTTCGGGGCGCTTTGTCACCATGATGGGTGGCGGACTTTCGGTGAAGAGCGTCCTCGCCGAGGGCAGTGAGTTTTCCTTCGTGCTGCCCCTCGCCGAATCAGCCGAGGCTCCCTCAGCCGGGGACAGGGAAGAGGTTCTGATCTCGGTCGACCCGGACGACAGGATCCATGCCCTGGTCGTCGACGACCAGGAGTCGAACCGTCTGGTCCTGAGAGAGATGCTCGAGCGCGCGGGCTTCCTTGTGGACGAGGCGGGCGACGGGAAGGAGGGCTACGAGCGTTCGGTCGCGATGCATCCCGCCCTGGTTTTCATGGACATCAAGATGCCCCTCATGGATGGCTATGCTGCCGTCGCCAGGATCAAGGGCGACCCGGCCACCAGGGACGCACGGGTCTTCGCCCTCACGGCCTCGGCCTTCAGCCATGACGAAAAGCGCATAATTGACGCGGGTTTTGACGGCTTCCTGGCCAAGCCCTTCAAGGTCGCCTCCCTCCACCGCCTCATCCGCGAAAAGGGCGGCATCGCCGTTCGCATGGCTGAGCGTAGCGCCACCGACGACGACGCCCGTGAGTCGGGGAGCGCGCCGCCTCCGAGCAGGGCGGAGTGGGCTGCCCTCCATGTGGCCCTCCGCGACTCCATCCTCGATGCCGCTGGCATCAACGACTTCGCCCAGCTGTCGGCCCTCGCGCTCTCGATGAAGGCTTCGGCGCCAGGGCTGTCGGCTGCCCTCGCCAGTGCAGCAGCCTCCTATGACGACGCTGCGGTGGAAGCCCTCCTCGAAGCCTTCGGAAAGGACAGCTGAGATGGCCGAATCGCAGAACCTCGTCCTCGTGGTCGATGACATCGAAGAGAACCTCAAGGTGCTCTCCGATACCCTCGTGCAGGCCGGCTTCCATCCCCTGCAGGCGCGGTCAGGCGAACGGGCCCTGCAGATAGCGGCCAAGGCCCGTCCCGACCTGATCCTGTTGGATATCAAGATGCCGGGCATGGACGGCTTCGAGACCATCGCGCGCCTGCGCTCCGATCCGGCTACGGCAGACATACCAGTCATTTTCATCTCGGCCCTCAACCAGATCGAGGACAAGGTCGAGGGCTTCCGCGCCGGCGCGGTCGATTACGTCTCCAAGCCCTTTCAGCGCGAGGAGGTCGTCGCGCGGGTCGGCACCCACCTCCGTCTCCGCGAGTCACAGCGGAAGACCGAGCGCCTCCTCGAGGCCCTCCTGCCCGCGGCCGTCGCCGCCGAGCTCCGCGACAAGGGCGAGGTGGAGCCGAAGTCCTATGCCGATGCAAGCGTCCTGTTTTCCGACCTCGTGGACTTCACCGGCATGGCGGCCGGGATGTCGCCCCGCGAACTTATCGCTGAACTGAACGAGATGAGTTCAGCCTTCGATGGATTGATGCACGAGCACGGCTGCGAGCGGATCAAGACCATCGGGGATGCCTACCTGGCCGTTTCGGGCGTGCCCGAACGCAATCCTGACCATGCGCTGTCGCTTGTACGGGCCGGTCTCGCGATGGTAGCCTACCTCCAGGCGCGCAACGCCAAGGGCGGGATCCAGTGGAAGATGCGCGTCGGCATCCATTCAGGCGAGGTGGTGGCGGGCATCGTGGGTGTACGTCGTTATATCTATGACGTTTTCGGCGACACCGTGAACATCGCCAGCAGGATGGAGGGAGCCTCGGAGCCGATGCGGGTCAATGTCTCCGAGGCGACCCGGCAGCTCCTCGGAGATCGTGTCAATTGCCAGGAACGGGGCGAACTGCCTGTCAAGGGCGCCGGGTCGATGAAGATGTACTTCGTGCGGTGAGGGACGGCGCGCGTCGACGGAACGGGCACGGCAGCCAAGTTCAAGGAGACCTTTGCCGTCACCACCGACGGAACGGACTTGTTCGTGCTGGAGAATGGCACGATTCGCAGGATCCAATAGCTGATTGGCAACCTATCCAGTGATCGTGCGGTACCGCCCTTTGCAGTATCTTCAAGCCATGGCTCCAATGCGCGCACCATTTTGTCGGAAGCTACCATGAGTCCTCTGGCTTACGCCCTTTTGCAGGCGGCGATATTCGCGAGCTTCGCCATGACCGCCGTCCGCGCCTGGAAAATCTCGAGGGAACGCTTCCTCGAGTTGATGACGGCCTTCGCTTTCGGGCTCCTCCTCGAGGAGGGAGACATCCTCCTCTTCGGGACCTATGGCTACAGCAGGCACTGGCTGTCCATCGGTCTTGTGCCCATCGGCATTGGCATGACCTGGGCCATGATCATCGCAGCCTCGATGAACCTGAGCGACGCGCTCGGCCTGCCTTCGGTCGAGGCGTCGGCTGAGCCTTCGGCCGGGGCGCAGGAGTCAAGGCGCCATCCCTCGCCCATTCCACGTTGGGCGCTTGCTTCGGTGGCCGATGCGGTCTGGGCGATCCTCCTCGACCTCGCCTTCGACGCGGTGGCCATCAGGCTCGGGCTCTGGACCTGGACCATTCCGCTCGACTCGGGCTGGTTCGGAGTTCCATACGGGAATTTTTTCGCCTGGCTTTTCGTCGCCGTCTTCTTCTCCCTCGGTACAAGGCTCGTGCGGAAAAGCGGGAAGACCTGGATCCAGCTCCTCGTGCCCCTTGGCGCCTATGCGGGGCTCCTGGCGATGATCGTCCTCCACGACAGCATCGGCGCCCTTGTCTTTTCCGGCGATCCGAACCGCCAGTGGCTGCCCTTCCTCCTGGCCTTCGCGGCCTTCTCCCTGGCCACCCTCGGAGCGCTGCTGTTGCGGCGGGGAAAGGCGAGGGAAAAGCCCGATCCGTGGCTCGCCCTCGTCCGATTGCTCATACATGGTACCTTCATGGCCGCCATGCTCGCCATTGGCATCCCGGCCAGGGCGCCCACGCTCCTCGTCGTGGCGCTTGTCATGTTTGCCCTCGAGCTGGCCCTCCTTGGGACAGCCTTCATCCTTCCCAGGGAAAGGAAAAGGGCCGCCGCCGAAAGGAAGGCCGGGACGGAAGGATGATTGACATCGCGTAGCCAGGAGTGGCGGCGAATCCCTCCAAGCCTGGGGCGTCGAGCGGATGCCCGTGGTCCTTTTCATGCCAGGCGGCTCCATCGATGCCGCTCGGGTCCAGCCTGACAAAAAAAGATTTGCCGTGTATTCGCCTCATGCCCTTCGCGCCTTCATCCCTCGTCTCGCGGATCGGATTGTGGACCGCCTCTCGGCAGAAATGCCCGAAGCCTGGCGGCCCTGGGGTAATTCGGGCCGCGCCAAGAGCATCAGGGACGCAGGATACCATCTCGAGTACCTGGCCACCGCCCTCGAGGCGGACGATCCTGGTCTCTCCCGCGATTACCGCGCTTGGGCAAAGGCCCGCTTCGCGGGCCTGGGCTTTTCCGAAAGGGTCCTGGCTGAAACCATGACAGCGATGCGCGCCTTCGTTGCCGAGAGGCTACCCATTGAGTCGCGCGACCGCGTCCTCGATTTCATCGACCCCGGGGTGATCCTCGAGGCCGTCGGAGCCCCCGGACCGGCACCGGCGGAGAGCGCAGCTTCGGCCTCGGCCTTGCCATCGTCAAACGCCTGGTCGACCCGGTCGCTCCGCAGCATCCGCATGAGGCTTTTCATTCGAGAAGGCAGTACCCGCCTTCCCAATGCGCCAGTCACGCGTTGTAGGTTCCTGAAACCGCGGCGGCCCCGGAACCGATCCAGTCGGTGTGGAAGAACTCCCCCCGCGGCCTGTCGACCCTTTCGTAGGTGTGGGCGCCGAACCAGTCCCGCTGTGCCTGGATGAGGTTGGCAGGAAGGCGGGCCGAGCGGTAGCCGTCGTAGAAGGCGAGGGCGGCCGACAGGGCGGGCACTGGAACGCCAGCGAGGGCGGCCGCAGCCACTACCCCTCGGAGGCTCTGCTGGCAGTCGCCGAGCACCTTCGCGAAGTATGCGTCCACCATCAGCGAGGGCAGGTCGGGCTTCCGGTCGAAGGCTTCCTTGATGCGTCCGAGGAAGGCCGAGCGGATGATGCAGCCTCCGCGCCAGGTCATCGCAATTGATCCGAAATCGAGGTTCCAGAGGCGAATGCCACTGGTTTCCCGGAGCAGCATGAAGCCCTGGGCGTAGGAGACGATCTTGGCTGCCAGGAGGGCCTTACGGAGGTCCTCGACGGAGACCTTGGCGCCGAAGACGCCCCTGGGTCCGCTCAGGATGGCCGAGGCGGCGCGGCGCTCGTCGATGAGGGAGGACAAGGCCCGCGCATACACCGCCTCGGTGACGAGGGTGAGGGGAATGCCAGCGTCCAGGGCTTCCTGGCTTGTCCACTTTCCCGTGCCCTTCTGCCCCGCCGCATCAAGGATCTTATCGACCAGGGGCGAGCCGTCCGCGTCCTTTACTGCCAGGATCTTCGAGGTTATTTCGATCAGGTAGCTTTCGAGTTCGCCACGGTTCCATTCGGCGAAGGCTGCGGCCATGGCATCGGCATCGAGCCCGGCGAGGTCGCGCATGATCTGCCAGGTCTCGGCGATGATTTCCATGTCGCCATACTCGATGCCGTTGTGCACCATCTTCACGTAGTGGCCTGCGCCTCCCGGTCCCATCCAGGCGCAGCAAGCTTCGCCGCCGGGGGTCTTGGCAGAGATGGCCGCAAAGATGTCGCGCACGAGGGGCCAGCCCTCCAGGTCCCCTCCTGGCATGAGGGAGGGTCCGCTCCGCGCGCCTTCCTCGCCGCCGGAGACGCCGGATCCGATGAATCGTATTCCCTTTGCTGCCAGAGCGGCCGCCCTGCGCTCGGTGTCCGACCAGAAGGAATTGCCTCCATCGATGATGAGGTCGCCTTTTTCAAGGAGGGGGAGGAGGCGGGCGATGGTGTCGTCGACAGCGCTACCGGCCTTCACAAGCAGGATGATCTTTCGCGGGCAGGAGAGGCTTGCCACGAATTCCTCGGGCGTCTCCGAGCCGGTGATCCGGCCTTTTCCGCCCAGCTGCCCGGCACGGTCTGCCGTCCCGGCACGGTCTGCCGCAGGTCCCGAGAGGAAGTCGCGGATCGGCCCGGGAGAGCGGTTGTGCACGGCCACGGAAAAGCCGTGGTCACTGATGTTGAGGACGAGGTTTTGCCCCATCACCGCGAGCCCTACGAGACCCAGGTCAGCTTTCGTCATAGTACCCATAGTGTCACCTCCTGTGATCAGCGTTGCACGCGTGCGGAACCGCCCTTGGCCAGGGCTTCGACCTCGGTCAGCGTAGCGTAACTCGTGTCTCCCGGATAGGAGGTCACGAGGGCCCCATGCGCCCATCCGAGCCTGAGCGCCTCTGCGGGCGGGCGGCCTGCGAGGAGGCCGTAGATGAGGCCTGCGGCGAAGCCGTCACCCCCCCCGATGCGGTCGAGCACATCGAGTTCCATCGTCGGCGCGACATGGGCTTTTCCCTCCATCCAGAGCACGGCGCTCCAGGAGTGCCGGTTGGTCGAGTGCACCTCGCGGAGTGTCGTTGCGATAGCTGACAGCCGGGGGAAGCGGCGTGTGACCTCCTCGATGGTGCCGAGGAAGGCCGCGGGGTCGAGCCTGGCGGCTGAAGTCACTTCGCCGGCGGCGCCTCCGCCCACTGCGGGACCCAAGAGCCCAAGGCCGAGCTGGAGGTCCTCCTCGTTGCCGACAAGCACATCGACATTCTCCACGATTCGGGACAGGACCTCGGGCGCCTTGGACTCGTTCGCTGCCTTCCAGAGCTTGGCGCGGTAGTTGAGGTCAAAGGACACGATGGCCCCGGCAGAGCGGGCTGCGCGCATGGCCTCGATGACGAGGTCTGGCGTAGTGGCGGAGAGGGCCGAGAAAATGCCGCCTGAGTGGAACCAGCGTAGGCCCCTGCCAAAGATTTCATCCCAATTAAAACTACCCGGAGCGAGAAGGGCAGCGGCCTCTCCAGCCCGGTTGTAGAAGACGACGGGGGCCCTCGGTCCCTGCCCGCGGTCGCTCCAGACGGTCGCGATATTGGGCCCGCACACCCCGTCGTGGGCAAAGCGCCGGTACAGGCCCTCGACCCCGGCCGCCCGGACTTCCCGTTCGACCTTGGCCCCGATGGGATGGTCGACCATTGCGCTCGCGATGGCCGTCCGGAGGCCAAAGCATCGGGCGAGGTTGGCCGCAACGTTGTACTCTCCCCCGGATACATGCAATTGGTATCTGTCGGCGACGGAGAAGGGAAGTGTTCCCGGATCGAGCCTCGTGACGAGGGCTCCGAGGGCGAGGAAATCCAGTGCGCGGGGATCCGCGGAGGCCGGTTTTGGCGTCAAGAATGGCTCCTTCAAGGTCAGGTATTCATAGCCGTCGCCTGGCGATGGCCTTTCGCATGTCTTCGAGGTGGGCGTGCCCGCAGTCTCCGAGTTGCTCCATCACCAGGACGTAGAGGCTGTCGATGAGGGCAAGCTGGGCCAGCCGTGCTGACCAGGCCTCGGAAACACGCGAGACCTGGGGGCTGCGTGTCAGGAGGACATGGTCCGAACGGCGTGCGAGTGGGCTTTTGGGCTGGCTTGTGAAGGCCACCAAGGTGGAACCCGAAAGGCGGGCCTCGTCCGCGAGGGCGAGGGAGTCGGTGTTCGAGCCGGTGTGGGAAAAGATCAGCGACAGCGAGCCAGGTCCGGCCTGGGCTGCGGCCATGATCTGGAGGTGGAAATCGACCGGCGCCACGCAGTTGAGGCCGGTCCGCATGAATTTGTGGAAGGCGTCCTGGGCTACGGCATTCGACCCACCAAGGCCGAGTATGAGGATGCTGGGAGCCGCGGCCATGGCCCGGGCAACTGAATCGAGGACCGAGCTGTCAAGGCCCGCGAGGGTCGCCTCGAGGGCGGCTACGCTTGTGCGGAAAACCACGGTGGCAGCAGATTTCTCGTCGATGGATGCCTCGGGGGCTTCGTACCAGGTATCACGTCCAGCGATGGTTTCTGTGGCCAGCGCGATGCGGAACTGCTGGTATCCGCCATAACCCAGCTTCCGCACGAAGCGGAAGAGCGTGGATTCGGAGACACCGATACGCCCGGCCAATTCCTCGATGCTGGGATCCACCGAGTCTGCGGGATTTGCGATGATGTATGCTGCAACCCTCCGCTCCTTGGCGGACCATGTTTCGAGACCCTCCCTGATGAGGGACAGACAGCTTGGCGTTTCCATCCGGTACCTGCGTGACACTATCATGAAATAAAATATCTGGCAAGAAAGAAAGATTCATATCCCCAGGGGCCATTCCCCGCTCCCGCCTGCCTGGGCCTATGTTCAGTACGAAATGGACAGCAGCTGAATCGCAGGTTACAGTAGCCCCATGTTTGGACCCCAGCAGCTTGCAGAAGAAGTCCGCTTCATCCTCTCCCGGTCACCCACCTCGCCGGGGTTACCGATCATCGTGGATCTCATCGCGAACCCTGCTGCGGGAGGCTTTACCCGGCCCGCCTACGCCAAGCGACGTTCAGCCGAGCTTGCGACCCTCAGGCTCCTTGCCGAAACCCTACCCGCGCGTGAGACAGCCTCTCGTGTGGGCCTCCATCCGACAGGCCGTGCGGGCCATGCGACCGAGATCGCCCGCGGGATCATCGCCGAAGCCCGTGCCAAGGGCTATCCCCCGGCGCTTCGCATCATCATGACGGCAGGGGGCGACGGCACCTCCCTTGAATCAGTCTCTGCCCTCATGGAGCTCTCGCAGGAAGAGCGGGCCAACTGGCTCGTGCTGCGCCTGCCCCTGGGCACGGGTAACGACGGCTCTGAAGGACGGGACCTCGGTGTAGCCCTCGGACGCTTCCTCGGGCCCTGCGGAGTGGGATCGCGGTCGGCCATCCGTGCGATTCCCAATCCCAAGGGTGGGCGCGAAGCCCTGTGGTCCTTCAACATCGCGAGTGTTGGCGTCGATGCCTTTGTCGGCGACCTCACGAACCGCTTCAAGACGAGCTTCCCCGGCGATTCCTACAAGGTGATGCTCGACCTTGCGGCGGTCATCTACGACCTTATCTGGCCCTCCTTTCCGATGCGCATCCTGGTTACCGGCCCGGAGGGGGAGCGTGTCATCGACGGAGACTGCCTCCTTCTGGCCTTCGGCGCATCGGGGAACAGGCAGTACGGATCGAACAAGAAGATCCTCCCGGGACCTGAGAACAGCTGCCTCGTGCCGCGCATGTCGCTGTGGGGTAAACTGAAGATAAAAGGCCCGCTCAGCGATGGTGGCCACGCGGCCTTTCCCAAAGTCAAGCTTTTCAACGCGAGCCGCCTCGTCATCGAATACCCTGTTCCGCTCCTCTTCCAGGTCGATGGAGAGGTCTACCGCTTCGAACCCGCCGACTTTCCCCTCGAACTCAAACTGGTTCCGGACGCCTACTGCGTGATCGAGCCGGCTTCGAAATAGATCTGGCTCGGAACAGGCCGGGACGCAACGGCGTTTTCTCCCTGCTGGTGCGTGACTCGCAGCCCATTTTTCGGTATAAGTGACTGACCCAAACCAAGGAGGCTGCTGTGGCAAAAGAAACTAGCCTTGTCCTCGACAAGCTCGTCGAGCTCCAGGCGATGACCGAAGAAGAGTGCAAACGCAAGTACAAGACCAATTCCAAGACCGTGTCGAGGATTCTCAAGGCTCTTCTCCTCGAGGAACTCCAGGCAGAGGTTGCCGACGATGAGCCCGAAGAGGCCGAGGATGAGGCGCCCGCCAAGGCCCCGAGGGAGCGCAAGTCCCGCAAGGCTCAGGCTGAGGGCGAAGGCCTCTGATCTGTTCTCCGAAGCGCTGTCGAAGAGAGCCGTCCCCGAGGGACGGTTCTTTTTTATAGAGCGCGCCCGGACAGCATAGCTTCAGCTGACCACCCCGGCCGACCCCTCAAGTAGGGTTCAAGGCCGGGCTGTGACGGTGCTGCATTGAGGTCAGAAGGCTAGCAGCCTGTCGGGCTGGAGTCAAAAGCCAAAGGCATTGGGACCGGCATCCG
>JBAXTA010000132.1:0-11309 GCA_037130415.1 Spirochaetota bacterium
GTGCGGGAAGGGCCGTGGTAGGCGTGCGGACGCCCGAAGTCCGGGCGGCGCCTGCGTTGGCCCCAGACCCTGTTGCACCCGTCGCCGGGACAGCATTTCCTGTCCGGAGGATCGAGGGCTGTCCCGGCGTGAAGGTGCTGGTCGCCTGCGCGGCTGCGGCTGGAGCAGCCTGGGTCCCGGCTGCCGGAGTCGTCTGCGCGGCCAAGGGTGTTACGACAAACGACACGATCAGAAGCGCGACCGCAGACGCAAGCTTGCGTGCCCGGCTCATTGGGATTCCCTGAAACGATCGAGCCTGCCCCTTTGCCGGGCAAGATAACCCGAAGCGGGCCTGGGTTCTTCGAGTACCGACGACTGCAATGACTTCTTCTTTTTCCCGCCGATAAGGCCAGAGAGGATCGAGGAGAAGTCGGAGCTTACGGTCTTCCTCGAAGCAAGCTCGAGATCAATGCCGTCGAGGAGTTCCTTGTCGTCCACCTCCGCGATGAGGGAGAGGCCATGCTCTCCGCTTCCTATCAGCCAGGCCTTGCTGCCAAGACCCACCAGATGGAGGGACTTCCCGGCGCCAAGGGGGGACGAGGCCATGATTCTTATCGGCGAATCGACATCGCCTTTGGGACGGGAAAGCTTCCGCATGAGCATGAAAACGAGATACATCACGCCCACCACCAAGGCGAGCACGATGACCATCCTGAGGAGATACAACAACGTATCCGGCCCCTTTGCGGTAGCCGGACGATTTGCCGCAGCGCCAACGGGGTCCAATGACAGCGTCGTCTCATCGACGGTCGCGGCATTCCCCAATGCCTGGACCGACACCGTTCCCGGCTTCGCAGCAGGCTGCTGGGCCGGAAGAGACGCCACCGCACCGAACACCACGACGGCGAACAGGGCGAGCATGCGCATTTTCAAAAGATCCCTCCCAATGCTTATCTTATCGCATGGAAAGGCCGTAGCGCAAGCGAGGAATTACGATTAATCCGCAGAAAGCGTCAACCATCCACGGTTTGGGGCAATCGGTACGATCAGCCGAGGTCGGACATCCGTTCTATCGTCGAGACTATCTCGGTGACGCGCACTCCGAAATTCTCGTCGATGACCACGACCTCGCCCTTGGCAATGAGCTTGTGGTTGACCAGGATGTCGACGGGCTCGCCGGCGAGCTTGTCAAGCTCGATGATCGTTCCCTCGCCCATGCCCAGGATTTCCTTGATGAGCTTGCGGGTCCTTCCGAGTTCGACCGTCATCTCCATCTGGACATCCATGATGAGGCCGATGTTTCCGGACTCGTGGGACGCAGAGCCCATCTGGAGACTGCCAAACTGTACGGGCTGGACATTCGGGGGACTCATCTGGTTTCCGTAGCCGCCTCCGCCAAAACCCATTCCGCCACCACCACCACCACCACCGCCACCGCCACCGCCACCGAAGCCCTGTCCCATGGACTGCATGCCGCCGCCCATGCCGCCGAAGGAATTGCCGCCCTGGTTCGACCCGCCGCCCGAAGCCGCTATGATGTCTCGGGCAAAGGTCATCGAGAAGATTTCGACCATGCGCATCGGCGCTTCGTTGCCTATCTTGACGGACCAGGTTGCCCGCATCATATCCCCGGAGGGAACGCGGGCCATGGCCTTGGGGCCAAATGACCCCTCGGCGATGCCGGAGGCTATGCCCTGGTTGGAGGTCTTGGACGAAAAGGTGCTGATCTCCGATCCCGTCAATTGTGAGACACATTCCTGAAGGGCGTTGATGGACATGTCATCGAGGTCTGTAAGGCCTGAATCGCCGTTGGCCTGCGCGGCTATGGCGACCGCGAGGTCCTTGGGCATCAGGAAGAGGTGCTCTCCGGGAAAGGATCCCTCGAAGGGCACGCTGCCGGCCATGATCTCCTCGGGTAGCTCGCGGAGAAGTCCCTCCCGGTTGATGACATCGACGACCGGTGATCCTATCGTGGCAGAAGAATTCGTGAAGGTCGACAGTACCTGGGAGAGGGTCTGGGAACAGCTCTCGAGCACGCTCTTGAAGGCACCGGCTTCGGGCGACGCGGGACCGGGCGAGCCTCCGCCACCCCTGGCTGCTGCGGGAGGCGGACCCGAGTCGAAGCCCTGAAGCAGGGAATCTATCTCGTTCTGGGAAAGCGCGGCGTCACCCATTGTAATCTTCTCCTTCTCCGCTGAGCTCCTCGAGCTCATCCTGGCCGACTTCCTCGAGCTTTTTCGTGATCTGGACGGCCATCTTTTTACCGATCGTTCCAGGCTTGCACAGGAATTTCTTCTTGGTTCCGACGTTGAGGCTCATCGGATCGCTGACCCTTACCGAATGGAGCCTGATCACGTCGCCCACGCGGAGTGCAAGCACCTCGCGGATGGGTAGATTTATTTTTCCAATCTCCGCGATGACCGGGATCTCGACGGTCGAGAGCTTGTCCTTCAATATGTTGAAATTCTCCGAGGTCGCACCCCTGCGCACCGAGGAATACCAGTATTGCGCCGACAGCTTGGAAACGATCGGTTCGATCGTGATGTAGGGAATGCAGAGGTTCATCATGCCCTCCACATCGCCGACCTTGGTCTCGAGGGTCACGAGCACGACCATTTCTGTCGGGGGCACGATCTGCGCGAACTGGGGATTGGTCTCGATCTGCGAGAGCCTGGGACGGAGATCGATGACCTGGGTCCAGGCCTCGCGCATGTTGCCCAGGATGCGCACGATGATGCCTTCCATGACGGAATGCTCTATGTCGGTAAGTTCACGTGCGAGCTTCGCCCCCTCGCCCGTGCCGCCAAAAAGGCGGTCTATGATCGTGAAGGTGATCGAGGGATCGATTTCGAGGATGGCCGATCCCTTGAGGGGATCCATGCTCACGTTGGCAAGCGTGGTCGGGGTCGGGATCGATCGTATGAATTCTTCATAGGTCAGCTGGTCGACCGAGGCTACATGGACATGGGCCAGGGTACGGAGACTCGCCGAAAGGTTGGTCGTCGTAAGTCGCGCAAAGGTCTCGTGCATGATCTGCACCGTGCGGATCTGCTCCTTCGAGAATTTGTCCGGACGCTTGAAGTCATAGATCTTGATCTTGCGCGTATCGGCGGTCGGCTTGATCGTCTCGATCTCGGTCTCGCCGGCGTTGATGGCGGTGAGAAGCTGGTCTATCTCATCCTGTGAAAGGACTTCAGTCATCGTTTCTCCCGACCTTCCCGGACCTCAGCCATGGACGCAGGATCCCGCGCTCACTGGGCGACGACATCGAGCCGCTCGAAAAGGATTTCCTTGACCATGCGCTTTGAGAGCATGCCGTTGAGGGTCTCGAGCAACTCCATCTTGACTTCTTCTTCCCGACCAGGAGCCAGCTCGGCAGAAGTCTTTTTGGAAAAGAACGAACGGAGCAAGTCACGAATCTGCGGTCCGCGCTCGTTGACCTCCACCGGTCCTTCCTTGTCTTCCTTTTCCATGCCGATGGCGATCTTCACGATCGCGGAATGGGGTTCGACATCCGCGGTCCTCGTCCGGACTTCCGCGAGGCTCTCGATGTACTGGTAGATCGGGGTGGAGGCCTGGTAGGCTTCTGAAACCGGCATCTGCTTCACGGTCTTTCCGCCGGCGTTCATGATATTTATGGTGACGACCACGACTGTGACGATGAGGATCACCGCGCCAATGGCTATGCCGACAAACATCAGGATCTTGAGGATGCCGGGGCCGATACCCTTCGCTTTTGCAGGCGCCGCGTCACCTTCCCCGCCTTCGGCGAAATTGACGTCATGATCATCCACGTTGTCGGACATGGCCAGTACCTCCCCAGCGACCCGTACATCGGACCTGTCTTCCGATTATCGGAATGCTTTTGCGAGCAATTACGAAATTAAGTATACACGAAGGTGGCCCGACTGAAAAGCGTAGCAAGTGCGGTTCAGGGCGTATCCGAAAGGACTCCAATGCTCCGCCGGTACGCGACAACCTTCGCCTGGAACTCAGGAATCGATTCCTTCACCACGATGGTCTTGCCCGACAGGAGGTGAAGGGTTGTATCAGGCTTGGCTTCGGCGGTCTCGATCTGGTGGGGGTTGATCAGGAAGGGCTTGCCGGAGAGAAGGGTCAGCTCGATCATTTCATGGCCTCCAATGGGTGAGGAAGACCACGGAGCCAGACCCGGCTTCACCCGCCAGGCCTAGATCCGTGGTTCTCTTTCTATGCTATGACCTAGCGTTTCAGCGCGAGCAGCTCCTGGAGGATCTGGTCAGCAGTCTGGATGGTGCGCGAGTTCGCCTGGAAACCTCGCTGGGTCACGATCATGTCGGTGAACTGCTCGGCAAGATCGACGTTCGACATCTCAAGCGATCCTGCGACGATCTTCCCCTTGCCCGCGATGCCTGAGGGACCGACGTTGGCCATGCCAGAATTGTTCGACTGGACGAAGTTTGTTTCGCCTATCTTTTCAAGGCCGTTGGGATTGGTGAAGCTCGCCAGGGCAACCTGGCCGATCGAGCGGTTGGATCCATTGGAATAGACAGCAGTGACTCCGCCGGTCTGGTCGATCTTGAAGGAGTCGAGATAGCCCATGGCGTAACCGTCCTGGCTGAAGACCTTCGTCGATGATCGCTCGGCGAACTGCGTGACTGTGTTCGTAGCCGAACCTGCGTTGCCAAGATTGAGCCTGAAGTCCTGCCGCGCAGGGACTCCGCCCTGTGCGGTCGCTCCCTGGACATCGAAGGAGACACCGATATCAATGGCGCCTGTCGTCGGGGCGTTTGCACCCTGGCGATCGGTTACACGCTGGAGAAGGCCGCGGTTGTCGAACTCGACCAAAAAGGAATTGGCTTGACCGGTAGCCGGCTGACCGATGGCTACTGCAGTGTTGGTCGCAGTCTTGGCTTCGGGATCGACGCTGACTGCCGCATTCCACTGGTTGTTCTGTCCCGCCACCCGGGTGAATTCGACACGCAGATTATGAACCTGCCCGAAGCTGTCGTAGAGCTTCTCCTCGATCCGCCAGGTTCCCTGCTCGGTGGTGTCGGCGTTGGAGCCCTGGGGGATCTCGGGCGTACGCTTGTCGAGGTTGCAGGCGAGATCGACTTTCTGGGTAGCGTGCGCAGGGTCCTTCGACCCTACCGGAATGGTGATGTCCTGAAGCTGTCCTGAAGTAGTGATGACGTCGCGGCCATTGACAGCCTTCGCAAGCCATCCCTGGACATTGAGGCCGCTTCCGGGATTGACGAGCTTCCCGTCCTTGTCGAGGCCGAAATCGCCCGCGCGGGTGAACATGGTCTGCTCGCCCTTCTTGAGGACGAAAAACCCGTTGCCCTGGATCGCGAGATCGGTCATGACACCCGTGGTCTGGAGGGAACCCTGGGTGTGGATGGTATCGACCGAGGCGATGGACATACCTAGTCCTATTTCCTTGGGATTGACGCCACCCACATCGCCGTTGGGTTTGGAGGCCCCGGCCATCTGCTGGTAGAGGAGGTCCTGGAAGTTGACCCTCCCCTTCTTGAAGCCTGTCGTGTTGACGTTGGCGATGTTGTTGCCGACCACGTCCATGCGGATCTGGTGGTTCTGGAGGCCAGCGACTCCCGAGAATAGCGAACGAAGCATGCTGCTAGCCCTCCTGCCGAACTATTTTCTGGACCTGCTCGACGTCATAATACTGACCATTCACCCCGATCAGGGGGTGGTCTCCCCGGATGACCTCGGTAACCATGCCCGTGATCGTCTTGTCGCCCTCGGCGATGCTCACGTTCTTGCCGAGGAAACCCGAAGCCTCGCTCGACGCAAGAAGCCCCGAGAGCTTGCTGAAGCCCTGACTCATGTTGGTCATCTGCTCGAGCGAGGAGAACTGCGCCATCTGTGCGATGAACTCCTTGTCCTCGAGGGGTGCGGAGGGATCCTGGTGCTGCAGCTGCGTTACGAGGATCTTGAGGAAGTCATCGCGGTCCAGGGTAGGCTTGAAGCCCTTGCCCTGGTTCAGCGTCTTGTTGAAGGCCTCGACATCGAGCTTGGTCCGGGCCAGGTCCGCGCCTGAAAGCGCTGTGCTCATCTCCATCATATCCTCCTGTCCGGACGCAGGAGACGCGAGGCGCCTCCCGGTAACGGACTGATTTCCCGATGCATCCGGCCATGCCTGCACGGCCGGAAAACGATGTCTTTCCCGCTAGACGACTATGTCCACGGCCTTGTCGCTCCATGAACCCTGCCTGATAGCCGCCTGCGTAGCCGTCCCGAAGGCATTGTCACGCGAACGGTTCGACCAGAAGGGCCCGGTATCGGGCTTGCCCTCCTGTCCTGAACCGTTCCAGGCAGCCTGTCCACCGTTTCCTGAGCCCACTTCGACATTCAGTTTCGCTGACTCGAAGCCACCGGACCTGAAGGCATCCTGGAGGCTGGAAAGTCCCTTCTCGAAGGCGCTCTTGGCCTCGTCCGACTCGACGATGATGCGCCCGATGATATTGTTGTCGGCCAGATTCAGCTCGATCTTGACGTTCCCGAGTTCGGGAGGATTGAGCCGCATGCGAATCGTGCCGGAATCCCCGTCGCGGAGGACTATGCGTGCACTCTGGACAATCTCCGTATTCCCTGTATCGCGCAACCTGTCAGCGAGGAGGGAAGCGAAATCCCCCCTGGCTGCCTCCGGTCCTGCCGTCTGCGCTCCTTCGGAGCGTTTTGGCTCGCGGTTCGAGGCGTCGATCAATATCTCGCCCTTTCTCGACTGCTCCTCGCTCCGCGACGAAGAGTGGCCCTTTTCGCTGGCTGACTCGACACCCTTTGCCTCGTCTGCCGCGGCGTCCTTTTTCGAGGCAGCGCGTCGCTGGTCGAGGATCTGGATGCGGGATGCGAGCGTCGTGTCATCCCTGTTCTTTGCCTTTGCGCCTGGCTCGTCGACAGGTCGCGCCTCGGTGGCCTCGTCCTTCGTTCCGACCCGCTTCGACTTGCCCTCGGCTGCCGGCCCTTGCGCGACCAACCCGTTCTGTGCGCCGGCAGGGAGGCCCTCAGGCGGCTCATCGCTTCGGGAGGATCTGCCTTTTTTCGTAACCCGCAATACCGCTTCAGTTGCCCCGGTCTCGGGAACATCCCTGCCTTCCGTGTCTGACAGCTGTTTCTTTGCCTTCGCCCGTCCTGCTTCGTTGGGCTTTGAAGCTTGTACAGCTTCCTCGTTTCCCTGCGTTGACAAAGGCATCGGGACAAGGGCTTTTGTCGAAGCTGCCGCCTGTCTGACCGTGGTTTCAGGTCCTGCCAGCAAGGCGGAATGGCCCTGGATCTTTGCCAGGGACTGGGCAGGTTCCCCCTTGAATTCGACCTTGGCCAGCCTGGCTGCCTTTGCTTCGGCGGGGCTGTCTCCTGCCTTTGTGGCGGCTGAACCCTCAGTGGCTGCGGCGAGGGCCTTTCCGAAAAATGCCGCAAAGGAACCCTCGGAGGGCTTGCCTCGCACAGCCCTGGAAAAGGCTCCGCCCGCTGCCGCGCCCTCGCCTGCAGCAGCCGAGGTCCCATGGGCCGAGGCCTGCGAAGGAACCTTCGCAATTATGTTCGATGCGTCTGCGATCGTACGAGCGCTCCTTTCTCCTCTCCATGACGGGGGAGCGCTCCGGACCTCAGGGGAAGGCGGAGGGCTTGATCGTCATTTTCCGCTGGATGTCGGCCGATCGGTTCGGCGGCATCAGGGAGAGCCAATAGGGAACGATGGAGGGTGTGCCGGCAGCCTTGGCCTGCGATTCGACAGCCCTGAAAAGGTCGATTACCGACTGGTCATCGAGCGCCTTCAGGATCTCCACGGCCTTCGCCGGCGGCATGCCAGTCAGATAGACGGCATTCTGCGCGACGTTGGCCTTTCTATCATCGTACTGTTTCACCGTCTCGTTGAAGGATTTCTCTCGATCATCGATGGCGCGGACGCGATCCTCGAGCTCCTGCACCTTCTGCCCGGCGCCGGACTCGGCCTTGACCAGCTCCGATTCGCGCTTGTCGAGCTCCTCCGAGCGGATGGTCAGCGATTCGAGGCGCTTGGCAAAGCGTTCCTCGTCGAGGAGGGCGGGACTTGTCACGGGAATGGTCGAGCCCTTCCTGGCCTGTATGCCGACAAGGCGGTAGGCTGGGCCGAGCACCGACTTGGCATCGACGATGCCGAGCCAGTCGAACCATACGAGTCCACCCGCTACAAGTGCGATGATGAGTATCAGTAGGAGCGCAACCCTTCCGAGCACGCGCGGTTTGCCGATGCCTGCCATGTCCTAACGACTCCCCGCCCCGATGGTGGACCTTGAGGAAGCGCCGATGGCAGGCCTCCTCACCAGGTCGTCGAGGGCCTTCGTTTCCTCGCGGGCCGCGAGACGGTAGTATTCCGCCTCGCGCCTCTCACGCAGCTTGTCGACTGCCTCGCGGTCGCGCCGCCTGGAAAGATACTCCACACGCGCCAGCTCCCGCTCCGACTCGGCACCGAGGAGCTCGACGCCAAGGCGCTCGCGCTCGCCGTCAAGCCTGGCGCGGTACAGCTCCGATGCCATGAAATCCGGAATGGAAAGGCTCCGCCCCGTACGCTCCCTGATGGTCCTTGCCCTTGACTCCAGGTTCCCCGCGATGCGGCCCTCAAGGACGGCGCAGGCTCCTGCCTTCTCCGCAAGTACGAGTTCGGAACGTTTTTCATGGAAGGCACGCAGCTCAAGAAGGTGCAGCAGCTTGAAACGGAAACGCTTCATGGAACGTCTCGTGGCGCTTCATGCGCCGACGCATGAGCCTCGATTGCGCTCCCGCCGGCCTGGTCATCATCGTCGAAGTCACCCCTCACAACTATGCGGATCCTTTCCTCGCCGGCGCGGGAAGCCTCGGCGATCTCCTCGGGAGGGATCTCCATGCCTGCAATGCCACTGAGTTTCCTGAGCGTATCGGCGATGGGAGCCCGGTCCTCGATATCCTGGGTAAGGAAATCAAGCACGCCGGGGCGTCGGTCGATGGCCTCGTCTACCTCGGCGTTCGAACCCTTCACGTAGGCACCTATGGTTATCATGTCCTCGTTTTCGGAATATACGGCGAGCTGCTTCCGGACATAGCCCATGACCTTGCGCGTGGCAGGCCCGGTGACGGCACCGGTAAGTCGCGACACGGACTTCAGGGCGTCGATCGCCGGGTAGTGGTAGCGTTCTGCGAGCTTCCGGTCCAGGACGATGTGTCCGTCAAGGATTCCGCGGACGGTGTCAGCCACGGGCTCGTCCATGTCGTCGCCGTCCACAAGGATCGTGTAGATGCCCGTGATGGAACCCTTTTCGGAGGTGCCCGAGCGCTCGAGGAGCTTGGGCATCGAGTCGAAGACCGAGGGAGTGTAGCCACGCGTGGTCGGTGGCTCGCCTGCGGCGAGGCCGATCTCTCGCTGGGCGCGCGCAAAGCGGGTCACCGAGTCAAAGAGCAGCATTACGTCCTTGCCCTGGTCGCGGAAGTACTCGGCCACGGCCGAGGCCACGTAGGCACCACGAAGCCTCGCCAGCGGCGGAGTGTCCGAGGTCGAGACAATTACGACGGAACGGGCGAGGCCCTCGGGGCCGAGGTCGTTCTCGAGGAACTCGCGGACCTCACGGCCGCGCTCGCCGATGAGGGCGATGACGTTGACGTCGGCGTCCGTGTTGCGGGCTATCATGCCCAGGAGGGTGGACTTGCCGACGCCAGAGCCGGCAAAGATACCCATGCGCTGGCCGCGTCCGAGGGGGACCAGGCCATCTATGGAACGCACGCCCGTCACGACGCGGCGCGTTATGCGCTTCCGCGTGAGGGCATTCGGCGGCTTGGCAACCGCAGGGTAAAAAAGCTCCGAGGAGATGTCGCCCTTCCCATCCACGGGCCGGCCCATGGAATCGAGGACCCGCCCGAGGAGGCGGTCGGAAACGGGAATGTGGAGCTGCTCCCCGGTGGCAACGACGGGACAGCCGACCTCGATGCCCTCGAGGGCTTCGTAGGACATGAGCTGGACAGCGTCCTCACGGAGGCCCACTACCTCGGCAAAGGAGGACGTGCCTGTTCTCGGGGAGAGGATCTGGCAGACCTCCCCGATGACCGCGCTCGGTCCCCGGGCCTCCACCAGGAGCCCGAGGACCTTGGTAACCCGGCCTACGTACTTGATCGGATCGGTCCGCTCCACCGCCGCCAGGTACTTCGTGAAGGTCTTCGTGGTTCGGATCATTTAGGGCAGGGCCTTTCCGCGGGCGCGGATGGGCGAGACCTCGAGGATGCGGTCCTCGAGCTCGGAGAGCTGGCTGGAGATGCGCGCGTCAATCTCGCCAAAATCGGTCTCGATGATGCATCCTCCGCGGTCGATGGTCGTGTCCTCGACGACAGTCAGATTCTTCGCGTTCTCGGCCATCTGCACAAAATCCTTGATGTGGGAGGTTGTCAGTTCGAGGTCGGCCAAGTTGACCCGCACGACAACGTCTGCCTTGGTATTGAGTTTCCTGAGGGCTTGCTGGATGTTCTGCACCACGACCGATTTCTGGTTCTCGGAGATGACCTTGACGACCTTGCGTGCTACCAGGAGAACGAGCTCGACGACCTGCGTCTCCGCCTGCTCCAGGATTTCCGCCCGCTTTTCCATCGCGCGGTCGAGGATGACATGGATGCGCGTGACCAGGCGCTCGACCTCGGTCACACCCTCCTTGAAACCTTCATCGCGGCCGGCTTCGCGTCCCCGCCTGGTGGCTTCCTTCTCGGCGGCCTCGACCTTGGCGATTGCCTGGGACTCGAGCTCGGTGATCCTCGTCTCGGCCTCGGTGACGATCCGCAAGGCGGCTTCCTCGGCCTCCCGCCGTATCTTCTGGGCCTCGTTGCTCTTCCGCCGCACCTCTTCGAAGGCCGCAGCCTCGGCGTCCTTGCGGATCATGGCCGCCTCGGTCCGGGCGACAGCGATCATCGTCTCCCTCTCGGCATCCCAGGTGGCCTTGAACAGCTCCGCCTCGCGGCGAAGATCGTCGGCGGTAGGGCCGGTGTATTCGGGGATTGCGTCGACATCGTCCTCGGAAGCCTCGACGACAGCCTTGCCCTCGGCAGCGAGCTGGCCGATGATGATCCTCGATTGCAGGGCGACGATCTCGCCGGGACGGAATACATGCTTAGTTGGCATCTTTCACCCCGAAAACAGGCCTGGCATTGCCGGACAGCCTCGTCCAGCACAATCCGCGGCAGCGTGAAGATCGGCCAAAGGCCAAGCTCCGGCATCGGGCGCGGAGTGGGCCATTGGACCAGTTCATCGCCTTCTCCGGCGCGGAGAAGTCATTTTTATTGCACAAGTTCATCGCCTTCTCCGGCGCGGAGAAGTCATTTTTATTGCACAAGTTCATCGC
>JBAXTA010000133.1:0-11298 GCA_037130415.1 Spirochaetota bacterium
CATCGACATCCACAGCCATGTGGACGGCATTCCCCATGCAGGCCATTGCAATGCCAGGATGGGGGTCACCACCGTCGTTGCGGGAAATTGCGGCACGACGGTCGCGCCAGAAGGCCTCGATGTCGCTGCCTTCCTGGATCGCGTGGACGGGAATTTCCCCGTCAATACTGCCTTTCTGACGGGCGCCTCCGATATCCGCAAGGCCGCAGGCGTCGATCCGGGGAAGCCCGCCTCCGACGAGGATATCGGGCGCATGCTCAAGCTGGCCCAGCGGGCCCTTGACGGGGGTGCGATCGGCCTGTCCTTTGGCATCGAGTATTCGCCCGGTACCAGTTTGAAAGAGCTCAAAGCCTTCGGCAACCTGGCCCGTGACCGCGATATTCCCTGTCCCGTGCATATCCGCTCCGGCGGGCCCTTTGTGCCCTTCCTGAAATCAGGGGCCCCGGCAGCCATCAGGGAAGTCCTCGACGCGGCGCGCACGACACAGGCCCGCTTCCATATCTCCCATATAGGAGGGCAGATCGGCATTCGGACACGGCCTCGCGAGGCACTCCTTCAAGAAGGCCTCCGGCTGGTCGAGGAGGCGAGGGCGGAGGGGCTCGACATCGAGTCCGACATGCACCCCTATGACGCGGGTGGCACCTGGATCGATGCCGCCTTGCTGGACATTTTCGAGATGGGATTTCCCGTTCCCCAGGTCATAAAAAGCAGCGTCTTCCTCGACATCGGCATGATTGAAGTGGGCACGGGACCCCATGCGGGAGAACGCCTTACGCGCCCGCTTCTCCGACAGATACGGAAGAAGGACCCGAGAACCCTGGTAGTACTCCATTTTTTTGATCGGGACCTCATCGAGCAAGTACTGCTGCGAAAGTGGGTTTCCTTCATCTCCGATGGCGATTTCGACCCTGTCACCGGATCTCCTTCCCATCCACGCTGTTCTGGCACCTTCCCGCGCTTTATCCAATGGCTTGTGCGGGAGAGGAAGGTCATGAGCCTCAGCGAGGCCCTGGAACGCATGACCATCATGCCGGCCCGTCGCTTCGGCCTTGAAAAGAAGGGGCGGCTCTCCTTGGGTTCGGATGCGGATATCGTCATTTTCGATTTTGCGACGATGGCGGATAACGCGAGCTATCGGGAACCCGACACGGCACCATCGGGGATCAGGCATGTTTTCGTCAATGGCACGGCTGTCCTGGATGGCGGAGTCATGACCGATCTCAAGCCTGGCAGGGCGTTACGCTTCTAGCGATGCGCAACAACAGAGGAGGGTGATTGTGGCTGTGATTCTTGAACTCCTGTTCATCGGTAGTGCGACGATCATCGCCGTGGCAATCGCGTTCTTCCTCTATCGAGCCATCGCGCCGAGGCACACGCCTCCCATCCGCGATGGGTCGGGTCGAGTCGTGCCTGCTTCGATAGCCGAACTCACGAGCGTCCAGATAGAAGGTCTTCGCCAGTGGCTTCTCATCCGAGGCCGGGACGCATCAAAGCCCGTTCTCCTGTTCCTCCATGGTGGCCCCGGCTCCGCGCATATCGGCGTCTTCCGCTGCTACCAGCGTGAGCTCGAGCGGCACTTTGTCGTCGTCCAGTGGGACCAGCGCGGGGCTGGCTTGTCAGGCGAGGGCCCTCTCGACGACGCGAGCTTGAACAAGGAACAATTCATACAAGATGGCCTGGCGGTCACCGATTACCTCCGTTCGCGCTTCAAGGTACCGAAGGTCTACCTCGTCGGGCACTCCTGGGGCACGGGCCTCGGATATATCCTGGCTCAGCGTCATCCCGACCGCTATCTCGCCTATGCCGGCATCGCCTGCATGTCGAACGATCTGGGGAAGCGCAACTACGACGCCACGCTGGCGAAGGCACGTGAGGTCGGGGATCGAGAGGCCATCTCCGACCTCGAGCTTCTCGGTCCCCCGCCTTTCAGGAAGATACCCCAGGTGAAGGGACTCCTCCACAAGGTTGAGCCCGGACACGAGGGTCTGGCCGGCATGCTCATTGTTTTCAAGCACTGCGAACGACTCCACGGAGACGCACTGCGGCTCAACATGACCAGGATCTTCGTGCGCGATCTACTCCTGTCGAAGGAGTACAGGCTTTTGGACTCCCTGGCGTGGATGAAGCGCAAGGGTCACCTGATAAACCTGACCTACCATGAATGCAACGAGAACCTCGATCTGGAAGGCGAAGGGACCTCCTTCGAGCTCCCGGTGTACTTCCTGCTCGGAAGGCATGACCTCCAGACAGCGGCTGGCGCTGCAGCAGAGCTTTTCGAGAAGCTCACGGCGCCCAAAAAAGAGCTTGTTTGGTTCGATGCGAGCCATCACATCATGTGGGAGAAAACCGGGGAGTACCAGGATGTCCTGGTCCGGCTCTTCGATCAGCTTTGAGAAAGAGGTGGCAATTGTGCACGCTGTGTTGATGGAAGAAATGACCTGGCCGGAAATCAGGGACGCCATGGAAGCTGGCGCCACGACCGTGATAATCCCCGTCGGAGCGGTCGAGCAGCACGGTCCACATCTCGCCCTGGGCACCGATGCCCTGATGGGGCAGGTTGATGCTGTCCAACTCGCAGGGCGACTCGGCAACGCCCTTGTCGCGCCGGTGATTCGCCCTGGCATCTCTCCTCACCACCTGTCCTTTCCTGGCACCCTGAGCCTGCGGAAGGAGACCCTTGTCATGGTTCTCGAGGACTACGTCGCAAGCTATGTGCGCCATGGATTCCGGAAAATGCTTTTCTTCTGCAGCCATGGGGGAAACTACGATGCGGTAAGGGAAACCGTCGAGCGGATGCGCACAGCCTATCCGGACTGCCGCTTCTATCCCGAACCCGATCTCCTTGAGCTACTCGGAAGGATGAACGGGGTTGGCTGCGACGAGGGCATCAGGCCCGAAGAGGTAGGCGCACACGCCGGCGATTCCGAAGCCTCGCAGATGCTCGCCTATTTCCCCGAATTGGTACGGATGGAAAGGGCGGAGGCCGGCTTCCTGGCGCCCTTCGACAGGGTAGCGAAGAAACGCCTCTTCGAAGGCGGCACGAGGAGTCTCTCAGAGATCGGCGTGATCGGCGATCCGCGCAGGGCCACAGCAAAGCGGGGGAAGCGCTATGTCGCGGCGACGGTCGAACTTCTTGAAAAGACAATTCGCGACTGGGACGCGGCGCCGGAGCGCGAAAAGATATGAGGAAGTTTGTCATGCTGGATGGCAATGCCGCAGCCGCCCATGTCGCGCACGCGGTGAGCGAAGTCGTTGTCATCTATCCCATAACTCCTTCTTCGCCAATGGGCGAGATTTCCGATGAATTCTCTGCCCAAGGACGGAAAAACATCTGGGGTACGATCCCCCAAGTCACGGAGATGCAGTCGGAAGCCGGCGCGGCTGGAGCTGCCCACGGCGCCATTACGACCGGATCCCTTACGACGACCTTCACCTCTTCTCAAGGGCTTCTTCTCATGATCCCCAACATGTTCAAGATAGCGGGTGAATGCAGCCCTGCGGTATTCCATGTGGCTGCGCGCGCTGTGGCAGCGCATGCGCTCTCTATCTTCGGCGACCATCAGGACGTAATGGCAGTTCGCCAGACTGGTTGGGCCATGCTTTCGTCCAGCAATGTGCAGGAAGCCATGGACATGGCGCTTATCGCGCACGCTGCTACCCTCGAAGCGAGGGTGCCATTTGTTCATTTCTTCGATGGGTTCCGCACATCCCACGAGGTTGCTAAAATCGAGGAGCTCGGGTACGAGGTAATGCGGAGCATGATCCCCGGAAGGCTCGTCAAAGCCCATCGCGACCGGGGACTCAATCCTGAGAGGCCCACGCTCCGTGGCACAGCCCAGAATCCCGATGTCTATTTCATTGGGCGCGAGGCCGCGAACAAATACTATTTAGAGGTTCCCGGCATTGTGGAGAGCTGCATGGAAAAGCTCGGGAGTCTCACAGGTCGCAGCTACGCTCCTTTCGAGTATAAGGGGGCACGCGACGCGCAGCGGGTCATCATAGTCATGGGATCTGGCTCAGAAGTCGTCGAGGAGGTAGTTGTTTGCCTTGCCGAGCGGGGAGAAAAGGTCGGTGTCCTAAAGGTACGACTATTCAGGCCCTTCTCGGGCGAGCGCTTCATCGCCGCCCTCCCCGAAACCGTTCGCAGGATCGCGGTGCTCGATCGGACGAAGGAACCTGGAGCTCTCGGCGAACCGCTCTACGAGGAGGTACGTGTAGCGCTCTGCGAATCCGGTGGCCTAGCCGGAGGGAATGTCTGGCCGCTGGTGACGGGAGGGCGCTATGGTCTGGGATCGGCGGACTTCACCCCTGCGATGGCCAAGGCTGTGTTCGACGAACTCAGGAAGGACGACCCCAAGCCGCACTTCGCCATTGGTATACATGATGACGTGACCCATCTCTCCCTCCCCTGGGACGCCGACTTCCAGATCGCTGATGATGGCATCGTTGAGTGCCTTTTCTACGGTCTCGGTGCAGACGGCACCGTGGGAGCGAACAAGAACTCGATCAAGATGATCGGCGACGAGACGATGAACAACGCCCAAGGCTACTTCGAGTACGACTCCAAGAAGGCAGGCACCTATACGATCAGCCACCTGCGCTTTGGTCCCAAGGCAATCAGGAAACCTTATCTCGTCAGCAGGGCGGACTTCATCGCCTGTCACAAGTTTTCCTTCGTCGAGAAGCTCGACATGCTTGGGAGCGCAAAGATCGGAGCAGCCTTCCTCCTCAACAGCCCCTATGACGAAAGTGCCGTATGGAAGGAACTGCCGATCGAGGTCCAGCGCGAGATCATCGCGAAGAAGCTTCGCTTATTTGTGATTGATGGGATGGCAATCGCTGAAAGGGCAGGGATGAAAGGCCGCATAAACACGATTATGCAGACGGCCTTTTTCAAGATCTCTGGCGCCCTTCCCGAGAAGACGGCGATCGGACTCATCAAGGAATACACGGGCAAAAGCTATGAGCGAAAGGGAGCCGATATCGTCGCAAAAAACATGGCGGCTATTGATCTTGCCCTGACCGGTGTCCGCGAGGTTCGATATCCTTCCACTGCTGACGGCAAACACCGCATGAAGAGCCCCGTTCCCTCGGATGCGCCTTCTTTCGTGAAGGAAGTCCTGGGGCAGATGATCGCCCTGCGTGGCTCGCAGCTCAAGGTCAGCCAGTTACCCGACGACGGAACCTATCCAACCGGAACGACGCAATACGAGAAGAGGAACGTGGCTGAAAAGATCCCTGTATGGAACCCGGAGCTCTGCATCCAGTGCGGGCAGTGCACGATGGTCTGCCCCCATGCGGCCATACGGCTCAAGGCATATGAAGCACGCTACGCGGCCGGCGCACCGCCTAGCTTCAAGTCGATCGAAGCAAAGGGGCGGGAGTTTGCCGGTTTCAGGGTCAGCCTCCAGGTGGCGCCAGAGGATTGCACAGGCTGTGGAGCCTGCGTTCATTCCTGCCCTCTCAAGGACAAGGCAGCGCACGGCCGCAAGGCAATCAATCTCGAGCCGCAGATGCCACTCCGCGACACAGAAGCAGCCAATTGGCAGTTCTTTCTAGGTATTCCCAACACCGATGCGAAGCTTCTCAACCTCTCGACGGCCAAGGGCATTTCGATGCGCCAGCCCCTTTTCGAATTCTCAGGCTGCTGTGCTGGCTGCGGGGAGACACCCTACGTCAAGCTTCTCTCACAACTCTTCGGCGACCGCCTATCGATGGGCAACGCCTCGGGTTGCTCCTCCGTCTATGGCGGCAACCTCCCCACGGTGCCCTATTCGAAGCGTGCGGATGGTCGTGGCCCTGTGTGGTCGAACAGCCTTTTCGAGGATGCCGCCGAGTTTGGTTTCGGCATGCGCCTCAGTGCGGACAAGCAGCGTGAATATGCGCGAGAGATCGTGGCCGAACATTCGGGTTCTGGCATTGATGACTCTCTCGCAGCCATGCTCCTTTCCAATAAGGAGTCGACGGACGAGGAGATCGATACGGAGCGAACCGCTGTCGCAAAGCTGCGGCAATGCCTCGCATCCTCTGGCGAGGACTGGGCGCTCGAGCTCCTGGGGGTCGCCGACGCCCTCGTCAGGCGCTCAGTGTGGAGCATGGGTGGAGATGGTTGGGCCTATGACATTGGTTATGGTGGCCTCGATCATGTCCTCGCCATGGGACGCGACATAAACCTTCTTGTCCTTGACACGGAGCTGTACTCGAATACCGGTGGCCAGATGTCCAAGGCGACGCCGATCGGGGCAGTCGCAAAATTCGCCGCTGCAGGAAAAAGTCTGGGCAAGAAGGACCTAGGTATGATGGCCATGGTCTATGGGACGGCATATGTCGCCCAGATCGCGATGGGAGCCAACATGGCCCAGACAATCAGGGCTTTCCGCGACGCGGAGAGTTATGACGGACCTTCCCTCATAATCGCCTACAGCCACTGCATCAACCACGGTATCGACATGACGACGGGGATGGACCAGCAGAAACTCGCTGTGGAGTCAGGCATATGGCCTCTCTACCGCTACGATCCCAGGCGCAGGGTCGAGGGCCTGAACCCCTTCCAGCTCGACTCCAAGGAGCCCGATCTTTCGAAGATGGAAGAATATACCTATAACGAAACGCGGTTCAGGAGTCTCCGCGACTCCGATCCCCTCCGCGCCGCCGAGTTGCTGGCCAGGCGCAGGCAGGACGTGGTGCGCAAGGACAGGGAATACCGCTATCTCGCCGCCAGACCATTTTGAAGAGGTATCAAGCCACGGACATGATTTCCACATTTTCATGCTGCCTGGGTACGAGCCGAATGGAAGCTCTGCCAAAGAATATGCGAGCATGAGAAGGAAAGCACATCAGAGTGAGTACATATCCCCCAATCAGGAGTTCCGCAATGAAGGAAATGAACGGTGCCGAAGTGATGGTGAAAAGCCTCGAGGACCTGGGCATCAGGCAGGTCTTCGGCTATACCGGAGCCATCGTGCTTCCGGTCTTCCATGCGCTCGGCAAGAGTGGCATCGAGATCGTCATCAACTCCAATGAACAGTCCAGCGCCTTCAGCGCTGCCGCGTTTTCTCGCTCGAGCGCAGGGGTCGGAGTCGCTGTCGTCACCTCGGGTCCGGCAATCACCAATACGCTGACGGCAGTGGCCGATGCCGATGCAGACTCCATTCCCTTGCTCGTCTTCGCGGGCCAGGTGCCGCAGAACCGCCTCGGCACCGACGAATTCCAGCACATCAACGTGAACGAGGTATTTCATGAGGCAGCGAAGAAAGTCATTCTCATCGCGGAGAGCACCGACATCGAGGCTACGATCAAGGACGCCTATTTCTTCGCCAAGGCAGGCAAGCCAGGCCCCGTCGTAATAGACTTTCCGATGGACCTCCAATTGAAAAAATGCGTCTATCAGGGAATGGGCATCTCTCGCTACAAGTACAAGTATGACCAGGAGAATCATCTTGGACGGAATCAGTGCGAGCAGTTCTTCAGGATGCTGCAGGAGTCGAGGCGTCCGCTCCTGTACATCGGTGGTGGCCTGCAATCACAGGTTGCCAGCGACAGGATCCGCCGCTTCAACAAGAAGCTCAACATACCCTCGATCAACAGCCTCACGGGGAAGGGTATCCTCGATGAATCGCTCGACACCTCACTCGGCATGCTCGGACTCTTCGGCGTGCCCTATGCGAACAAGGCGATTCAGGAAACGGACCTGTTCATAGCATTTGGCGTTCGCTGGAACGACCGGGTGGTGCAAAAGGTCGGGGAGGAGGGACTGATCGCGGAGATAGCGTACATCGATATAAACGCCGAAAAGGTGCAGGAGGTACGGGCAACCCGCAATCCGAAGTTCTCCTTCATCGGGGACGCCTGCATCGTTCTCGAGGACCTGCTCGAGTATCTGGAAGCGCATCCCGTCTCGCTCGCGATAGACGGATGGCGCGCAAGGGCGGCGGAGCTCAAGCAAAAATACACGCTCAATTACAACCGTCAGTCGGAGCACGTGCAATCGGCGGAAGTCATGGACCGGCTCTCCAGGCACATCACTCCCACGACCATTTTCACCACAGGGGTCGGGAACCATCAGATGCTTGCGGCCCAGTATCTGAAAACGCTGCGTCCCAATTCGTTCCTGACCTCGGGCGCCTTTGGAACCATGGGATTCTCCCTTCCCAGCTCCATCGGGGCCTACTACGCGAATCCTGACGCCACCGTGATCGCCATCGACGGCGACAGCAGCATCAAGATGAATATGGGGGAAATCCACACAATCGGCTCGCTCGGGCTGCCGATCAAAGTCCTCCTCCTCAACAATCACGGCGACGGGATGATCCGGGGAATCCAGGCATCGCTGTATGAGGCCCGGTATACAGGATCAGAACGCGCGACAGACGCGAATTTCGCCAATATCGCCCGGGAGTGCGGATTCCATTGGACGCGGAAGATCCGCAGTCGCGAGGAACTCGAGCCTGCCCTAAAGGAGTTCCTCGAGGCGGAGGGATCGTGCTTTTTGGAGGTCGTGGTGGACAAGGACGAGTCGGTCTATCCGCGCATCCCCATCGGGAAGGGCTACAAGGACATGATCCTCGGGCCCTACATCAAGGAGAGCTGCTGATGGCTTCCGGGTGAGGCGCGGCTCAGGCCAGTCCCAGTTCGCGCGCCCTGACGATGGCCTGGGTCCGACTCTCGACGCCAAGACGGTTGTAGAGCCGGGTGATGTGCGATTTTACCGTGCTGACCGAGATGAAGAGGTTGTTCGCAATCTCCTGGTTGTCCATGCCGACGGCGATCAGGCGGAGGACCTCGAGTTCCCGTTCGCTGAAGGCTGCGGCGATGCGCGATCCCGAGCTTCGGTCCGTCTTGCCGCGTGCCGCGGCGGTGATGCGGGCGACTGCTTCGATGTGCTTGCCTCCCTGCGCGAGGGCCTGCACCATGCCCAGGGTTTCCTTGCCCTCGTCGGCGAAGATGCGCACAAAGCCTTCGGATCCAGCCAGGGAAAGGGCCTCGTCGAGGGTAGCAAAAGCCTCAGCTCGCCGCGAGGCCAGGTCGAGAACGCGAGCCTTGACGATACAGATCTCGATGCGGCTGCCATTGCGGCCAGAGTCCTTGGCCTTGTCGGCCAAGGACTCGATCATCGCAAGGATATCGCTGCTTTCCATCGAGGTCCCTCGCGCTCGGGCTCCGCTGAGATACATCCGGGCCATGGTGAGGTGCTCGTCCTCGAGCGGGTAGGGCAGCTGTCGCAACGCAGGGAGTGGGTGCGCTTCGATCCATCGTTCGAGTTCGTCGAGCGGCAATCTATCGGCAGCCAGCTCGAGCCTTATCTGGAATTGGCGGCACCATGCGATGAGCGAGTTTGATTTTGTAGAAGCAGCGGCCTCGTTCGAGCGCCTGAGCGACCGATCCATGCCGGCAAAGTCCCCACGCGCGAATTCGCAGCGCGCCATTGCGACATAGCCTACGCAAAGATAGCGGAGAAAGCCGGCCGGACCACTTTGGGCTATGCCAAGGGTGAGCATGGCCTCCGCGCTGTCGAGTTCATCCCGCTCCCGGAGTATGTCCCCAAGGAGGATGTAGGCCTGGGCCAGGGGGAAGGTCGGACGGGTACCGCCCTCCGCAAGCTCGATCACTTCCCGGCATATCCGTTCCGCATCGCCCAGGGAACCCATTTTAGTGGCGATACGAGCGAGGTCCATGCGCAAGGCCAGTCCCGGTATGCGGGTTTCCTTCGCGTCAAGCGAGGCTAGCGCCTCCGAATAGGAATCCCGCGCCGAGCGGAAATCATCCATGTCGCGCAGTCCGTCCCCGAGGGCGTCGAGGACAGCCGAGCGGCCGACCCTCTCATCCTGGGAAATATGGGGAAGGGCTTCCCTCGCGATGGAGACCGCCAGCGCGGCGTCGCCCTTGCTTACGGCGACAAAGGCCCGCAGGGCGCAGGCCTGGGCGAGCAGGCTGCTGACGTCAGGCCCGTCGTCGTTATTCCAGCCAATTGTGCCTTCCGGTCGGCCGATGGCGGAGAGGGCTGCCCGCACGTAAGACTCCACTACGCCAAGGTCGGCCTTCATGAAATGCGCCCAGGCATAGAGCATGGGAATCCGGGGATTGGAATGGCGCATCTCGGGGGGCAGCATGCCAAGCCACGAAAGGAGCGTGCCGATCTCGCCGCTCATTGCCAGCGTGACGGAGGCCCGATCGAGGACAGCGGCCGCGAGCCCATAATCCTTGGCCGCAAAGGCATGGGCCGCAGCCTCGAATGATTGCCCATCCGACTCGTACCAGAGGGCGGCGGTCCGATGGAGGCCCGGCTCCTCCCCCGGCAGGCGCTGGACCAGCCTGCTGCGGAGAAGGTCGGAGAAAAGGTGGTGGTAGCGGTACCAGCGGCGCCTGTCGTCAAGCACAATTATGAAGAGATTTTCCCGCTCGATCGCTTCGAGCCGGGCCTGGGATCCAGTTTCCCCCATCACGGCGTCGCAGAGTTCGGCGGTCATCCGGTCGAGGATGGAAGTCTTGAGGAGGAATCGCTGCACATTCTCGCTCTGGCGGTTGAAGACCTCGTCGGCAAGGTAGTCGAGCACATAACGGTTGGATCCCGCGAAGTCCCTGACAAAACGGTCGATGTCCTCCCGGCCCTCCATCGCGAGGGCCGCGAGCCGCAGGCCGGCAATCCATCCCTCGGTGCGGTCGTCAAGGGACGCGATGTGGTCCTTCGAGAGAGCGAGTCCGTTCTTCTCGTTGAAGAAAAGCTCCGTTTCGCGCAGCGAAAAGCGAAGATCCTTTTCGTGCAGCTCGAGAACCTGGTTCTGCGCGCGGAGGAGGGGCAACTGGAGAGGAGGCTCCGTGCGCGAGGCCACGGCGATACGGATTCCGTCGGGAAGATTCTTGATGAGATAGGAGATTTCGCGGTGTATATCGGGATTTACGATGGCGTTATAGTCGTCGAACACGATGAGCGCGCGGAGCTTCGTCTGCGAGCCAGGGGTCGATGATGGCCATTGGGTCGAGAGCCAGGTGAGCAGGCTTTCTGCGGAGTTCGGTGCCGGACCGGGGGGGTGGCTGGGCGAAGCACGCTGAAGTCCCGCGCCGATGGCTCGGGCCAGGGAAGCATGGAGATATGAGAAAAAACGCTCGCGGTCATTGTCTCCCTGATCGAGGGAGAGCCAGGCGGCTGGCAAGCCCTGATCCCTGACCCAGTCGCTGAGAATGGTTGTCTTGCCGAATCCCGGAGGCGTGGAAATGACGATGAGTTTCCTCGCCATGCCTTCGCGGAGCCGAGAAGTTAGGCGTTCACGGACTACGGTATTGCCATGCTGGGAGGGAACG